>JACOUH010000068.1 GCA_016177925.1 Planctomycetota bacterium | reverse complement strand
GGTCGGTGTCGCGGGCGAGATGACCGAGGAGCCCGCAGAGCGACGGCTGACGGACCCCGAGGCGGCCCGCCAGTTCGTCGAGGAATCCGGCGTCGACGCCCTGGCGGTGAACGTCGGCCAGGTCCATCTGCACGGCCGGCGCGCTGTGGTGCTTGATCTGGAGCGACTGCGGGCCATCCGTCAGGCGGTCGCGGTTCCGTTCGTGCTGCACGGGGCGACCTCGGTGGAGCGCGAAAGCCTGTGTGCGGCCGTCGCCCTCGGCGCCCGCAAGATCAACGTGGGCAGCGCCCTGAAGCAGGCGTACTTCCGGGCCCTGTGCTCGGCCTGTGACGAGCAGCGGCACCACCCGAACCCCTACGAGGTCATCGGCTCGGGGCTGCCGCCGGATGTGCTGGTCGCCGGAAGGCTGGCGCTTCAGTCGGTCGTGGAGGAATTCATGCGCGCGTTCGGCAGCGCCGGCCGGGCCGGGAGGGGGCAAGCGTGACGTTCTTACCCAAGACAAGAAACGAGACCGTGTCATGAGCCCAGACAGGCCGCTTACTCCGCAGCAGTTACTCGACGTGTACCGCCGGATGGTCCTCATTCGCCGCTATGAGGATCACCTTTATCTCCTGTTCCTGAAAGGCCAGGTCCCCGGTACGCTGCACCAGTGCCAGGGACAGGAGGCGGTCGCCGTCGGTGTCTGCGCCGTCCTCCGCGCCGACGATGTCATCTTCAGCACGCACCGCCCCGTCGGGCACCTGCTCGCCAAGGGCGCCTCGCTGAAGGGGGTCAGCGCAGAGATCTGGGGCAAGGCAGCGGCCGGCGGCAAGGGCGGGCAGATGCACCTGGCCGCCGTCGAGGTGGGGGCGATGCCGTCCAACGCCATCGTCGGCGCCAACGTCCCGATCGCGGTCGGCGCCGCCCTGGCCTTCAAACTGCGGCGTGAGGACCGCGTGGCCGTCAGCTTCTTCGGCGACGGCGCGGCCAACATCGGCGCCCTGCACGAGGGCATCAACCTGGCGGCGGTCAAGGATGCGCCGGTCGTCTTCGTTTGTGAGAACAATCTTTACGCGGCCTCGACGCACATCGCGCAAAGCCTCCGCGTCACCGACATCGCCGACCGAGCGGCGGCCTACGGCATCCCCGGCCAGGTCGTGGACGGCATGGACGTGCTCGCTGTCCACCAGTCCGCCCTTGAGGCCGTGGAGCGCGCCCGCTCTGGCGGGGGCCCGACGCTCTTGGAGTACAAGACGTACCGCTTCAAGGGCCACTCGCGCGGCGACGCGGGCAACTACCGCAGCAAAGAGGAGTTCGAGCGCTGGCGCCAGCGCGACCCGGTGGACCTGTTCCGCCGCCGCCTCCTCGACGAGTATCAGCAGAGCGAGCGCGACCTGGAAGCGATTGAGCGCGCCTGCCAGGCGGACATCGAGGAGGCAGTCGCGTTTACCGTGGCGAGCCCTGAGCCACTGGCCGCCGAGTGCTTCCGCCACGTGTTCGCCGACTGAGAGGGTATTTGTGATCCGGAATATTCCTGACTCCCCGGCCGAGCAATCCTCCGCCACGCGCCGCCTGAGCATGACCGAGGCGCTCCGCGATGCGCTGCGCGTGGCAATGCGCGCCGACCCGTCGGTCTTCCTCCTGGGCGAGGACCTCGGCGTGCCCGGCGGCTTCGGCGGCGGCTTCACCGTGACGCTCGGGCTGTCGGAGGAGTTCGGCCACGAGCGCGTCATGGACACGCCGATCTCGGAGATCGCCATCGTCGGCGCCGCCATCGGCGCGGCGATGATGGGCATGCGGCCCGTCGCCGAGATGCAGTACGGCGACTTCGTCTTCTGCGCCATGGACCAGGTCGTCAACCAGGCCGCCAAGATGCACTACATGAGCAACGGCCAGGTGAAGGTGCCGCTGGTGCTGCGCTTGCCGGTCGGCGCCTCTGGCCGCGGCGCCCAGCACGGCCAATGTACGGAGGCCTATTTCCTGCACACGCCGGGCCTGAAGGTGGTCTGCCCATCCACGCCCTACGACGCCAAGGGTCTGCTACTGGCCGCCATTCGCGACGACAATCCCGTCGTCTTTCTGGAGCACAAGCTTCTGTACGGGGCCAAGGGCGGACGCAAGGAGAAGACCTCGCTCGACCCGATGGGCGAGGTGCCGGCCGGCGACTACGAGGTGCCGCTGGGCACCGTGGCCGTCCGCCGCCCAGGCTCGCACCTGACTATCCTTGCCAATATGTTGATGACCCACCGCACCCTCACTGCCGCGGAGCGCCTTGCCGCGGAGGGCATCGAGGCGGAGGTAATCGACGTCCGCAGCCTGGTCCCCCTGGACCTGGAAACGATCCGCGCGTCGGTGGCCCGGACGGGCCGGGTGCTGATCGTCGAGGAGGACAACCTCAGCGGCGGCTGGGGCGCCGAGGTGGCGGCCCGGTTGGGCGAGACCAGCTTCGACGACCTGGACGCCCCCATTACTCGCGTCGCCGCTCCCGACACGCCGTTGCCGTGTGCCGCGGCACTGGAGTCGGTCTACGTCCCCAGCGTCGAGCGGATCACCGACACGGCACGGCGACTGGTGCAAGAGTGACACCGCGAAAAGAACTTCTGCACGCGATCAGGGGAAGAGGTCCCCGACCCGGCAGCTGAACCCGGGGACGACGCCCTCGCCGGTCAGCGTGTCGTTCTCCTCGAGGATGCGCGGCAGTTCCCCCGGGTGGTAGACCGTCACGCTGCGATCCTGGGGGTCGGCTACCCACAGCAGCCGGATGCCCTTGGTCAGGTAATGCACTACTTTCCTTTGGATGCGAGCGAAGTGGTCGCCGGGTGAGACTACCTCCACTGCCAGGTCGGGCGGAAAGGTGATGTACCCTTCGGGGATTTCCGGCAGCCGCTCGGCACTCCAGAACGAGACGTCGGCCCCGCGCACTGTGTCGGGGTCGCGCTCGAGGATGAAGCCGGTATCGTTGATGAAGACCTGTCCCAACTTGTTGGCCTCCACGAACGCACCCAGTCGCAGATGGATTCGAGAGCAGCACGCTCCGTGCGGGCTTTTCGCTGGTGGCATGGTGACGATCACTCCCTGAACCAGTTCCTGCCGGGAGCCGTCCGGTGGCTGGGGCATCCGAGCGAACTCCTCGGCGGTGATGAGTCTCACTGCGGCCGTTGACATCCTCATGTCCTCCTGCTGTCAGGGTTTGCCTCGGGTCATCCCTTCGCCACGTTGACCCACTTCTGATCCTTGGCCGACTGCAGCACGGCGTCGAGGACGAGCTGCGTTTGGTAGGCGTCGCGGAAATCGGGCATCGCCGGTTTGCTCTCTTTCAGCCCGGTGAAGAAGTCCGCCAGCTGATGCACGAACGTGGCCTCGTAGCCGATCTGCAGGCCCGGCACCCACCACTTGTCCATGTACGGGTGCCCGCCGCCGTGGTCGGTCACGTGGATCGAACGCCAACCGCGCAGCCGGCCCTCGTCGCGGTGGTCGAAATATTGCAGCCGATGCAGATCGTGCAAGTCCCACGCGATCGAAGCGTGCTCGCCGTTGACCTCCAGTGTGTACAGCGCCTTGTGGCCGCGCGCGTAGCGCGTCGACTCGAACGTGGCCAGCGAGCCGTTGGCAAAACGGCCCATGAAGGTGCAGGCATCGTCGATGCCGACCTTCTCCACCTTGCCGGTGAGGTTGTGTTTGCGCTCCTTGATGAAGGTCTCGGTCATGGTGTTGACCGTGTCGAGCGGGCCGTTGAGCCACAGCGCCGTGTCGATGCAGTGGGCGAGCAGGTCGCCGGTGACGCCGCTGCCGGCCTGTTCGACGGCAAGGCGCCAAGTTGCCGTCCCGCCCTGCGGCACGTCGGGGCTGATCGTCCAGTCCTGCAGGAACTTGGCCCGGTAGTGGAAGACGCGGCCGAGCTTGCCGTCTTCGATGATGCGCCGGGCGAGCGTGACCGCCGGGATGCGGCGGTAGTTGTACCAGACCATGTTCGGCACGCCCGCCTTCTCGACGGCCTCGACCATCTTCAGGCCCTCGGGGCCGTTCATCGCCAGCGGCTTCTCGCACAGGATCATCTTGCCGGCCTGCGCTGCGGCGGTCGCGATCTCCGCGTGCAGGTTGTTCGGCACGCAGATGTCGACGAGGTCGATGTCTTTTCTCCCGATCAGCTTGCGCCAGTCCGTCTCGACTGACTCGTAGCCCCAGCGGTCGGCGAAGACCTTGGCATTGTCCGCACTGCGGGCACAGATCGCCTTGAGAACGGGGCGATGGGACAGGTCGAAGAAGTGGTTGACTTGGGCGTAGGCATTGGAGTGAGCCTTGGCCATGAAGCCGTAGCCGATCATGCCGACGTTCAGCGGTTTCGTCACGGGTGCCGTCCTTTCGTAGCTGGGATACTCGGAGTGATTCTATGAGCCCGACACCGATGAAGCAGGTCGGCCAGGGTTCCCTCTTCGGGTGCCTCGGGAGGAGTGCGCGTCGCCATGATCCGTTCCTCCTTGCCTGGTATTATTCCTCTTCCCTGGGGGCAATGTCGGGCAGGCCGAGCAGCTTCAGGTAGTGGCGCTCGCGGACGCGCATGGCGGCGCGGCTCTCCTCCTCGTGGTCGTTGTAGCCGCACAGGTGCAGCAGACCGTGGATGACGTACAGTGCCAGCTCGGCCTGCACGTCGTGGCCGCGGGCAGAGCGATGCCGACGCGGCCGTCGCCCTTGCCCTCGCCGTCGAGCACGGCGCGGGCCACCTTGCGCAGTCGGCGGAAGTCGACGGGGACGGCTTCCTGCTGGTTCTTGATGGAGATCTGACCCATGATGCTCGATCGCGCAGGACGGGCGAGGGGACGACGGACCGACAGAGAAAGCAAACCAAATCGCGAAGAAAAAACAAGGCCCCCAGGGCAACGCCTGGGCTGGAGAAGGGCATCTCGTCGGGGAAAAGCCAAGCGGCCCCGGGCACATTCCCCTTGGCAAGGAGTGATTTACCGCGGCGCGAGACCGTTCCTCATCGCTCGTGCCACGGGCTGGTCCTGCGTCTTTGGCTCGACCACAGCCAGATCCGACAGCCCCAGCGCCGTGCCGCCGAGGAAATGCCGCACCCGCGCGGTCAGCGACGCGGGCACGCCGGGGATCGGACCGAGGCCGAAGTGCGCGGTCTTCACGATCCGCACCTCCGGCGGCAGCAACTCGCGCAGCCCGTCCAGGGCGTGTCGATGCGTACACAGGATGACCGTCCGCGGCTGTAAGCGCACCAGCGTGCGGAGCTCCTCAATCTCCTTGCTCCGGTAATTGTGCAGGTCGTCGCGGCCCAGGAAGTAGGCCACCACGTTGCACGGCCGCGGGTAGCAGACGACCGAGGCGTTGGGGTCGGCGCAGTAGCGCACCAGCACGTCCGACCGCTGCAGGGGCGAGCGATAATGGGCGTACCAGGGCAGCAGCAGGTGGTGGAACCCCAGCAGCAGCAGGAACGCGGTGGTGGCGACGCCGGCCAGCCAGCGCGAGTGCCGCCAGCTGCCGTGGGCGACGAAATACCCCAGCGCCAGCGCCAGCGGCGGAAACGCCGGCAGCACGTAGGTCGGCAGCTTGCAGCCCGACAGCGTGAAGAAGAGCAGGCACCAGCCGCCGCCCAGCAGCAGAAAGCCAAGCTCCGGACAGCGCCGCGAGGCAGAATCCTCCTTGCCGGACAGCAGAAATCGCACGAACGGGACCAGCAGCAGCGTCGCGGGCAGCAGTCCGACCAGGACCACCGGCAGATAGAACCAGACGCCGCGCGGGTGGTCGAACGGTGCCACGAAACGCAGGACATTCTGCTCCCACAGGAAGTAGCGGGCGAATTCCGGCATGCGCAGGCACACGGCCACGTACCACGGCAGCACCACCGCCGCGACGACACCGGCAAAGATCAGCAGCGCGCGCAGGCCGGCGCGGCAGAACCCGCCAGCCAGCCAGCCGTGCAACAGCAGCGGTGGGACCAGCAGCAGCCCCGCCACCGGCCCCTTGGTCAGCACGCCGAGTCCGCACGCCAGCGCCGACAGCAACCACCAGCCCCAGCGCAGCCGCTCGCCGGACAGCGCCTCGAACGCCGCCAGCAGGGCCAGCGTCGTCCACAGCGTCAGCAGGCCATCGAGGATGAGCAAGCGTCCCATGCCCAGGAAACCGGGCGCCAGGCCCAGCACCAGCGCTCCCCGAAAAGCGGCCCGCTCGCCCACGCGCCGACGCCCCAGCAGGTAGACGAGCAGCACGCACAGGTGCAGCGCTAGCGCCGGGACCAGCCGAGCCGCCTCCGGGCTCACGCCGCAGACGCGGTAGCTGCCCATTACCAGCCAGTAGAACAGGGGCGGCTTGTCGAGGTAGGGCTCCCCCTGGAGATACGGCACGACCCACTCGCCACGGGCGAGCATCTCGCGCGGGATCTGCGCGTAGCGGCTCTCGTCCGGCTCGAAGAGGTCGAACGACAGACAGGGGTAGAGCAGGACGGCCGGCAGGAGCAGCAACCAGAGCAGCGCCCCCCGCCCGCGGAAGGCTTCTTCAGCCGGCCGGGTGCCGGGGAACAGGACGCGCCGCCAGAGGAACGGCAACCAGGCCGGCAAAGACGGCGGCAACTCCGCCGACGTCAGACCGACCCCTCGACTCTCAGTCCCCTGTGCGTCCATGCCTGTGGCTCCAACCGGCTCAAATCCGTCCCTGCCGCGGAAGGAGATGATGCCAGAGGACCGGCGGAAGGGTCAAGCGGGATCGGCGGGAGCGAGAGCGAGCGGGAAAAAGAAGCGGCCCCGGAAGGACACCGGGGCCGCGAGAGAAAGCCTGGGACTCTCCGTGCTCAGATTTCGGGGCCCCGCTGTCCTCCTCATCCGGTACAACCTCCCCGGCGTCTCCCTTCCCCCCCGCACGACGAATCTGTATCGTAGACGATTGAATGAGCCCGACGCGCCAGCGAGGGGCACGATGAGGCCTCGCTGGCGCGTCGGGTTGAGGTTGAAAGCGGAGAAGCGAGCACCATGCACATTCGCAAGGGCGACACGGTGGAAGTGATTTGCGGCGACGACAAGGGCACGCGCGGACGCGTGCTGCGCGTCGATCCCAAGAAGGGCAAGATCGTGGTCGAGGGCGTCAATCGCGTCTACAAGCACGTGCGCCGCAGCCAGCGCGCCGCTCAGGGCGGCCGGCTGTCCAAGGAGATGCCGATCGACGCCTCCAACGTGATGCTGATCGACCCGACCACGAACCAGACGACGCGGGTCGGCATCCGTTACCTCGACGACGGCCGCAAGGAGCGCTATGCCAAGCGCAGCGGCACCTCGCTCGGCATCATCTCGCCGCCGCGCAAGGCGTACGCCAAGAAGCGGGGCTGACTTCCTCCTGTGAGATCCTCATCGGATCGGCCGCCCGCCTGGCTGTGGCCTCGCGCCGCCTACGTCCACGTCCCGTTCTGCGCTCACCGCTGCAGCTACTGTGACTTCGCGATCGCCGTCGGACAAGACCACCTCATCGAGCTGTACCTCGACGCCCTGTCTGCCGAGCTGGCGACCCTCGGCACGCCCGAGCCGGTGCAGACGATCTTCCTCGGCGGCGGCACCCCGACGTATCTCAGCGCCGCGCAACTCGCCCGCCTGCTGGGCGACGTCACGCGCTGGCTCTCCGCGGAGCCGGGGCACGAGTTCACCGTCGAGGCAAATCCCGGCACGCTGGACGCCGACAAGGTCGTGGTGCTGGCCAGCCACGGTGTCACGCGCGTCAGTCTCGGCGCCCAGTCGTTCCACCCGCACCTGCTCCGCGCGCTGGAGCGCGACCACGCCCCCCAGGATGTGTCGCGCGCCGTGGAGATCGTGCGAAAGCGGATCGGTCAAATTTCTCTTGACCTGATCTTCGGCGTCCCCGAACAGACCGAGGGCGAGTGGCAGGACGACCTGGAGCGCGCGCTCGGGCTGGGGCCCGATCACGTCTCGACCTACGGGTTGACCTATGAGAAGGGGACGCCGCTCTGGAAGCGACGCGGCCGGGGTGAGGTCGTCGCGCTCGGCGAGGAGCAGGAGCTGGCCCTGTACGCACGGGGGATCGACACGCTGGAGGCGGCCGGCTTCGAGCACTACGAGATCTCGAACTTCGCTCTGCCGGGGCGCCGCTCGCGCCACAACCAGGTATACTGGGCGAACGAGGCCTATTTCGGATTCGGCATGGGGGCGGCGCGTTACCTCAACGGACGCCGCGAGCTGAATACACGCAGCCTGAAAGGTTACCTCCAGCGCGCCCTCGCCGGTGAGTCGACGACCTTTCAGAGCGAGGAACTCTCTCCGGAGGAGCGAGCGCGGGAGACGATGGCGCTGCAGCTGCGTCGCAAGGAGGGCATCGGCCGCGCCGCGTTCCGTGCGCAGACGGGATATGACCTCGACGCGCTGGCGGGCCCTGCGATCGCTCGTCATGTCGAGCTGGGCCTGCTCGGCGACGACGGCGGCCATGTCTTCCTGACGCGGCGGGGCAAGTATGTGGCCGACGCGCTGATCGAGCGGCTCCTCTGATCCGCCGTAGCGACAGGCGGCTCGCCTGTCGTCCTACCGTCAGGCGCGGAACAGCGGGAGGCGCTCGAAGGTGCCGCCGAGAGCCGTCTTCGCCGGCAGGCCGAGCCAGTCCTCCAGTACCGCCGCGTAGATCCGCCGGAAGTCGATGCCGACACGCAAGTCGCCATGCTTGGGGTCGAGGTCGAGCAGACTCTGCGCCGTTCCGACCACGCCGCCCTTGACCGGCGCCCCCGCCAGGAAGACCGGCCCTGATGTGCCGTGGTCGGTGCCGGCCGAGCCGTTCTCCTTCACCGTCCGGCCGAACTCGCTGAACATCAGCACGGTCACGCGGTCGGCCAGCTTCGACGCGGCCATGTCATCGAGGAACGCCTTCACCGCGCTGTTCATATCGAACAGAAGGTTGCTGTGCGTGAAGATCTGCGCGCTGTGCGTGTCGTAGCCGCCCTGCAGCGTGTAGAAAACGCGCGTGCCGAGACCCGCCTTGAGCAGCCGCGCCACCAGCTGCAGGCGATTCCCTAGCTCACTGCCGGGATAGCGGGCGCCGTCATCCTTTGCCCGGCTGATCTGGGCGAGGCGGTCGGCTGTGCCATAGGCGTCGAGCATACTGCGGCGGACGAACGCGGACAGATCGTCGGCCGGATCGTCCTTGCCGATCGCGCGGCGTGGGTCGGCGCCGGCGTCAAGGGCGAACTCCTCCGGCCGCTCCAGGGCCGATGCTACGGCGCGGCGGCCACGGATCGCCGGCGGCGGCGGCCCGCCGCCGATCAGCAGCGACGCCGAACTGCCGTCGGAGATCCGCGGTCCCTCGTCCAGGGCGCGGCCCAGCCAGCCCAGCCCCGTGCGCTCCTCCGGGTCGAGCCGGGCCGAGTGCCAGATCTTCATCGACTCGAAGTGCGAGCGGTTGGGATTCGGATAGCCGACGCCCTGCACCACCGCCAGCTGTCCCTTCTCCAGCAGTTTGCCGAACTCGCCGAGCGACGGATGCAGCCCCACCTTGCCGTCGGCCTTGACGAGCCGCTCCTTCGCCAGGCGCAGCGTCTTACGATATTTAGCATAGCCTTCGTCGTTGAATGGAACGACCGTGTTGATGCCGTCGTTGCCTCCGTCGAGTTGGAGGACGACCAGCACGCGGCCGTCGCGTTGCGGGGCCGCCGCTCGTGCGGTCCGCGCCAGGAAGCCCGGTACGGTTGGCGCCAGGGCGATCAGTGTCGAGGATTTCAGGAAATCGCGTCGTGAGAGCATGAGCAGGTCTCCGATGTTGAGGGCGGATGGTACGAGGCGAGCGGGGCCAGTGATGGCCCCGGTCTGTTCCTGTCACCGGGGCCATCACTGGCCCCGCTCGCCGGAAAAATCGTTCTTGAACACACATTCAAGCCAGTTGTGCTTCCGGCATGGCAAGGACCAGGGCGACCGCCTTGCGGGCGCCGTCGGCGCCCGCCGCCTCCTTGCCCAGCGCCTTGTCGAGCCGCTCGCGCCATGCGACGGACGGCTCGACGCCCACCAGTAATTTCGTACAGAAGGTGATCAGGTCGGCGCCGTCCTTGCCGTGGCCGTGCCGGCGGGCGAGGGCGAGGGCGTCCATCGGGCCAGGCCGACCCACCCGCGCCCCGTCGACCAGCGCCGCGGCGCAGTTCGCCCGGCCAATCAGGGCCCGCGTCGTCAGCCACGTCCTGCCCCCCGGCCAGCCGCCGACGTTGGGCGGATAGAACAGGTCCTGGCCCAACCGGGCCATCCACTCCGCCAGCACCAGCGTGCTCGACGGCGGCTCGAACAACTCCAGCGCCCGCGCCGATCCGATCACGTACTCGACTGGCCCGACCACGCGCCGTCCCAGGTTCGCCTCCGCGAAGAACGCCCGGGACCGCAGCATCGTGCCGACCGCCCAGCCGATGTCGAGATCGCGCTCGCGCAGGCCGTCGGCGAGGGCCTTGACCGCAGCCGCGTCGACGGTCCCCTCGCCCATGAACAGTTCGCAGAGACGGAACGCCAGCCGGTTCGCCGTCGCTGGATGCTCCAGCAGCAGTTTCACCAGGTCGGCACCCTTCCAGTGGCCCTGGCGGCCGAGAATGGTCTTCTCGCCGTCGTCGTGGCGCACCGGCACGTCCGTGAAGGCCTCGTCGACGACTGTCCAGCCGGTCAGGGCGCGAGCCGCCTCCTTGACGTCCTTCTCCGTGTAGTGCCCAATCCCGAGCGTGAAGAGCTCCATCAGCTCGCGGCCGAGGTTCTCGTTGGGATGCCCCTTGCGGTTGACCTGGGCGTCCAGCCAGAGCAAGAGTGCCGGGTCGCGCACGGTGGCGTTGAGCAACTTGGCGAACGGAGCGCGGGCATGTTCGCGGAAGATCTCGTTCTGCCGCCGCATCGCCGACAGATCGTTGACCTTCAGGTTGCTCGTCGCGAAGTGGTTGTGCCACATCAGCACGAGCCGCTCGGTCAGCGCGTCAGGGCCGAACAGCATGCGATAGACCCACCATGCTTTGAGTCGGGCCGGATCGCGCGAGCCGGCCGCCGCGTCGGCCAGCAGACGCGCCGTCGCCTCGAAGTTTTCCGGCACGCCCTCGCTCCGTGCCTTGCCCTCCAGAACGCGGTCGAGGGACGCCTTGGGCCCGTCCTTCAGGTCGCGCTGGAGCTCGGCCCAGGTCGCGGCGAAGCCGCCCCGCCGGTGCAGGTGAACCACTCGCCGCAGGTCCCACGGGGCCTTGTCGTCCGGCGCGTAGGGGGCCCACGGCCCTTCCACTCGCGCCGGCTTGCGCTGCAACGTCTTGTTCATGGATTGTGTCCCCCGATTCACTTGCCGATCCGGCGGACCTGGACATCGCCCAGGTCCTTCGTCTCGCCCGGCCGGACGGTCACCGGGTCGGCTAGATGGCCAACCCCGATGAACTCCCCCACCTGGGGGAGGTACTTCGACGCCATCAAGTAATACTCCCCGCCCGGCACCAATCCATCGAGGCGGAACTTTCCCTCGTCGTCGGTGCGGACGGCGCCGGGCAGCGTCAAGGCCCGGTCGCGGCCCGTCGGGGCGTTCCTTCCCCTCAACTCGTGGCGCGGTAGCGGCTTGCCGGCGGTGTCCACGAGCCGGCCCGTCGCCGTCCCCCAGGGCTGCAGCGCCACCGTGACGGTGCCGGCCTCCTCTCCCCGCACGATCACGGTGCCGGCCAGCTTCCGGCCCTCGTGGCGGAAGACCAGGTAGCGCGGCCTCCCCGGGCCGAGCCCCGACACCTTCAGCCCGGCCGCCGCCAGCGGCGGGCCCCACTCCTCCCCGCGCCGCCAGTCCCAGACGCGCACCCCGGTCAGCGGGTGCCCGTCCGCGTCCTGGAGGCGGATCGTCGCCGACTTGCCCGGGTCGGGCTTCAGCGTCAGCGACACTTCTTTGGCACCGGCCGACGGGTCGATCAGTTCGATCACCTGGAACTGCCGCTGCGGCAGCGGGTTGGAATTCGGGCCGGCCGTCCAGAGCACTTCGCTGGCCGGTAGGATCTTCTCGTCTCTCGGCACGCGGTCGAGGCGGAAGAAGGTCTTCTGGTTGACGGCGGCCGGCAGGTAGTCGCCGCCCGAGCACATCACACAGATCGCCCCTGGCCCCGGCAGCACCGCACCACGGTAGGAGCCGTCGGGCTCCAGCTTGGTCCCTAGCATCAAGCCGGGGAGGTTCTCCGGCGCGTTCTTGTTGGGATAGAGCGGGACGTAGGAGACGTAGGAAACCCCGGAACGCAGGAGCTTCCCGGTCGCCGGCTCCTTCACCTGCACCCGCAGCGGGATGCCGCGCGGGATACGCAGGTCGGCACGAAGCGGCCCCACACCGGTGGTGTCCGTCACGTCGATGCGGACCGCGATGTAGGGCACGTCCCCCCGTGCCGGCTGAACGTAGAGGATATACTTGTTCGCCTTCGGCAGTCCCGCCAGCTCGTAGCGCCCCTCGGCATCTGTGACGGTCTTGGGCGGCGCGCCCGCGCTTTGCACGAAGATCCCTGCGATCGGCCGTCCGGTCGTGGCATCGATGGCCTTGCCGGCGAGGACGCGGCCCGGCTTTGCGGCATGCTCGAACGTTGCCGGGTAGATCGTCGCCCAGTACGGCCCCGGCCGGCCAATGACCGGCTTGCCGGCCCGCGTCACCGCCAGAATGGTATCGTGGGCAATGCCGGGTCCGGTGACCTCCAGCCCGGCGAGCCGGTCGCGGCCCAGGCCGGTGATGCGGACCCGTCCCTGGTCGTCGGTCTTCCACTCGTTCGACCGGCCGGGCACCTCGCCAAGAAAGCCGAATGGCCGGGGCGGGGCATCGCCGGCGGCCACAGCGCGCAGGTGGGCGGACAGTTCCGCCTCGCTCGCCCAGGCTGTCAGTGACCGCAACCGCACGCGTGCCCCGGCAACTGGCCTGCCTTCCAGCGTCAGGATGCGGCCCTCAAGCGGAAGGTCGGAAACCAGCCGCAGGGACAGCCCGCCCTCTGTGGCCCGGCCCGCCGTTGCCCAGGCTGGCCCGAGGCCGTCCGCGACGGCGACGACGCGAGCGTCTCGCCAGGAGTCTGCCCGACCGGGGGCTTTCGCGAACGGGGTCGGGTCGAGACGAAAGCTGAAGCGGCCGTCCTTCCCGCTGATCGCCCGCCGCGCCGCAGCGACGGAAGCCGTTGTGTCCCGGTCCAGGTAGACGTCGACATCGGCCCGTGGCTTCCCGTCGGGCCCAAGGACACGGCCCTGCACAGTGATACTCTCGGGCGCTGACGGCTTGTCCCGCGGCGGGGGTTCCGTTCGGCGGGGGCGTTCCTCGAGGTGACCCGTGGCGGAAACGGCCGGGACCGTTCCGGCATGGCTGAGCAGGTGGCTGCCGCCGACAGCAAGGGCGACGAGCAGAAGTCCGGCGAGCAGCCCGGTGTAGTTTTTCCACATGATCGGGGGAACTCCGTGGGCCAGGGCGGGGGCAGGCAAAGCCCGCCTCGCCACGGCCTGCAAGGTGGTCTGAACGAGCCGCGGCGGCACCGTACACGCCGCGCCGGAGTTCCCCAGGACTGCCAGCAAGCCTGTCGTCAACGTGATGCCGCGCCGGGCCAGCCGGTCCCGCAGCCGCAGCCGCCCCCGCTCCAGGCGGCCCTTCACCGTGCCGGGTGTCCAGCCGAGCTGCTGGGCCGCCTCGTCGCGGCTGAGGCCGTCGAGATAGCACAATAGTAGCGGCAGGCGGAGCGGGTCGGGCAGCCGGTCCAGTTCCTCGTGCAGGACTGCCACCGCCTCGCGCCACGACAGGTCGACGTCCGGGCGGGAGGCGGGCCGGACGACGCGGGACTCGTGCCGGTGCCGGGCGGCGGCGCGAGTACGGGCCCGCAACGCAACCCGGTGGGCCACGCCGAACAGCCAGCCGCCCAGGGCGGGGCGCCAGTACATCGATCGGGCCTTGTCGAGCAGCACCACGAAGGTGGCCTGGAAGGCGTCATCGACATCGGCCTCGTCGGCCAGCACCTGCCGGCACGCCGCCCGGACGCGCGGTCCGTGCCGCCCGACCAGGACGGCGAAGGCGGACTCGTCGCCTTGGTCGAGGTAGTACTGCAGCAACTGCCGGTCGCTCACCCGCCGGTCGTCGGCCGGGCGGCGGAGGGCCGTCAGCAGGGGTCGGAGAGCCTGCGACTTCATCGCGGTTCCCTTGCGTGGGTAAGTTGTGAACGTTCGCGGGACGGTCCCGGGAAACTCCACAGGACTTCCGCCGGAACCGCCCGCGCGGCACAACTTTTTTTCACCGGCCGGGAGGGGCCCACGCTCCCCCCCGGTTACTCGCCGACCTGGACGTCGCCCAGGTCCTTCGTCTGGCCGGCCTTAATCGTGAGGTCCTTGAAAATGGAGCCGACGATCATCCCTTTTTCCAGCACGCCCAGATCGTACTTCATCCCAGGGACCAGCCCCTCGATGCGAAACGTGCCGTCCTTGCCGATCGGGAAGTGCCGCGTCGGGTGCGTCCCCCGATCCGGATCGTCGAACCGATTGCCGAGCAGGAACATCAGGTCGGCGCCGGTTCGCGGTTCACCCCCTGCCCGAACGAGGCGGCCCTTGAGCGTGCCCCACGGCTTCAGCCGGACCTCGAGCGGCCCCTTCTCATCCCCCTTCAGACGCAGCGAGCCGGCCATCTTGGTGCCCTCGTGGAGGAAGAGCAGCGTGCGCGGCCGGTCCTTGCTCACGCCGAAGACGGTGTACTCCGCGGTCCGCAGCGGTTCGTAACCCCAGTAAGTGGAGGCATACGAGGCGAGCCCACACACCCGCGCACCGGCCAGCGGCTTGCCGTCCGGACCGAGCACGGTCCCGCTTGGAGTCCTGCCAGGATCAAGGACGATCTCGCAACTCGTCGACTCAGCGTCCTTCGCCGGGTCGATCTCGATGAGCGTGTGATAGCCGTTCGCCAGACAGAGTGGCGACGTGCCGACAATGTGCCCAAACTGGTCGCGCTCCTTGTATCGCTCGGCGCCGACGCCGGTCACGTAGCGATCCCCGTGTGCTCGGACAGCAATGAGGGCGCGCCCCGGCAGACCGATGAAGCGGAAATGGCCGCTGGCGTCGCTTTCGTTGTGATTATTCAGGCCGATCCGGGGGAAGTCCTTTAGGTTCGGATTGTCCCTGAACACGAAATACTCGACACTCCCCCGCACCGGCTTGCCGGTGACCTTGTCGAGGACGCGTCCCTTGATCCAGACGCCGCGCTTCAACTCGAAGTCGACGGTCGCGACTTCGAGGCCCGGTGGATTGGGCACGCGCTTCTCGACCGGCGCAAAGGCTGGTCCGGGGGCTGGCACGGCCCGAATCAGATTACCCTCGCCCTTGGGCAGGCCGACCAGGCGATAACGGCCGTCGCGATCGGTCGTGGTGCGGATGAACGTCCGCCCGTAGAGGTTGTCTCCGGCAAGCATCATGCTCTGGACCGTGGCGCCGGCGATGGGCTTGCCGGTGTCCTTGTCGCGGACCACACCAACAACCGGGCGCGTCGGAGCTGCCGCGTGCTCGAAGGTCGATCCGTAATAGGTCAGAGTGCCCGTGGTGTGGTACTGCTTCCACTCAAGGCGCTCCAGGGTCTTGCCCGGCCGCGTCCGCACGCGCACCTGCTTCGTCTCGATGGTCGGCCCGGAGATGGTCAGGTTGACGACGCGCTCCCAGCCGATGCCGCGCAGCTCGAAGCGGCCTTCTTTGTCGGCCGTGACCTCGGGGAACAGCCGGTCAATGCCCTGGCCGTGTAGACTCGTCAGGAATTCGTTCTCCGACGGGTAGCCGTCCTTGCTGGCCTCCAGTGAGGCGAGGAAGGCTGTCAGGTCTCCCTTGTTCGGCACCATCAGAGCTTCCACGACTACCTTGGCGCCGGCGACGGGCCGGCCTTCGAGGTCGAGGACGCGGCCCTTGATCGGCACGTCGTCGCGACCCAGGCGCAGGGTTTGCTTGTCGGCTGCCGTGGGGTCGCCAAGCGCGGCCAGCGCCGGCCCGAACCCCTTCGCCATCGCCACCACGAAGACGTAACGCCAGGGCTGGTAAACTCCTCCGTGCAGGGGGTTCTCCTTCGGGGGGACCGTGAAGCGGAAACGACCCTCCGCAGCGCTGGTCGCCCGCACTGCGGGGGCCCGCTCGCTCACGGTTTGATCGAGCAGATAGATGCGGGCACCCTCGACCGGCTTGTCCTCGGGATCGAGCACGCGGCCGCCGACCTCGAGGGAGCCGTCTTTCTGTCCCTTTGCCGGTTCCAACTTTGTGCCTGTCGCGGGCCGGTCCGTCTTTGCAGGGGGCGGGTCCTTCGAGGTGGGCGCCGGCCGGCCGAGCACCGTCAGGCCGGTGCCCAGGGCGCACAGGGTCAGGATGAGCACGTTCGCCATTTTGAACTTCTTTGGCAGCATGGTCCGGGTCACTCCTTCCGCGAGAGAAAGGGCCTTCGCGGAGAGACCTGTGACCGGCGGACCGGCACCGAGCCGGGCCGCTGCTCCCCCCGTGCGGGCCAGCGTTGCCGGGACCGCGGCTCGCCCCCGGCCTGAGACGGCCAGCGCTGCCAGGACCGCGCTCAGGCTGATGCCACGGCAAGCCAGTCGCTCGCGCATCTGCTTACGGGCCCGTGCCAGCCGACTGGAGACGGTGTTCTCGTTTACCCCCAGCCGGCGGGCGGCCTCCGGCTTGCTCAGCCCATCGAGGCAGCACAGCACGAACGCGGTTCGGTAGGCCGGTGGCAGTTGCTCGACCTCTTCGTCGAGGACGATCTGCAACTCACGCCAGCCGGTTTCCCAGGCGGGAGCTTCCGTCCGCGGTGGAACCCGGCCCTCGTGCTGGCGGCGTCGAGCGGCGTCTCGTTTGGCTCTCATGGCGACCCGATAGCAGACCCCGTGCAGCCAGCCCGATAGCGAATCGCCCTTGCGGATGCTGTGGACGCCGCGCGCCAGCACGAGGAAGGTGGCCTGGAAGGCATCCTCCGCATCGTGCAGGTCGCGCAGCAGGCGGCGACAGACACCCAGCACCATCGGTCCGTGTCGCCGCACAAGGGCAGCGAAGGCGGACTGGTCGTTGGCGACGGCGTAGGCGTCGAGCAGTTGGCGGTCGCTGCGTTCCACGGCCTCCTTGCGGAGATTCGTCAGGGCGGCAACAAGTGGTGCGGTACTCATGTCACAGGCTCTCCGGATGAGCTTGTCCCGGAGATAGTTCCCGCCGAAGCCGATTCCAGTCCCACGATTTTCTGTTTAGCCCGACGCGCAAGCGAGGTTGACGTTCTTCCTCGCTGGCGCGTTGGGCTAAGCAGCAAGCGGCGACCCCTGCTTCACTCGGGCTCACGCCGGGGGGCAAGGTCGCCGAGGTCCTGGGCCTTGCCAGCCTCGACCGTCACGCGATCCTTGCGATGGCTCACCGGCTGTCCTGGCCCGATCTTGTCCAGGCTCGCCACCACGAAGTACGGCACGCCCGGGAGCAGGCCGTCGATGCGGAACCGCCCCTCTCCATCCGTGACGACGCGGCGAGCCGTGAAGCCGTGCCAGGCGCCGGGCCCCAGCCCGAGCGTCCTGCCGAAGGGGACCAGCTCGGTCGGAAGGTTCTCGTAGTCCTTGCCGGACAGGTCGAGGAAGACCGCGACCTTGTGCTCGGCGAGGGGCTTGCCGTCGGCGTCCACCAGGCGGCCAGTACAGGTCCCGAGCGGACCCAGCCGCACCGCCAGCGGCCCTTTCTCCTCTCCAGACACTTCCTGAAGCTTGCCGAGCTTCCGTTCGAGATCCAGGAAGATGAGGACACGCTTGCATCCTGCTTGCAAGCCCTTCAGGCTGAAGCCGGCAGGCCCCAGCTTCTCCGTGGGGGTGTAGTCGGGGTACAGACCCGCGACCTCCACGCCAGTCAGCGGCTTGCCATCCGGGCCAACGACGGAGCCGGCGAGCCTGCGGCCCGCCACAAGGGCAATGTCGAACGTCCGCGACTTGGCGTCCTTCTCGTCGGCGTTGATGTCGATGACGGCGTGGCACGGGCCGGATGGCCAGCGCCGTTTCCCGCGTTTTCCCAGCTCCTTGCGGACGTCGATCAGAGGGAAGCTGCTGTCCTCAGAGACGCAGGGGACCAGCACTGCCGGCCCGGGTACGCCCAGGATGGCGAACGTGCCATCGGGCTGCACGTTTTCCCAGTCGCTAACTTTCAGGCCGAACCTGCCGAGCAGGATTCGTTCATACTCGTCGTAGTTCGGGTTGCCCGGCAGCGGGGCGTAGTAGACACGGCCGCGTAGCGGACGCCCGGTTTCCTTCTCGGTCAGCCGGCCCGTCATCACCAGGCCGCGTTCCAGCTCGAAATCGACCCGGTCCGGCTCTCCGCCCGGCCCCGCCTCCACGTTGCGGGCGGCGTCGAAGTACGGCCGGCGCGTGTCACCCGCCGCGTACAGGCGGTACGGCGACCTCCGGGGCAGGCCGTGGAGAACGTAGCGCCCTTCCTGGTCCGTCACGGCGCTGCTGTGCTCCATCTCATCGAGGACGGTGATGCCGGCCAGGGGCTTGCCCGTTTTCTTGTCGCGCACCGTGCCGGAGGCCGTCCGACCCGGACCGACGAGGTGATCGAAGGTCGCTGGGTAGACGCCGTGGTGCCCGCCCTGCGTGGGCGTCAGCCCCCGGCGCGTCATGACGCGGAACCGGGCATGTTCGTTGTCCTTTCCCCTCACCTTGAGGTAGACCAATCGCTCGCGGCCGACTCCCGTCAGGCGGAAGCGCCCCTCGCGGTCGGTCGTCAGAGAGGCCGGCAGGCCAAGGGCCTCGGGCGGCACGCGCTTGTACTGGAACCACCAGCCCTTCTTTACTCCCTCGATCCAGGCAGTCAGGTCGCCGTCGGGGTTCTTCGAGACCCAGACCACCTGCACCGGGACATTCGCGAGCCCCTTGCCCTCCAGGCTGAGGATTCGGCCCTCGATCGGTAGATCGTCCTCGGCCAGCCGCAGGGTCAGATCCTTGGCACCGCCTGCGGTGGGCACCGCGGCCCAGTCCGGGCGCCGATCCGGGGCGGTTGCCACGATGGTCCCGTCCTGGGCGATGCCTTTCGCGACGGAGAGACGGAAGCGGCCCTCCGCATCGGTCATCGTGCGAGCGAGAGGTTCCTTGCCGGTCGCGGGCCAGAGGCCCACGTTCGCATCCTTGATCGGCTTGCCATCTGATCCAAGGACGCGGCCTGCCACGGCGTCGCGGACCTCTGCGGTCCGAGCGACATGGGGCTCGCTCATCGGCTTCGGTTTCGACGAAGCAGCAGGGCGTTGCTCTGAGGTCAGGCTGGCGCCGGCGGTCACAGCGAGGGCGACGAACAACAGGGCGAGCAGCAGTTTGGTGGGTCCCTTTTTCATGGCCGGGGTGACTCCGTGGACCAGGGCGGCGACACGGGCCGGGACCCGGCCCGCCGCCGCCTGCAAGGTAGCCTGAACCAGCCGCGGCGGCACGCTGCTCGCCACGGCAGAGTCCCCCAACACCGCCAGCAGTCCCGCCGACAGCGTGATGCCGCGGCGGACCAACCGCTGACGCAGTTTCTCACGACCGCGTTCCAGGCGGCCCTTGAGCGATTGCAGGGACCAGCCGAGTTGCCGGGCCGCCTCGTCGCGGCTGACTCCCTGCAGATAGCACAGGACGAGCGGGAGTCGGTACATCTCCGGCAGGCGGTCCAGCTCCTCGTGCAACGCCGCACACGCCTCACGCCACGACAGGTCCGTTCCGGATCGCACCGTCTCCAGCCGGGCCGCCTGGCGCTCGTGACCGCGACGTCTCACCGACGCGTCCAGGCACTGGACGGCGAGCCGGTGAGCAACGCCACACAGCCAACCGCCAACCGCGCCCGGTGTCCGGATCGAACGAGCGCTGCGCAGCAGCGTGAGGAACGTCGCCTGGAAAACATCCTCGACGTCCATGTCGTCGCGCAGCACCTTTCGGCAGGCGGACAGGACCAGGGGACCGTGCCGCCACACCAGCACCTCGAACGTCGCCGTATCGCCAGCCAGCAAGCGCTCGAGCAATTCCTCGTCGGACGGAACGTCGAGCCGGGTAACCTCGGCCGATTGCCGAAGGTTCCGGACGAGCCGGCGGAGGGAAGCGGTGGCCATCACAGTGCCCTCGCGAGGGTGGGGGAAACTCCACCCTATGTGGGCCGAGGCGCTCGGCGCGGCACGGTCAAATCTGTCACGGCTCGCCCCCGAATTTGGCGAGCGGGGGGTGTGAACCCCCCGGTAGGTCCACACCGGGGGGTTCACACCCCCCGCTCGCCAGTTACTTGTCCGGGGTTCGTTTGCTCTTCAGGTCGCCGAGATCCCTGGACTTGCCGGCCTGGACGGGCGGAACCTCGCCATAGTACGCGTACACGCCTGCGCTGGGGTCGCCGTCCGTTGCGCCGAGGGAATACTTCAAGCCAGGCACCAGGCCCCCGACATGGAAGCGGCCGTCCTTATCCGTCGTCGTCTCCACGTTAATCAGTTTCGCCCACGACGGGCCACCATAGCGCAGGTCGGCGGGCAGTTCGCGGGCGTCCTTGTCCTGGTAGTTCAGCATCACGCGCACCGTCAGGCCCGCCCACGGCTTGCCGTCAGCAGCGACGATGCGGCCGGTCAACTCGGCGAGTGGTTCCAGGCGGACGGTCAGCGGGCCTTTCTCGTCTCCCCGGACTTTCAGCACGCGGGCCAGTTTCTTCTCCGGATGGATGAAGAAGAGGGGGCGTGTCTCTTTCGCGCTCAGTCCGCCGATGGTGATGGACGCACGGCGCAACGGGTTGGGGCCGGGGCCACCGCCGAATTGCCAGACCGACGACAGGCCAGCCGTACAGACTCCGCTCAGCGGCTTGCCGTTAGGGCCGACCACCGTTCCGGCTAGGGCTCGCCCCCGCTCCAGCACGATGTCGGGGGCCGTGAACTTCGGCCGCTTCTCGGGGACAGTGATCGGGACGACAGCGTGGTACGAGTCCAGGATGTAGTTGCCGACGTTGACCTTGCCCGGCTCCGACCGGGCGTAGCGGCCGGCGTCATGCGCCGTAACCGTCAGCGCCCCCTGGCCGGGGATGGCCAGCACCGTGAAGGAACCATCCTCCGCGGTGTCCCCCTCCCGCGCCACCAACGCCTGGGGTTGGCCGAAGTCGGGGAAGTCCTTGCGGTGCGGGTTGTCCGGGGTGGCAAGATAGCCCACGTAACCGCGCACCGGCTTGCCCTCGGTGTCGCGCACCCGCCCGTGGACGACGATGCCGGGGTCCAACTCGAAGTCGGCGGTGATCGGGTCGAGCCCCGCCGTGTCCGGCACCTGCAATTTCGTCGAGTTGAAGTAACCCCCGCCGCCTGCCGAAACCGTGTACTCCGAATCCTTGGGGATTCCGTCGATCCGGTAACGACCATTCGCATCGGTCTTCGTCGAGAGGTTGACCCAGCGGAACGAGCCGACCGTGATGCCCGCCAGAGGCTTGCCGGTCCGCCGGTCGCGGACCGTGCCGGCGATCGGCTTGCTCGGCTTGACGTGGAAGTCGAACGTCGCCGGGTAGGAGCCGTAATAGCCGGTCCGCAGTCCCTCCGCGGGCTTCGTTCGGGTCAGGGCCCAGATCTGCGCGGAGGAGAGGCTCGCTCCGCTGATCTGGAGGAACACCACCCGCTCGCGGCCGAGTCCAGTCAGACGGAAACGGCCATCTTTCCCGGTCCGGAAAGTCGTTGGCACGCCGAGGGCGCCCGGCCGGAGTCTCTTCACCTCGATGGGGTGATTGCGCTTCTGGCCGTCGATCCAGGCGTCCAGGCCGCCGTCCGCCGGATCATCCAGAGCGAGGACCTGAACGGTGGCGCCGATGACCGGCCTGCCCTCCAGGCTCAGGATGCGTCCCTTGACCGGGACATCGTCGCGGACCAGTCGCAACGTCAATTCGCCTTGCCTCGCCGGCGGCGCGTCCACCCACGCCGGACCGTGGCCCTCTGCCGTCGCCACGACCTTGCCTCCCCGGGCCACGGCACCTTTTGGCGCCGAGAGACGGAAGCGACCGTCCGCGTCGGTCGTCGCCCGCGCGACGGGTTCCTTGCCGGTGTTCGGCCACAGGCAGACATTTGCGCCCTTCATTGCCTTGCCGTCGGGCCCGAGGACCCGGCCGGCCACGACGTTGGCGTCTTTGGGGTCGTCCGCGTGAGCAGATCGTAGCGCAACGGCGATGCTCAGCGTCGTCGAAGGCGCGGGGCGTTGCGCCGAGGTGAGGCCGGCGCCAGCAGTTGCCGCGAGGGTGACGAACAGCAGGGCGAGCAGTAGTTTGGTGGGTCCCTTCTTCATGGGGGGGGTGACTCCGTGGACCAGGGCAGCGACGCTGGCCGGGACACGGCCCGCCGCTGCTTGCAAGGTGGCCTGAACCAGCCGCGGCGGCACGCTGCTCGCCACGGCGGAGTCCCCCAAGGCCGCCAGCAGTCCCGCCGACAGCGTGATGCCGCGGCGCACCAAGCGCTGACGCAGTTTCTCACGGCCGCGTTCGAGGCGGCCCTTGAGCGATTGCAGGGACCAGCCGAGTTGCCGGGCCGCCTCGTCACGGCTGACACCCTGCAGGTAGCACAGGACCAGCGGGAGCCGGTACATCTCCGGCAGGCGGTCCAGCTCCTCGTGCAACGCTGCACACGCTTCACGCCACGACAGGTCTGCGCCGGCGGGCCCCGCCTCGGCACGAGCCGCTCGGTACTCGCGCTGCCGGCGGCGCCGGCTCGTGTCGAGCACGCGCACGGCAACCCGGTGAGCGACGCCGCACAGCCAGCCGCCGACCGCGGCGCCCGCCCGGATCGAACGAGCCCCGTGCAGGAGGGTGAGGAAAGTCGCCTGGAAAGCGTCCTCGATGTCGGCCTCGGTCGTCAGGACCTTGCGGCAGGCGGCGAGGACGGCCGGCCCGTAGCGCCAGACCAGCAACTCGAACGCCGTCGTGTCGCCCGCGACAAACCGGCTCAGCAGTTCCTCGTCGGCCTGTCCGTCGCTGGAGGCCGTCTCGGTGGACTGCCGCAGCTGGCGGACGAGCAAGTTGAGAGACGCGGTCGCCATCACTGCACCTCGTGAGAGTGGGTGAACTCCACCCTCAAGTGCAACCCGAGGCCCGGCGCGGCACGGTCGAAGAAAATGATGAATGATGAATGATGAATGGAAGACAATCGGTTCTGTGTTCATCATTCATCATTCATCGTTCATCGTTTTCTTCGGAGTCAGTTCCCGGTTCCGCTCGGGGCGAGTTTCATCTCGCCCAGGTTCCGGTTCTCGCCCGGCTTCACCGTGAACGGGGCGAAGAGGTACTTTCCGAACGGCGGGAGGCCCAGTCGCGCCTGATAGCGTTGCCCCGCCACCAGGCCGTCGATGCGGAAGCGGCCGTCGCGGTCCGTTTTCACCCTCGGGCCGGCTTCGTAGAACAGGTGCTCGCAATCCAGCCGCACCGTCATCCCCGCTACGGGCTTGCCGTCCTCGTCGAGGATGCAGCCAGTGATCGAGCCCAACGGCTCCAGCTTGACCACGAGCGGGTCCTTCCTCTCGCCGGCAACCGTCACGAACGCGCCGAGCTTCCGGGCGGCGTGCGTGAAGACCAGGTTGCGCGGCCTCCGTGGGTTGAAGCTCCGCACCGCGAAGGTGTCGTCCTTCAGAGGCTCAGACGCGTAGGCCCACTCCTGCATCAGCCCGTGAGCTACCACGCCCGTCAACGGCTTGCCATCCGGACCGACCACCTTCCCGCGGACTGCCAGCGCCGGCCGCAGCCCCACGTCCTGCGTGATCGGGCCGGGGTTCGCTCCGGGATTGATGAGCAGCAGACGGCTGAACTGGTTCTGGCCCACTACCGTCCAGGAGTTCACGCCCGCCTGGATGCGCAGCGAATCCTCGTTGCCGTGGTCCTCATTGTCCTTGAAGAAGTCCTTCAGGTCCTGGCGGGTGATAAGCGCGGTCATGAGGGATTCCTTCCGCGCGTTGTCGATGAAGCCCAGAATACCGGGGCCGGGCAGGATGACGAGGCTGTAGGAGCCATCCGCGCCCGACAGGGTCCAGGAGCACGGCGACGTGCCGGCCCCGTTCGGGCCAAACAGCCGGACAGCAGGATTGGGATAGAGCGGGTTGTGGTGGACGCCGGCCCCGGCGATCGGCTTGCCCGTGACGGCGTGCGTGACCCGGCCGCGGACGACGATGCCGGTCACGAGGTCGATGTCGGCCTGTACCGGGCCGAGCCCCGGTGTGTCGGCGACCTGGATGCCGAGACTGAAGTACGGTTTGCCAACGGGCGAGGCGCTCACCGAGTAGCCCTCCGTGGATTTGGCGTGGCCGAGGACCTCGTAGCGCCCCTCAGCGTCGGTCACCACGCGAAACCGCCCGGAATAGATCTGGACGCCGGCAACGGGCTTGCCGGTCTTCTTGTCGTGGACCACGCCGCGGATCAGCCGGGACGGAAGCGCTGCGTGAGTAAAGGTGGCGCCGTAGACTTTATGGATCACCGGGCCGGCGAACCGCCCCTTCTGCTTCGGCTCGACCGCGGTCTTCATGTCGCGGACCACGACACGCACCGGCCCGTATTCGATGCCCGGCCCTTCGAGCTGGAACTGAATAACGCGATCGCGGCCGATGCCTGTCAGCCGGAAACGCCCGTCGGCGCCGGTCGTGAAGACCTTCGGCTGTCCCGGAAACGGACCGTTCCAGTACTTCCCGTCGATGCGCGGCCACTGGCGATCGCGCACGGTCTGGAGGAACGCCTCGGGGTCAGCGTAGGCGTGGATCTCTTCGAGCCGCAGCGTGGCGCCAGCGACCGGCTTGCCGTTCAGGTCGAGGATGCGGCCCCGGATCGGGATGTCCTCGGCAAGGCGTAAGGTTCTCTCTATCTTCGCTGCCGGATTGTCGCCGTAACTCCAATCTGGAGCGTAGCCGTCGGCGGTCGCGATCAGCTGGAACCAGGGACCGGCATAGCCGTTCGCGTCGAGTTCCGATCGTTTGAACGCGAAGTCGAATTTCCCCTCCTTGTCACTGGTAGCGCGGACGGGAAGTTTTTTTTCCCAGGGGTCGCGGATGCGGAGGAAGAGCTTGGCCCCCGCGACTGGCTTGCCGTCGGGGCCGAGGACACGTCCGGTGCAGAGAATCGCTTCCGATCGCTCGGGCTTGTCCGCTTTGGCGGGCTCTGCCTGTCGTGGGAGCGGAACGACCTTCGGAGTCGGCGGATCGTTGGGCAGCGCGGCGCTCAGCGAGCCTCGGAGAGCAGTGCCAATCATCAGAAGACCGGCGATTACGAGGAGGCCGGCAGTGAACGAAAGCTTGGGGGACATAGCGCGGGTGGCTCCTTCGATCAGGTTGGCGACCGCGGCCGGGACACGGCCGGTCACCGCTTGCAGGGTGGCCTGAATCAACCGCGGCGGCACAGCGCTCGCCGTGGCGGAGTCCCCCAATGCCGCCAGCAGTCCCGCCGACAGCGTGATGCCGCGCCGGGCCAGCCGGTCCCGCAGCAGCAGTCGGCCGCGTTCCAGCCGGCCCTTCAACGATTGCAGCGTCGAGCCGAGCTGTCGGGCCGCTTCGTCGCGGCTCAACCCTTGCAGGTAGCAATGGACCAGCGGCAGCCGGAACTTCTCCGGCAAGCGGTCCAGCTCCTCGTGCAGGGCCGCACACGCCTCGCGCCAGGACAGGTCGGGGCTCGCGGACACCGTCTCGGCCTGGGCGGCGCGGTGCTCGTGCCGCCGGCGTCTTCCTGCCGCGTGCAGCGCCTTGACGGCGACCCGGTAGGCAACGCCGCAGAGCCAGCCCCCGACTGCGTCGCGCTGCCGGATGGAGCAGGCGCCGCGCAACAGGGTCAGGAAGGTGGCCTGGAATGCGTCCTCGGCATCAGCCTCGTGGCCGAGCACGCTGCGACAGACGCCGAGCACCGCCCGCCCGTGCCGCCAGACCAGCCGCTCGAACGCTCCCGGTTCGCCGGCCAGGTGGCGTTCGAGCAGTTCCCGGTCGGGACGGTCGCCGGATCGGTCGGTCTCGTTCTGCCGCAGATGCCGGACCATCCGGCTCAAGGATGCAGTCGCCATTGCGAGATCCTCGTCAGGGTGGGGTCGACTCCACCCGTAAGTACCACGCCAGGCAGGGCGCGGCACGAACCAATTCTGTCTTAGCCCGACGCGCCAGCGAGGGACACAGCGAACCCTCGCTGGCGCGTCGGGCTAAAGTGCTCAGCGGCACATCGGGAATCAATTTCTTTCAAGTCCGTTCGTTATTTCTTGATCGGGTTGTCGGCGCTGGTGAGGATCTTGGTCGTCTGTTCCTGGGTCAGCTCGACGGCGGTGCTCTGCTGGCCGATCCCGAGGGTCAGGGTGCCGGTCAGCTTCAGCTTCATCTCCGACGACTTGATCCACCCGGTTTTCGGGTCGTAGACGATCGTGCCGGTGGAGTCCTTGGCCTCGAGCTTGGCGTCCTTAATCTTAAACGGCAGATTGGCGACGGTGTTGGCATCGGGCGGGGAATATTTAAGATCGATTTTAAGGTCAATCTTGTGGCTCTTGTTCTTGGCGGGCCCTTCGTAGGTGTACGTGTAGCTCGTCTCGTACCTACCGATCGACCCCATGTCGAGCAACGACTTGCGTCTCCAGGTGTCGTTCTTTTTCACCTTCTTGCCGGGTAGGGCGGTGAACATGGTCGTCGATTGCATGTCCAACAGTGCTTCCTTGCCGAGGAACTTCTCCAGCAGCGGCTTCATCTGCGGGTTGGTTTCAATCAACTTGTTGATGAACTTCTCGTGCCCCTCGATGCTGGTGACCTTCATCTCCTTGGTGTCGATGGTGATGGTAAAGGAATTATCCTTGAGGGCATCGAAGAACTTGTTGTTCATCTTCAGGCCGATGATCTTCTGCGTCAGCGTGACCTTGTCCTTGGCAATCTTGATCGGCTTCCACTCGAAGAAGAAGGTTTGTTCCTGCTTCTGCTCGACCTTGGTCCCCGTGACCGTCATGTTCTGGGTCGTGGTGGTGGTCATGGTCTGGTAGAAGAGCTTGCCCTCGGTGAACTTCCACTTGAGTTCGACCTCGGGTCCGGGGGCAGGGTCGGCCACGACGGCGGCGCGAGTCGGCAATTGCCGCAGGGCGACGACGCCCACGAGAAGTCCGGTGACGAGGAGGAGACTGGCAATGACGGGGACTTGGCTGCGGAACATGGCGTGGGTGGCTCCTTCGACCAGGGCGGCGACTGCCGCGGAACGTCGTCCGCCCGTCGCCGCGTGCAGGGTGACCTGGACAAGCCGCGACGGCACCGTGCTCGCCGCGGCGGAGTCCCCCAGCGCTGCCAGCAGCCCGGCCGACAGCGTGATGCCGCGCCGGGCCAGCCGGTCACGCAGCAACAGCCGGCCACGTTCCAGCCGGCCCTTCAGCGACTGCACCGTCCAGCCGAGCTGACGGGCCGCCTCGTCGCGGCTGAGCCCGCGCAGGTAGCACAGGACCAGCGGCAGCCGGTACTTGTCCGGCAGGCGGTCCAGCTCCCCGTGCAGCGCCGCGCAGGCCTCACGCCAACTCAGGTCGGGTGCCGCCGGCGCCGCCTCGGTCCGGGCTGCCCGGCGCTCGCGTTGGCGCCGCCGCAGGGCATCAGCCAGGGCATCGACGGCGACGCGGTGGGCAACGCCGCACAGCCAGGCGCCGACCTCGTTCCGCCGACGGATTGAGCGAGCGCCCTGCAGCAAGGCAAGAAAGGTGGCCTGGAAGGCATCCTCCGCATCCGCCTCGTCGGTCAGCACACGGCGGCAAGCGGACAGCACCAGCCCGCCGTGCCGCCACACCAGCGCCTCGAACGCCGAGGTGTCGCCGGCCAGCAGTCGGTCGAGCAGGTCCTGGTCGGGCAGTTCGCCGAGGCCGGTCGCCTTGGCCGAGTGTTGCAGCTGCCGAACGAGCCGGTGGAGGGAAGCAGTCGCCATCGCGAGGCCCTCGTCAGAGTGGGGGAGACTCCACCCCTACGTCCGACCCGAAGCAGGGCGCGGCACGAACCAATTCTTCCTTAGCCCGACGCGCCAGCGAGGAACACTTCAACCTCGCTGGCGCGTCGGGCTAAGCCTCAAGCGGCAAATCGGGTCGGCGAGTTCCTCCTGTAAGAGAGAGAAACCAGACCGCGCGGCACGAACATTTTCGCGCCGTGCCCGAGCCGGAGTACGTTCATTCGTAGTGCAGGGCCTGGATGACGTGCAGGCGGGCGGCACGGCGGGCCGGTAGCAGGGACGCCAGCACCGCCACGACCAGCGCCAGTCCCGCGCACGCCGCGACGAAGCCGGGGCTCACCCGGAACGCCATCACGTGCCCGATCAGCGGGCGCGTGGCCAGGTTCATGATGTAGGACATGCCGATGCCGACCACCACGCCCGGCAGGACGCTGAGCACCCCCAGGGCCAACGCCTGAGCCACCACCCCCCTGCCCACCTGCGCCCGCCGCATGCCGATGGCCCGCAGCACCCCCAGTTCGCGCGTCTGCTCGTGGATGTTCATGGTCAGCGTGTTGACGATGCCCAGGGACGCCACCACGAACAGAAGGGCAATCAGCATCCACATGAACGCCTCGAAGGCCTGAACGTTCGTGTCCACCTGGGCCCGCAGCTCGGCGTTGCTCTGGATCAGCAGCCCCTGCTCGCGGGCCAGTGTACGGAGCTCCTTCTCCACGCGGCCGGCGCCCCCCGGTTCGGCGTACACCTCGAAACCGTGGACCCCCGGCATCGCCAGCAGCCGGCGCGCCTCCTCCCAGTCGAGGTAGAGCCCCATGCCGCCAGCGGTGTACTCCTTGATCACGGCCGCCACACGCAGGGGCTCCTCCCCCCGCCGTGTCTGCACGACGATGTCGTCGCCGACCTGCACCCCGGCGCGCTGCGCCAGCGCCGTCCCCACGGCCACACCGCCGCGGCGCAGCCCTTCGCGGACCTCCTCTTCGGTCCCCTCTACCAGGGCCATCGGCAGCGGCCGCCCCGGGAGGAAGTCCCGCGCGATGATGATGACGTTCTGGCCAGCGGCGATACCCTGCACGAAACTGAGGCGCCCGACGGGCGGAGCCACGCCGTCCAGGTCGCTGACCTTCTTGAGCAGCTCTTCCGGCAGCGCCGCGGAAGATAGCGTCCCGGAATCGGGGAGGGCGCGGCGCACCAGGAAGTCCGCCGGGATCGTGTTGCGATACCAGGTGTCGATGTCGCGGATGCTGTTGTGCAACGTGTTGCCGAAGCCAACGGTGACGATGACGCCGATGAACAGCACCCCGGCCGTCAGGGCCGTGCGTGTGCGCTGCCGCTCGAGCTGCCGCAGGGCCAGCATGCCCTCGGTCCCGAACGGACGCCGCAGGACAAGCCGGGCCAGGCGCAGCAGGGCCCCGAGCACCAGCGGCAGGGCGACCACGCAGCCGACCAGCATCAGGGTGAAGGCCAGCGGCATCAGGGTCACGCCGGTGGCGGCCGGCCACCAACGCCCGCTGCCGAGGGTGAAGGTGACCGCCGTCGCCACCGCGGCGATCCCAAGGTAGTTGACCCAGCCGGGGCGAGCCTCGCCCGGCTCGGGGGTCGAGCGGCGCGGCAGCATCGCCTCCAGGGGGGAGCGGCGGCCGGCGCGCCAGGCCGGCACCACCGTCGCGGCCAGGGCCATGCCGGGGCCCAGCAGCAGGGCCAGCAGGAACGGCTGTGCCGTCAGTTGCAGCGGCGGCAGCTTCACCCCCAGGATCTGTTCCTGCACCCCGAGCAAGCTCTGCGCCAGGAACACGCCCGCCCCCATCCCCAGCACGGTGCCGACCCCTCCCAGGAGGACCGCCTCGCGCAACAGGAGCCGGGTCACCTGCCGGCGGGTCGTCCCCAGCGCCCGCAGGATGGCCAGCTGTCGCCGCCGCTCGCCCAGGTTCATCAGGAACGAATTGAGGATGACGAAGGCCCCGCCCACCAGCGACACCACGCTCAGCGTGTCGAGGGTGTAGTTGATGGAGGCGATCCCCTCCCCGCCCAGGGCGGCGCGCTCCGCGGGAGCCTGAACGCGCAGCCCCGGCGGGAGGCACCCGCGCACCTCCTCCTCGACCGTCGTCGTGCCGGCGCTCTCCTCCAGTTCGAGCCGCACACTGTTCACCTTGCCCGGCATCCCGAAGAGCCGCTGGGCCTCCCCCAGCGGCACAAGGACGAAGGCCCCGCCGTTGAACAGGGCCGCCCCCTTGGCCTCCACCAGTCCCCCAAGCGGCAACTCCACCAGCCCCTTCCCCGTCCCCAGCTTGACGCGGTCGCCCAGCGCGTAGCCCTGCTGGCGGGCGAAAGTCTCCTCGAGCAGGAGCCCCTTGCCGCCCTCAAGCCCCTGCCCCTGCTTGACGCGGTAGCCGTTCGTCCCGTCCCCCGCCGGGTAGCCCAGCACCAGGACCAACCGGACCTCCCCCGCGCCGACCAGGCCGGCTTGCCCCTGGATCACTCCCACGGCCCTGTCGAGACCGCCCACGCCGCGCAGGCGCTGCTCGACGTCCCCGGCGTCGAAGCCGCCCTGTCCCACGGCGACGACTTCCAGCGACGCCCGGCCGCCGACCGCCTCGTACATCGCGCGGTAGGAGCGGCGCGTCGCGCGCGTCGTCGCCAAGATCGCCACGACGGTCGCCACGCCGATGACGATACCCGCCAGCGTCAGCAGCGTGCGCCCCGGCCGGCGCTGCACCTCGCGGGTCGTGTACTTCCAGAGGGTGGGGGTACGGAACATGGGCCTTCCTCGCCGCTTGCGGCTTTGCATCGGGTGCTAAACCGCAAGCGGCAAACCGTTATTCCTCGTCTGCAATCTCGGACATTTCCTCGAGGACCTTGTGCGCCGGCCGCGCGCGACCCAGGTCCTGCACCTCGACGACACGGCCGTCGCGCAGGCGCACCAGCCGGTCGGCGCGAGCGGCCTGGCGCGCGTCGTGCGTCACCATCAGGATCGTCTGCCGCTGTTCGTCGGCCAGCCGCCGCAGGAGCGCCAGCACCTGGTCACCCGTGGCGCTGTCGAGATTGCCGGTCGGCTCGTCGGCCAAGAGCAGCAAGGGCCCGGTCACCAGGGCGCGGGCGATGGCGACACGCTGCTGCTCTCCACCGGACAGCTTGCCCGGCCAGTGCCCGCGACGGTGGCCGATGCCGACCTGCTCCAGTCCCTCCGCTGCACGCCGGTGCGCCTCCGCTTCCGCCACGCCGTCGATGAGGAGGGGAAGCGCGACATTCTCCTCCGCAGTCAGCACGTCGATCAGGTTGAAGGCCTGAAAGACGAAACCGATCCGTCGCCTCCGCAGAAGGGTCAGGGCATCGTCCTTCAGCATCGCCAGGTCGGTGCCTTCGACGCGCACCGTCCCCTCCGTCGGTAGGTCGAGCCCGCCGACGAGGTGCAGCAGCGTGCTCTTGCCCGAGCCCGAGGGCCCCATGACAGAGACGAACTCGCCGCGCCGCACCGACAGGTCGACACCACGCAGCGCCTCGACGCGGGCCTCGCCGCTGTCGAATACCTTGGTCAGCCCGCAGACTTCCACCGCCGGCGCCTCGTTCACGGCTTCGCCTCCCGGGTGAAGATTTCCTCGCAGCGATCCAGCCACTTCAAGAACGCCTCCAGCCGCAGCGCCGCCAGCTCCAGCGGCAAGAGCCGGGCGATGCCCGCTCCTTCCTGCTCGGCCTGATCGCGCTCAATCGTCACGTCGTGCAACTCCTCGAAGCACTTCCGCCGCTCGACCGCCACTACCTGCAGCGGATCAGCGCCGGGCAGCCGCCGCGCCAGCATCAGCTTCAGGTACGTCTCGTTGCGCGGGTCGCGGTCGTGCTCGATCGGCGTCGCCAGCCACTCGTCGAGCTCGCGCCGGCCCGCGTCGGTCAGGCTGTAGTAGACCTTCCTGCGCACGTCCTGGGAATCGACCTCCGGCGTGACGAGGCCGTCCTCGCGCAGCCGTTCGAGAGTCTGGTGAACCTGCCCGTAGTTGAGCGACACCTGCGGCGCGACCTCCCCCTCGAAGAGAGCCTTGAGGTCGTAACCGTGCGCTGGGCCTCGCGCTAACAGTCCCAGGATGGCATGCTTGATGGACATGCGGTAACCGCTCGCCCCCTCGACGCGATCGAGAGGGTTACAAAATCTCCACGTATCCCACGAGTTCCTCAAGCGTTAGCAGCTGGTCCGTGGGGAACAGACAGACGGCGGCCGACGTGCCAAGACAGTCGAGGATCAGCTGCCGATCGTTCGGTAGGCGTGCTCCACGCCCTTCCGAAACTGTTCGTTCAGTTCCTGGTCGTTCTTGTCGATGCGCCGATCAGTGAACTGCGCCAGTTCATGATTGCCCGGGAGCAAATGAACTTGACGCGGATACTGGCACTTTAATGCCGCCACGACGTCTAACAATTGATGCGATTTGTCACTGCCGGCGGTATAATGCAATGAACCGTGGATAAGTTCCTGAAGAACCAGATGGCGGCGCGGGTTCCCGTCCAGGTCGGCGCGAAGGAGCAGTCGGCGAAAGTTCTCCAGGTTGCCATGCAGGTCGCCGGTTGCCAGGACCTCGGCGGCATCCTCCAGACGGACGGTCCGGCCCAGGCGGCCTGGGGTGTCGCGGCAAGCCTGGGTGGCCCGGTGGAGCGTGGTAAGCAGGCGGTCCGGGTCGGGCATGTTGTGCGTACCTGGCTGGCGAAAACGAGACGTTCGGGCGCTGTATTGATTTTTGCTCTCAACCTGAGCAGACCGAGACAGTATACCACTTACCGTCTCTTTCGGGCCGGACATCCCGATTGGGGCGAGCGGGGGGCGTGAGCCCCCTGATAAAGTCATCAGGGGGCTCACGCCCCCCGCTCGCCAAAGCTATCCACGGAGGAGTTCATGTTTTCCGCGCGGCTCCGCAGGCGGATGAAGAGTTGCCCTCCGCGGCCGATCTTGCGCAGCCGGCCGAGCGTCGAGGCGCTCGAAGACCGCGTGCTGCTCAGCCATACGCCGCTGGCGCCCGAGTTCGTGGTGAACACGAACCCGGTGGCCGGCGCCTTCGCGCCGCCGGCCGTCGCCACCGCCTCCGACGTGACCGGCGACTTTGTCGTCGCCTGGACCAATGCGATTGCGTCCAAGGGCACCGTCTTCTACCAGGTCCTCGCCCAGCGCTTCAACCGCGACGGCGTGGCGCAGGGCGGCGAGATCGCCGTTTCCGCTCCGTCTCTCTTCGCTGCTGGCACCGGCAACGGGGCCGTGACCGTCGACGTGTCGATGGACGCGACCGGCGACTTTGTCGTCGTCTACGACGCCAGCAACGGCAACGGGTCGGACCAGGTCTTCGCCCACCTCTACGCCGCCGACGGCACCGACCGCGGCCAGATCGTGGTTAGCCCCACGAACGACCCCACCTTTAGCTTCTCCGTCTTGCCGTCGGTGGCCAGCGACAGCGCCGGCGACTTCGTGGTCGCCTTCACGACCAACAACGCCTCCGGCAAGGATGTGTTCGCTCGTCAGTTCAACGCCTCGGGGGCCCCGCTCGGCGCCCCGATCCACGTCAGCACCGACCAGACGACGCCGCTGACCGGGCCCTCGGTCGGCAGCGACGGCGCCGGCAACTTCGTCGTCGCCTGGAACGGCCAGGGGCTCAAAGGCAACATCGCCATCGTCGGCCGGCGTTTCTCCTCCGGCGGCGCTGCCCTCGATGCCGCTCCGTTCGTGGTCAGCCAGACTGACCAAATCAACTCGACACCCGATGTGAAGGTGGCCCGCGTTACCGGCAGCTTCGTCATCACCTGGGATTTCAACAGTTTCGTGGTGAAGCCGGGCACCATCATGGTGCAGCCCGCGCTGTCCTCCACCGACAGCGCGGTCCTCCAGTCTGCCACGGAGGGCGTCAGCCAGATCAATTTCCAGCCGGGCAACAACGCCGCGTTCGTCCTCGCCCGCCGCTACGATGCGGCGGGGACGGCCCAGGAGCCCGCCGAGTTCGTGGTCAACAGCGAACCGCTCTTCACGACAGCCCCGCCGCACGTGGCCGTGGATGCTGACGGCGACTTTGCCATCGTCTGGGCGACGGGCCAGGGCCTTACCTCGGTGTTCTTGCGGACCTACACGCCCGACGGCACGGCGGAGGGGCCGCAGGGGCAGGTCAATTCGTTCACCGGCGATCTGCGGCCTAACGACGTTGCCAGCGATGACTGCGGCAACCTCGTGGTCGGCTGGACCGGGTTTATCACGAATAGCGCCAACACGAGAATCCTAGCTCGCGTCTACCGTTCCTCGGAGGACTGCAACCCGATGCAGCCGACCCCGGACACGCCGGAGACACCGACGCCAACGCCGACCCCGCCTCCGCCGGTGGTCGTGCCGCCCCCGCAACCCAGCAACCCGGACCCGGCGCTTGTCATCGCCCTGGCCCGGGCAACGGCGGTGCCTCCGCCAGTCGCTCGGGCGTTCGAGCCGTTCCTGTTCCTCGGTTTCACCCCGCCGCCGCCCGCGACTGTTCCCGTGCCGGAGAGCCAGACCTCGACGCTTGCCCCCTTCTTGCAGGCAGGTGGCGTGCAGTTCGAGCGGCTCGGTGAGATCAGCGGGCACGTCTTCGAGGACCTCAACGGCAACGGCATCCAGGACCCCGGCGAACCGAACCTGCGCGGGCAGACCGTGTTCCTCGACCTGAACGACAACGGCCTTCCCGACGAGGGCGAGCCGAAGATGGAGACCGATGCGGAGGGCCGATACATTTTCAGCGGCCTCGCCCTGACGCGCTACAAGGTGCGCCAGGACCTACGTGTCTTCCGCCTGCGGCAGACAGCGCCACAGGACAACCGGCCCTACGTGGTCGACCTGACGCCCCAGAACAGTTCGATCGCCGACAAGGACTTCGGCGTCCGCGTCCTCCCCGTGACGCGAGGGACGACGAAGCCGAAGGTCCCCCCGCCCGTCACGCCTTCCTCCGGTGAGGAGCCGCAGAGCCCGCCGCCGAAGAAAGCCCCCGACGCCCCCGCCCCGAAGGAGTAACCGATTGTGGCGAGCGGGGGGTGTGAACCCCCCGGTCAAGTGGAACCGGGGGGTTCGCACCCCCCGCTCGCCAACAACGCGCGCAGCATGTAACTTGTCCGGTTGCTGTGGCGTGTACCGGCGCTCTTGGCTACCATGAGGGAAGTCGCTGACAACCGGAATCCCACCCCCAAGCGGGGCGGAAGGACACTGAGCGGAGATCGATCCATGCGTGCGAGACGGCCTCTCTACCGGCAAGGAACCGCGCTGGTGGTGCTGGTGGCCTGTCTGGCCGGGGCGGGCCGCGCCGCGCCGGACGCCAAGGACGAGCAGCGTCTGCGCGACCGAGCCCTGCAACTGAACGAGATCACCGGCCAGGACCCGATCGTCGGCGAGATCGTCGCCCTGCTCGATGACAAGGACGGCACCCGCCCGCTGCTCAAGGTCGCTCACAAGATGGCCCTGGCCGGCGACAAGGCGAAGGACAAGGATTCCGTCTTCAATGTCAACGCCACCCTTATCCTCGCCCGGGCCGCCCATGAGCTGAAGGAAACCGAGATCGGCGAGTATTTCTACCGCCAGCATGCCAAGCAGGCACTCAAGCTTGGTAGTGGCCAGAAGCTCGTCCGCGCCTACCTCGGCCTAATCGACATTCTGGTCCAGGGCAAGAAGTTCACCGAGGCCGAGAAAGTCTGCCAGGAACTCCGTGACTTAGCCGAGAATGATTCGATAAAGATGCTGGCGCTGCGGCAAACCGTCCAGGTTCTCTCCAAAATGGGCAAGACCAACGAGGCCCTGAAACTGGTCGACAACCTGATCAAGGTGGCCGACAACCGAGCTGCCAGCGGACGAGGCCGCCGCCGAGATCCCATCGACTTCCGCTACCTCAAAGGCCAGGTGTTGCGCGAGGCCGGCAAGTATGACGAGTCGGCGCGCTCCTGGGAGGACCTTCTCGAGTTCCTCGCCAAGGACAATCGCCTGCCGAGGGGGGAGAAGGAGGAGGTCGCCGACGAGATCCGCTATCGGCTCAGCGGCATCTACGTCGACCTGAAACAGATCGGCAAGGCGACCAAACACCTCGAGACGCTGCTGAACAAGGAGAAGGACAACCCAACGTACAACAACGACCTCGGCTTCATCTGGGCGGACAACGACATGAACCTGGAGCAGGCCGAGAAGCTGATCCGCCGCGCCCTGGACGAGGATCGCAAGAAGCGTCGCAAGGAGATTCCCGACATCACGAAAGAGCAGGACAAGGACAACGCCGCCTACCTCGACAGTCTCGGCTGGGTGCTCTACAAGCGCAAGAAGTACAAGGAGGCGCTGGGCCCGCTGCTGGAGGCGATCAAGCAGGAGGAAGGGCAGCACGTCGAGATCTTCGACCACCTCGGCGACGTTTACGTCGCGCTGGGGGAAAAGGACAAGGCGGTCGAGGCCTGGAAGAAGGGCGTCAAGTGTGCCCCGCTCAGCAAGCGCGACGAGCAGCGCAAAGCCGACGTCGAGAAGAAGATCAACAAGTTGCAGGAGAAGTAAGGTCGGCGACCCGGCGAGCGGGGGGTGTGAACCCCCCGGTAAGTCGAAGTACCGGCGGGCTGACGCCGCGCCGCTCGCCGGGTTGTTGTACCGGGGGGCTGACACCCCCCGCTCGCCGGCTCAGTGGTTGAGGAGGAACTCGCTGCTGTTGAGCAGCGCCCAGAACACATCGGCCAGCGCCTTGCGTTGGTTGCCCGACGGCCCGCCCTTGTCGACGTACAGCACCAGCCGCTTCACTTCCGCCTCGGTCGGCTTGCGCGTCAGCGCTACCAGATAGAGTGTCTCCAGCCGCCGTGGCGTGTCGATGCGAGCCGCGTCGGCGATTGTCGCCAGGGTCTTGTTCTGCTCCAGGCTGGTCGCCCGCGCCATGAACGGCCCATTCATCAGGTGCAGCGCCTGCAAGATCGTCGTCTGTGTCTCGGTGCGCTTGTCGTGGCTGGTGAAGCGGTCGACGAACTGCTGGCGGGGCGAGCGACGGCCGTCGCCGAACTGCTGCGGCGGCACCTCCGGCCCGTTCGTCTTGTACTCCGTCGCCTCGGCGAGGCTATCGAAGATCTGCTCCGGCGATAGGCCGCGCACCGACGCCCGGGCGAACAGCCGTGGGTCATCCTGGCCAGCGTGCGTCGCCACGCTGCTGCGCTGGTAGGCCTGACTGAGCACGATCGCTCGCAGCAGGTATTTGAGATCGAACTTGTTCAGCGCAAACTGCTGGGCCAGTTCATCGAGTAATTCGGGATGGCTCGGCGGATTGTGCTCGCCGCGCTCGTCGACCGGATCGACCAGGCCGGTGCCGAACAGGTACGCCCAGACGCGGTTGACGGCGGCGCGGGCGAAGTGCGGGTTCTCCGCCGCGGTCAACCACTTCGCCAGGGTCACGCGCGGACTGACGCCCGGCTCGAACGCCGGCTTGCCCCCGCCGAGGAAGTGAGCCGTCACCGTGCGATTGACATTGGGGATGGTGATCTGTGGTTCGCCCTTGTCCGAGAGCGATGGCGATCCAGTCAGGTCCGTGAAGAAGGCAGCGAACTGCCAGAACTCGTTGCGCGACCAGTTGCCGCCGGAGCGATCGTTGTGGCACTGGGCGCACTCGAGCTTGATGCCCAGGAACAGGCGAGCGGTTGCGGCGGCGACGTTTTCCGGCTTGTTCTCATTGGCCTGGTAGAAGGCGCTCCCATTCCCGTCGCCGCCGGAGTAGCCGGTGTAGGTCGCGGTGAGGAGGTCACGGACCAGCCGGTCATAGGGGACGTTGTCGCGCATCTGCTTTCGCAGCCACCCCTCGAAGCTGTACACGAGGTACTGGCCCTGCTCGGGGTCGGCGTTGGGCAACAGCTGTTCGCGCCAGACGGCGGCGAAGTGATCGGAGTAGGTGTCGCCGTGGTCGCCCTTGCGGAGTCCGCGCAGCAGCTGGTCGACCCAGAGGCGGTGTTTGTCGGGGCGGTCGTCGTCGAGGAAGTCGCGAACCTCGAGGATGTTCGGGATGCGCCCCGCCAGGTCGAGGTAAGCGCGACGGATGAAGGCCGCGTCGTCGGTCACGGGCGCCGGCGGCACCTTACGTTCCTTCAGGCGGGCGCCGATGAACTGATCGATGCGGGCAGCCAGCTCCGACTCGCTCAGCGCGGTCGTCTGCTTCGCCGGGCCGGCCGCCTGGGACGTTGTCCCTGCGCCCAGGAAGATCAGGCACATGGCGAACAGGACGGACCCTCGCTGCAAGGGGCTGCTCATGAAGGGCTCCTTACGAGATGCACCGCAGCGGGCTCGAGGCGGTGAGCATCTCAGTATCCTCACTGCGCACATCGGACGCAACGTCTCTTCCCTTCTATACAGTGTCCGGCCGCGGCCGCACGGATCAACAATTTCCCGAACAAGTTACATAGCCGGCCTGGCCGGGCAGGTCACCTGCCCGGCGTGCGCCGGGTTGCTGAAACAGCCGGTCAGGACTGCGACACAAACAGGTCGGGCAGGGCCTTCTGCAGCTTGTCGATCGCTTCCTTGGTCACTTGCGTGTTGCTCAGATTGAGCCGCCTGAGCTTCTTCAGCCCGGCCAAGTGGTCCAGGGCAGCGTCGGTGATCTTCGTCTTGGAGAGGTCGAGCTCCACCAGGCTGGTCAGCCCCTTCAGGTGCGCCACGCCCGCGTCGGTCACCTTCGTCTCCTCGAGGTAGAGCGTGTTCAGGTCGGTCATCCCCGCGAGGTGCGCCACGCCGGCGTCGCCGATGTGCTGCGGCAGCTTCAGTGTGCGTAGCTGAGACAGTCCCTTGAGGTATTGCACGCCGTCGTCGGTCACGCCAGACGAGTTCAGGTAAAGGGCAGTCAGCTTGCTGAGCCGCTTGAGATGCTGCAGTCCGGGGCCCTTCAGCCCCTTGAGTTCGCCGCTCGTGGAGCGGAGGGGAAGGTCCTTCAGGTTCGTCAGCCCCGCCAGGTGGACGAACCCGGCGTCGGTGATTGCCGGGGGCAGTTCGAGGACCTCTAGCTGCGTCAGATCCTTGACGCCCGTCAGGCCGGCGTCCGTTACGCCCGTGCTCCCCAGGAACAGCTCCTTCAGTCCCCTGATTCCCTTGAGGTGCTCCAGCCCGGGGCCCTTCAAGCCCGAAAGGTTGTTGAGCCTCAGTTCCTTCAGATTCGTCAGCCCGGCCAGGTGGACGAAGCCGGCGTCCGTGACTCCCGCTGGCAGCACGAGGCCCTCCAGATGGGTCAGGTCCTTGACGCCCACCAGGCCGGCGTCCAGGATGCCCGTCGCCTGAAGGTTCAGCTTTTGCAACCCTTTCAGGGCCTTGAGGTGCTGAAGCCCCGAGCCCTTGAAGTTCTCCAGTCCGCCGAACTCCAGCTCCGTCAGGTTCGACAGAACGGCCAGGTGGGCGAAGCCGGCGTCCGTCACGTCGGTCCCTGAAAAATTCAGCTTCTTCAGACCGGTCATGTCGTTGAGGTGGACCAGAGCGGCGTCGGCCGCCCGCACGTAGCTGAGGTCCAGTTCCTCCATTCGCGTCATGCCCTTGAGGTTCGCCAGGCCGGAGGCAGTCACTTCCTCATTGCCGCCCAGTCGGAGCTTCCGCATCCGGACCATCCCTTGCAGATTCACCAGGCCGGCATCGGCGGCGCGGGTGTCGGCTAGGTTCAGCTCGGTCAGGGCCGTCATCCCCTTCAGGTGGGAAAGCCCCGTCCCGGTCACGGCCAGACCGGACAGGTCGAGCACCTCCAGCGCGCTCATCCCCTTCAGGTGAGCCAGTCCGGCGTGCGTCACCTTGGTGCCGTTGAGGCGCAGCACTTTCAGGCCCGTCAGGCCAGCCAGGTGCGCCATCCCGGCATCGGTCACTTTCTGAAGGTTTTCAAGGTTCAGCACGGCCAACCGCTTCAGGTCCTTAAGGTGCGCCAGGCCAGCATCGCTGACCTTCGCGCACAAGCCGAGGTCCAGTTCCTTCAGACTGGTCAGCTCCGCCAGATGAGCCAGCTCGGTATCGGCGATGTTCCTGGTGGATGACAGATCGAGACCAACCAGGCGGGGCAGATTCTTCACGTTGGCGAACTTCTCGTCCGTGGCGCTCTCGAAAAGCGTGACGCGGAAACCCCGCCCCAGGCGTCCGACGACGGCGAAGTTCTTGAGCGTCTCCAGGGTCTGGGCGAGGCGGTCGTCGAGCAGTTCGTCCATCGCCCACAGCTTGACGATACGGTCGCCCGCCGTCGCCAGGAACGTTCCGCCCGGCGAGAAGGCCAGGGAGCAGACCGACCCCAGGTGGGCCTTGCTGACCGTCCGTCGTTCCTTGCCCGTCGTCACGTCCCACAGCGTGAACGAGCCGTTCAATCCGCTGCCGGAGGAGTTGGTGACCAGCAACTTGCCGTCGGGGCTAAACGCCAGAGTCCTGACCTCTTTCATATCTCCCTCAATAGCGCGGAGGACCTTCCCCGTGCGGACTTCCCACAGTTTCAGCACGCCGCCGGTGAAGATATTGCCTTCCGCCACCGCCAAGGTGTTGCCGTCAGGGCTGAAGGCCAGGGCCCGGACCTCGCTGCCGCATTCGAGAATGCGCTGTGTCCGGTGAGCCTCGTCGTTGTACAGCACTACCTTCTTGTCGCCGGCGTAAGCCACGTAACGGCCCTTGGGAGAGTAGGCCAGGTGTTCTACGCCTGATCGTGGTTGTCCGACCTCGCGCGAGTAGGCGCCGGTGTGCAGGTTCCATGCCTTGAGTTCGCCGTGAGCGAAGTTTTCGCGGAACCCGCCGGCCAGAACGAGATTGCCCTGGGGGACAACGGCCAGGGACATGACCGGCCCCTTGTGGCCGGTGCAAAGATGCTTGCCCTGCCCACTCTTGAGGTCCCACATCCGAACCGTCTTGTCCTCGGAGGCGGAGACGACCAGTTTGCCATCGGGCGAGAAGACAATATCCGCGATGCGGCCGGTGTGGCCGGTCAGCGTGTGCAGCTCCTTGCCGGTGCGAATTTCCGAGAGCTTGATGACCTTGTCGTCCGCCGAGGCCACGGTTTCGCCGTTGGGAGAGATGGCGAGGCAGTTGATGATTTCCTTGTGCCCTTTGAGCACGCACAAGGCCAGGCTGTCTCCCTCGGAGGACACAGCCGGCAGGCTTTCGAGGATCTTCGTTTCTTGCTCCTGGTACTCCTTGAGCTTTCGGTTCCGTTCAGTGGCGAGGCGGGCCTCCTCCCGCGGGTCGGGGGCTGGGTCGTCCGGCTGATTGGGCTGCTGGTCGTCGGTCTGCGGGCGGTCGCGCGGGCCCCCAAAGAGGTCGTCACCCCGGTCCAGTGGGAGACGGCGCTCGGCGCTAAGGTCCCTGTCGCGGCGGTCGATTTTCAGTTGCAGGACGTCGAAGGCGGCCAGGACGCTGAACACAGTCGAGCCGCCGAGCAGCAGCAGGATGACCAGGGCGACCGCAGCCGGGGAGTTCTTCCGCTTCACGGGCTGCTCCTTCATGCGAGGCTTCGGAGCTTCGTCTTCCGGCTCGACGACCGGCTCCGCGGCCGGGGGCGGTGCGCTTGCCGTGACCGTCTGCTCGAGTAGCTGCGCCGGCACCGGAGCGGTCGTGCCGCACTTGGGGCAGCGGATTGCCTTGTGTGTCTGCTCCACCGGCACCTTGAGGGTGACGCGGCACTTCGGACAGGGGTAGCTGACGATAGACGGCGCGGGGCGCGGCTCGGGTACGGCCGTGATGACGGGGCGCGCTGGCTTGCGCGCGCGCAGTCGGGGGCGCGGCTCCGGTAGGTTTTTCTCTTCCTCGGTCTCCGGCCGGTCCTCCACGCGCGGCCGGGGGCGGACAAGGAAGCTCAGCACGCCGGCCAAAGCGACCAGGCCGGTGACAATCTGAATGGGGGTCAGAATGTCATCCTGACGCGCGGCCACTCGCCACGTCAGGTAGAACGGGACCGCGGCAGCGAGCAGCAGTAGCGGTGCGGCCAGCAGGCCGCGACGGTTGAGGGCCAGCAGGCCGGCGCCAACGGACAGGGGAAAGGCCGCCAGCAAGACGTAGCAGAGCAGGAGCAGCTGGCGGTATCTGGCGATCGCCTCCCTTACCTTGTCCGGGTCCTTGCCCTGCTTGCGGACCTCTGCTTCCCACTCCTTGTCGGACGTAATCTTTTCCGCCAGCTCCATCAGCGGCCTTACGCCCGACTGTGCCTCGGCGGACTTCGCGAGCAAGCCAAGGAGTCCGCACCCGACGCCACCCAGCAGGGCGAGGATGAACACGAGAATCCGCATGGCCGTCTCCTTTCAACACGCTGTTGCCGACGGCGCTCGCCGTCCGCTCAAAGGGAAAGGCGCGGCCAGGGCCAAGTATTTCAGCACCGGGACCTTGTTTCAGAATTCCCACGCAGGCGGGCTCGCCCGGTAGTCGGCAAGGCGGCCGAGGGCCTGGTCCCGCGCCGAGACGACCGGGTCGGCGATGGGCCAGTCGATGCCAAGGTCTGGGTCGGCCCAGTGGATTCCCCCTTCGCCACCGGGGGCGTACGGCACGTCGACCTTGTAGATCACATCGGCGGCCTCGTCACCCAGGATGCAAAAACCGTGCGCGAAGCCGGCGGGAATCCACAGCTGCTGGGCAGTGGCGTCGCTCAGTTCTGTCCCGAGGCTGCGGCCGAACGTCAGCGAGTCGGGCCGCAGATCGACGACGACATCCCAGATGCGGCCGCGCACCACGCCGACCAGCTTGCCCTGCGCCGGCCGCCACTGGTAGTGCAGCCCACGCAGCACCCGCGGCGCCGAGCGCGAGTGGTTGTCCTGGGCGAACTGCGTAGGGACGCCGTGCTCGCGGAACCGCTCAAGATGGAACCGCTCAACGAAGAAGCCGCGGCCGTCGCGGTGGACCGTCGGGCTGACCAGCAGCAGCCCCGGCAGTTCGAGGCGAAGGACCTGCATGCAAACGATCTCCCTGTGTTCCCTGGTTACTCCTGTCCTGCCGCGGCCTGGTGCTCGTCGAGCACGCGCCGCAGGTATCGGCCGTAATCGCTCTTGCTGCAGGCATCGATGAGGCACTCGAATTGCCTTGCGGAAATGAAGCCCTTGATGAAGGCAACCTCCTCGATGCAGGCGATCTTCAGTCCTTGCCGCTGCTCGAGTGTCTGCACGAAGAGGGATGAAGCCAGCAGGCTGTCGCAGGTGCCCGCGTCCAGCCAGGCGACGCCCCGTCCCAGTGCCGTCACCGTCAGCTTGCCCTTCCGTAAGTAATGGAGATTGACGTCGGTGATTTCCAGTTCTCCGCGCGGCGACGGCGTCAATCCCCGCGCGACCTCGGCGACACTGCCGTCGTAGAAATAGAGACCCGTTACCGCCCACTTGGAACGCGGCTGCTTCGGCTTCTCCTCGAGGCTAATCGCACGGAAACGCCGGTCGAACTCGACGACGCCGAAACGCTCGGGGTCCTGGACGTGGTAGGCAAACACGCGGGCGCCATCGCTCAACCGGGCCGAGTCGACCAGCACCGGCACCAGGTCGTGACCGTAGAAGATGTTGTCGCCCAGGACGAGACAGACCGGGTCGCGGCCGATGAACTCCTCACCGATCAGGAACGCCTGGGCGATGCCGGCCGGCTGCGGCTGCACCTGGTAGCGGAGCGACAGGCCGAGGTGTCCGCCGTCGCCGAGCAGGTCCTCGATCAGCGGCACGTCGCGCGGCGTGCTGATGATCAGGATGTCGCGGATGCCCGCCAGCATCAGCACGGACAGCGGATAATAGATGACCGGCTTGTCGTAGACCGGCAACAGTTGCTTGCTGACGGAGCGGGTCAGCGGGTAGAGGCGGGAGCCGCTCCCGCCGGCCAGCAGGATTCCCTTCATCGCGCAGCCTCCTTGACGGGCGACGTTCGCGCCGACAAGGATTGTCGTAGTGGTGCGGGGGCCGCTCGGCACCGTCCCCGGCCGTCAGGGCAAGTAGTCGCTGTGCCCGGGTTGATGCGGTGCGGCGGGCGAGGTATGGTGCTGAGTGACGCGGTGTCCGACAGAGCAGCTCCACCGACGTCACCCGTCCTCTGTCAACGCCCTGCCTGATCTGCCGGGAGGAATCATGTCGATATCGAACCGCCGAACAATCGTGGGGCTGTTGATCGTGAGTTGGCTCGGGTGGGGCGGGCTCGGCCTGGCAGCGGAGGTGCCCTCGCTGGACGAGTTACTCAAGGAGTACCGGGCACTCGGCTTGCCGATCCCACCCAGGGAGGCCAAGCTGGTGCGTTACCAGTCCGGAGGCGGTGACCGCGTCAACGGAAAAGTCAAATCAAAGGTCTTTTCTCTCGCTTTCCAGCTTGACGCGGGAACCAAGACGAAAGATCCCCGTCTCCTCAAGGGCATCTACGAGTGGGACTCGTTCGACCGCCCTCTCCAAGATGTGGCTCCCGACCTGATCGCCCTCAAGGACTATCTTGGATTCCAGCAGGATGACCTCATCCTGGCAATTCAGTGTCACGCACGGGGCTGGGACAAACTGGCCCGGCGCCTGCTGGAACGCAGTCAACAAAAGGCCGACAAGTTGCCGAATCAACAAAAGGCCGACAAGCCGCTGAAAAAGCAACTCCTTCACCTCGCCTGGGAGTACTGGGAAGGGAAATTGACCCATCCGAAGATCGACCGGGCGCCTGTTGCGAAGCGACTGAAAGAACTGATCCGGGTGGACAACGAACTGGATACCCCGTACAACCGGGCCCTGCTCAAGTCGCTGGAGCTCGCGCTGGTGCCCAGCAAGGCCAAACCAGGCAGCGTCGAGGCGCTGATCGACGACCTGGTCAATTACAGCGCAGACACGGAAACTATCGGGGTTTTCGAGGTGGAGGAGCACTACTGGCGCATTGCCAAGCTGGGTTTCGACGCCGTCCCCACCCTGATCGACCACCTCGACGACGACCGCCTGACGCGTGCCATGATGGGGGGCTTCAACAACTTCCCCTCCTGGCACATGCGGGTGCGTCACGTGGTCAGTGACCTGCTGGAAGGCCTGGCCGGGGAGGCCATCGGCAGGGACGGGTTCCAGCCCTTGCAGGGCCACCCCGTCGCGAAAGCGGAGGCGAAAAAGTGGTGGGACAAGGCTCGCAAGGTCGGCGAGGAAGCGTACCTGCTGGCCCACGTGCTGCCTGCCGAACCGGACGAGCAGAGGGACCGCGATATTAGTTCTCACCTGCTCCAGCTGATCCTGTCCAAGTATCCCAGGCACATCCCTTCCCTCTACCGAAAGGTGCTTGACAAGCGCTCGCTCTTGGGCAGCTGGATTCTTGCCAATGCCGTTCTCCAGTGCAAACTGACCGCCAAGGAGAAGTTGGACCTGTTCCTGAACGCCGCGAAGCACAAGGATTACAAGCACCGTCTGCCGGCCCTCGATGCGATCAAGAACCTGGATAGGAGGCGGTTCATCCTGCTCCTGATGGCCACGATCGAAGGGCTCCCGAACGACGTGACAGGTTCCTACTGGGCGTGCCCCGAAGGCGGTCTAGCCGGGCTTGCGATCGAGTCCGACAACCCCCGGGTCTGGCAGACACTGGAGAAGGTGTGCAAGCGCGCGGCCGTGGGCTTTCGGATGGAACTGCTGAACCACTTTTATGATCCAAAAGAGACCCGTTATAAGGTGAAGCGCCTGCGCCTCCTGGCCTCCTTCCTGGAAGACGCCACCTTGCGAGACCGCGATTCGAGCAAACAGTTCAAGGGGCCTGGCGCCGGCAACCAATATGACAAACTCGAAGTCAGGAATTTTGTGGCGATGGAACTGGCACGCCTACTCGGGATCGAGGTCGAACTGAATCCCGACCGAACATCGGAAGAATGGGCCGTCATTCGCAGCCGGGTGCGCGGGGCCCTGAAGCATGAGCTGGACAAGACCGAACGACGGTCTGACCCATGAACCTCATTCAGGAGCGGCGACCTGAGCGCCGGTCTCCTACGTCGGTGGTGTCACCGTCTCGGTCAAGCCCTAGCCCTGTCGCCCGCGTAACTGCCGCCTGCCCCTCGCAAGAGAGGCCGGCGGCAGTTGCCGCGGCCCTGACCAATCGCAGAACCCGCATCTCTTACGCGACCTTGACAATCTCCCATCGCTCCCGCCCCTGGCGGGCTTCGAGCGGTGTCGATCACTGGAGGAAGCACACATGTCCCGTGCGTTTGCGCTGGCAGCCCTGCTGGCCTTGGTCCCGGCGGCGCCGGGCCAGGTGAAGAAGGTCCTGAACGACTTTCCTGACCGCGTCGGTTGTGTGGCCTTCTCGCCCGATGGCAAGACACTCGCTACCGTCACTCACCCTTCCAAGGGCTACAAGGACGCGCTGCGGCTGTGGGACGTTGCGACTGGCAAGGAACTGTGCCAGCTGGGCATTTACAAGTTCGCCTGTAGCGCGGTCGTCTTCTCCCCCGACGGAAGGACGCTGGCCGTCCACAGCCGCATCCTCACCGAGTGCACCATCGACCTGTGGGACCTCGCTACCCGGAAGGCGCGCCGCTCCATCAAAACGAGGCGCGGCACGGGCACCCACTTGGCGATCTCCCCCGACTCCAAGCTACTGGCCGGGGCCGGCTTCGGGGAACGCGGCGCCATTTGGGACATGCAGACCGGCAAGGAGCTGGCGGTACTCGGCCCAAAGGACTTTGTGGATTTCGACCCGCCGGCGCCTCACTTCACCTGCGTTGTCTTCTCCCCCGACGGCAAGACCCTGGCCACCTCCGCGTTCAGTGGGGTGCTGGTACTGTGGGATGTTCCTTCCGGGAAACGACGCGCGGATCTCGTCAAGCATGAGCGAACTGTGGACAACGTGTGCTTCGCGCCCGACGGCGAGACGCTCTACTCGCTGGGGGAGGATCGGTTGCTGGTCTACTGGGACGTCGCCACCGGCAAGGAGCGCAAGAGCGTGGACCTGCGCCCCCAGTCCGTCCATAGAACGAGCTACTCGGCGCTGTCGCCCGACGGCAGGACGCTGGCCGTCCTCGCACAGGGGCATCTGCGCCTCTTCGACCTCAAGGAGAAAGCCTTCCGCCCGGACGTCGACTGGGCGTCCCAGGGAGGGTATCAGGCGTGCATGGCCTTCTCGCCTGACGGCAAGCTGATCGCGACCGGCAGCGGCGGTAGCCCAGGTAGCAACACTGTCTACCTCTGGCAGGTGCCGCCCAGGAAGAAGCCCCGCGACTGATGGTACTCACCGGACACGGGGAGCGCGGGCTTATTTCGATGACGGGAGAGGATAACAATGTCACGCGTGTTTGCACTGGCGACCCTGTTGGCACTGGCCCCGGCGGCGCCGGGCCAAGTGAAGAAAATCCTGAACGACTTCCCGGACCGCGTTTACTGCCTGGCGTTCTCGCCCGACGGCAAGCTGCTCGCCACCAGTACCCACCCCAGTCAGGGTGGCAAGGACGCCCTCCGGCTCTGGGACGTCGCGACGGGCAAGGAAGTCTGCCGACTAGGCGACTACAAACTCGGATGTAGCGCCCTGACCTTTTCCCCCGATGGCAAGACACTCGTGAGCAACGGCTCCGACGACAGCCAGCACTTGTGGGATCTCTCCACCCGGAAGGTTCGCATGGTCATCAAGACTGGCCTCGGCGTCGGCACATGCTTGGCTGTGTCGCCCGATGGCAAGTTGCTTGCCGCTGGGAGCTACAGCAGGCCAACCTTGTTGTTCGACATGGAGACGGGCAAGAACCGAGCGACCCTCGAGGGCACCCTGAAAATCACCTGCGTGGTGTTCTCGCCAGACGGCAAGGTGTTAGCCACGTCCGGGTATGGCGGGTCGGTGGCGCTGTGGGAGGTTCCTTCCGGCAAGCGACGGGCCGATCTCGCCAAGCATGAACAGACCGTCTACAACGTCTCCTTCGCGCCGGACGGGCAGACGCTCTACTCGCTGGGGGAGGACCGGCTCTTAGTCTACTGGGACGTCGCCACCGGCAAGGAGCGCAAAAGCGTCGACCTGCGCCCGCAGGTCCGCTACCCCACGAGCTACTCAGCGCTGTCGCCCGACGGTAAGACATTGGCCGTCCTCGGCGCGGGCCATCTGCGCCTCTTCGATCTCAAGGATGCAACCTTCCGCCCGGACGTTGACTGGGACTACCAGGGCGGCCACCAGTCATGCCTGGCCTTCTCGCCCGATGGCAAGCTGATCGCCACCGGCAGCGGTGGCAACTTGCGCACCAACACGGTCTACCTCTGGAACGTGCCGCCCAGGAAGAAGCCGCGCGACTGATCCCAGATCCCGAGGGTGTCGCCCGGGCTCGTCAACGGCGTGAGCAAAGGTAGGCGAGCAGGGTAAGCTTGCCAAACGGCTTCACCTGTCGCTTCAGGCGGCCGAGGGCAAGGGATTCCTTCTTGTGGCAACCCATCCGTGAAGCACTTTAGACAGACCAGTCCTGCAACCCCAAGGTCGGGACGTGGGAAAAATCCTGCCGGTTGCGCGTGACGAGCATTAGTCCGTGGGCCAGGGCGACCGCCGCAATCTTCAGGTCCTGGGTGCCGACACGCAGCCGCTGACTCAGGAGTTGCTGGAACTCGCTCTCGCTGGCCTGATCAAAGGGAACCAGAACGAACTCCGCCAGGAGTTGCACCGTTCCCAGCAACTGGCCGTATCCCCGGACGCGAGCACCGCCGTCACGGGCACGGGCAACGACCGCAAGCCGGCCGCGGAGAGCTTCCTCAACCGTAATCGCGCTCAGTCCCACGGCGCTCAACGGCTGCGCGTCGACCCGGGCGACGACGGTCGGGTCGCCGCGCTCGTACAGGGTCAGGTGGTCGGTGTCGAGGAGGAATTGGAGCATTGTTGCTGGTCCGCCTCCTCACGGAAGCGCCGGATTTCCTCGAGGTACTGGTCGAAGTCCGGGTCATCCTTGGCATGGCCCGCGAACCGGCGCCGGGGCTGGAGAGTCCCAATGCTCCCGTTCGGGGTCACGAGCACTAGCTCCCCCGAGGCGAGCCGTTGGTCGAGCATCGTCCATACCTGCTCGATGGCTGCCTCGCGTGTGTCCGCGGTCGCGCATAGCCCAGGGAGGCCGACCGCTTCGGCGATGAATTGACCGGGGGAAGGGGCCGTTACTCGGATGAGATACGCGACGGGGAACGGGCTCACAGACTGCGGAATTGTCATCGGAGTCTCCTCCGGCGTTCGGGCAGCAACTTCACTGGCTTCATTATCCCTCAGGCCAGCCATCACGACAACCCGACGATGTCGTCGGGGCCATCAGCGGCGCGAGCACAGGTAGGCGACCAGGTCGCGCAGCTCGCGGTCGGTCAGCAGATCGTGAAGGCCGTCCGGCATGATCGACACCGGCACGGGACGGCTGTCGACGATGCGGCGCGTGTTCAGCTTGAAAAAGTTTCCTTTCGGATCGAGATAGGTGTACTCGTCCAGGTACGTCCGCGTCAGCATGCCGGTGCGGACCTTGCCGTCGTCGGTCTCGATCTGCCAGACCTGGTAGTGCGGAGCGACCAGGGCACTCGGCTGCAGGATCGACTCGACGATATTCCGACGCTCGCTGCGTCCGATCGTGCTCAGGTCCGGGCCGACCTCCTGTCCGCGTCCCTCGACACGGTGGCAGCGGAAACAGGCGCCGAGCTTCGGATGGAAGAAGACGCGCCGCCCTGCGCTCGCGTCCGCCGCGCCCTCCAGTCGCTTCAGCCAGGCGTCGATGTCCTTCGCCGCAGGCCGGCCAGTCGTGAACGACTGGCCCAGGATGCGCGCGACCAGTGGCGCCGCCTCGGGTCGCTGCCGAGCGACCTCTTCCAGGGCGGCGCGCTGATCCGGGTTCAGCTTGACCATGACCAGGGCACGCAGGGCTTCGTCGCTCAGGACAGCGTCTTTCCCCCTGGCAAAGGCGAGGAGCTGGTCGAGGTGCTGCTCCGCCCGTTCGGACAGGCCGGCGAGGGCCTGCGCCCGGACGGCGTTGCCGAGGCGACGGTCGCGGGCGGCTTCGAGCAGGACGGTGAAGTGTCTCGACGTGGAAACCTCGCACAGGGCTCGTGCTGCCTCCAACTGGAGTGGCGGCTCGCCGTGGTGGAGCAGGTCGGTCAGCAGGGCGAGCGTCAGCTTCGGGTGTGTCGCCGGCACCATCTGCAGCGCCAGTACACGCAGGGCTATCGGGCTGCGCCTATCGGACAATCGGCCAAGGAAGTAGTCGGCCATGTGTGCCTCGCTGACCTCGCGGCCGTCGATCCGCGCCAGCGCCGACGAGTAGGCGAAGAATAGCCGCACGTTCAGTGCGCGATCCTCGAGCGCTTTCGCGAGTAGCGGGCGATACTGCGTCAACTTCTCGTCGGCGACCCACTTGGCGGCGAGGAAACGCACTTCCTCGTCGCGGTCGGCGAGGAAGTCGCGCACGCGGCGAACGCCCTCGGAACGCCCCGACGCCCGCCAGGCCAGCATCACGCCGATGCGCTGCAGAGGGTCGGTCAGCGCCGGGACGTCGACGCCAGCGAGCAGCGCGGGCGAGCGGGCGAGCTGCTGCACCGCGGCGTTCCGTAGGAATGCGTCCGGGTCGGCGAGCAACTTCAGCAGACGCGGGAGATCGTCCTTGGTCCTCAAGGAGCGGATGGCCTCCAGACGGACGGTGGTAGGCTCCCGCGCATCGAGGTAGCGAGTCGCGTCCTTGCCGCGGTCCACCAGCGCCCGCACCGCCATCGCGCGGATGGCGGACACGGCGTCTTTCTCCGCGACGGTGCCCAGGTCGATGTCGTGCTCGCCAGCGTCGACGAGGGCAGTCAGGCTGGCGGCGCGCGTGCGGACGTCGCGGTTGCGCAGTTGCTTGCGGAGGAAGGCCCGCCCTTCCTCGCTCGCAGCGAGTCGGCGGCCTGCGGCCTCGCGCAGCGGGCGATGAGCGCTGAACAGGGCCCGGCGCGGGTCGAGGGGACGGTCGGGCTTGGCGTCACGCCAGCGGACGTGCCAGATCGCCCCGTGACCGTGCAGGGTGTAATCGCTCTTGACCCAGTCGCTGACGAACAGCGAGCCGTCCGGGGCGACGGCGAGGCCCACCGGCCGGAAGTCCGCGCCGCCCTGGAGGAAGGGTTTGCGCTCTGCCGCGACCGAGGCGCCTCGCTCCTTCAGCTCGTAGCGCTCGACGCGATGGTCGGCCCACGAGGCGACGAGAAGGTTTCCGCGATATGGCGGAGGCAGGCCATCCGATTCATAGCTGAGCACCTCGCATGGCGCCTCGCCGGTGCCGCTCGCCATCGGCAGCGTGCCCGGCAGCTGGCCGTCCCACGACTGGAAGGGATGACGACCCGAGCGGCCGTAGCGGAACTGGAAGCCGTAATCGCCGCCCTCGACGACATGGACCAGCCGGCAAGGAGGCATCGCGTCGGGGTCGTTGTCCACCGCGAAGATGCGGCCAAAGATGTCGGTGCAGACGCCGAACGGGTTCCAGAACCCCGTCGCCACGCGGCGGAGACGCTTGCCATCGGCGGTACACCAGAACACATTGCCACCCTCACCGCCGCCCGTAATGGTGGTGCCGTCGGAGCCGATCAGCTTGTAGTCGGCGCCAAGGTTCTCACCCATGCCAAAATAAAGATCGCCTTTGGAGTCGAAAGCGAGCCCCGACAGCCCGTTGTGCGGATAATCCCCCTTCGTGTCGAGGAAGACGATGCGGCGGCTCTCGTCGGCCTTGCCGTCGCCGTCGGTATCGCGGAGACGCAGCACCTCGTTGCGGGTGGCGAGGTAGACGGGACCGTCGGGGTGTACGGCGATGTCCATTGTCGCCGTTGTCCCCTCGTAGAAGGTGGTGAAGCGGTCGGCCTTGCCGTCGCCGTCGGTGTCTTCCAGGACGCGGATGCGGTCGTGTTTGGGGCCCTTGTAGCCCTGTGGTCGAAAGTGCGTGTGGCTCTCGATGACGAGCAACCGGCCGCGGCCGTCGAAGGCGATGCTGACCGGGTGGACAATGTCCGGGGCGGCGGCGAAACGCGTGACCTCCAGCCGGCGGTCGTGGACGCGGGGCAAGTCGTCGCGCCGCGTGTCGGCGGGCCGCGGCGGCAGGACCGCCCAGGCGACGGGCGCGGCCAGGACGCAGACGACCCAGAGGATTTTTCTCTCGTACTTCAAGGGGACCTCACGGCACGGGCCAGGGACCATTCAGGTACGCCCCTTCTTTCTACTCAGGCGACGGCGGTCGCGTCGCGTCCTCTGCTGAGCGTGCGTCGACCCACGCGGTCGGTTATACTCGACACGGGACGGTCTGACACAAGCCCCAAGCGCCAGCGCGGGGACGTCCCCGCGCTGGCGCTTGGGGCTTGTGTCAGACCGTCCCGTGTCGAGTATAACCGACCG
>JACOUH010000157.1 GCA_016177925.1 Planctomycetota bacterium | reverse complement strand
GCCTCAAGAGGCTGCGTCAGGCCCTGCGCCGGGCGCTGCCCCCGGAGTACCGCCCAACCGGCTGAAACACCAGCGTTTCATACAGGGCTAGCCCCACGGAGCGCAACTTCAAAAAGCGCAAGCGAGGGTGACTTTGTTCCTCGCTTGCGCTTCGGGCTAATCTGTCCGCCTCAAACACAACTTCCCGAGCGTGCGACCGGCCGTCCCACCTCTGCAGTGCGCTCGTCCGCGCTGCCCTTGTCAATGAGTGCTCCCCTTCTTCTCGCGCTTGTGGTATAATCAACCTTTTGGGCAGCGACATCTCGCGCGGAGCCCTTCGAGGATTGATCCATGAGCGCCGCTCTCCCCTCTTCCGCGTCGCGGCGGCCCGTCCGCCTCTTCCTGGCCCTGCTGGTGGCCCTTGCCGTGGGGGTCGGCGGCAACCTCGCCGCCTGGACTGCCGCTCAGCGAGCGCGCCCGCCCGAGGAGTACGAGGACGACAAGAAACCGCCCAAGGACGGCAAGCGCAATGAAAACGAGGATGCGGGGGCGCCGAAAGTCAAGCACAAGGCCATCCGCGTCGACGAGCCGCCCGAGCCGGCGAAGACGCCCGCGGCCGACGGGCCTGCCGACGTCGATCTCAAGTCGGCCGCCCGCCAGGCCACCCACCCCGACGTCAAGAAGCTCTTCCTCGACCTGGCCGTGCCGCATGACCAGGTCACCATCAAGAGCAGCGACCGCGATGTCTTGATCCGCCCGCTGGAGGACTACATCGAGGATCTCTCCAAGGTGAAGACGAAGCTCAAGTTGCGCCCCCTCAATAACAAGTGGGAAGCCAACGAGACCTGGAATGCGGACCCGTCCACCCTCTCGAAGATCCTTTCCTACGAACAGCTCGCCCAGGAGCGCGTCAAGGAGTTTATCAATCTGCACAGGCAGGATACCGGCCCTGGGAAGCCGAAAAACCTGACGCGCCTGGAGAAGCTGCTCGCCGCCGAGCAGGCCCTGGGCGCTGTCGCCCGCTTCCATGAGGCGGCCCGCGCCAACGAGACACGCAAGGGCAGCGGCTGGGACGACGTCGGCAACGCCCTCCGCGCTGAACTGTTGAAATATGTCCTCGACCGGCTGCAGCTGTCGATCAACAAGGGCGACTGGGACGAGTCGCTGGCCCTCGCGAAACAAACGGCCGAGCGCTTCCCCAAGGGGGACGAGGAGAGAAAGATTGCCGAGGCGATGGTGCCCCTGGTCGAGCAGGCGCTGAACAGTGTTGGGGAGAATCGCTTCCGCGAGGGGCAACGGCGGCTGCACGAACTGGAGCAGCGGTTCCCGCTTAGCAAGGCGTTCGAGCCGGTCCGCAAGCAACTGAGCGACCAGGCTGAGTCGTTGCTGAAGGAGGCCCAGGAATTGAAGAAGAATGGCCGCCTCGTCGAGGCCCGCGCGCGCCTGGAGCAGGCTGAGGAAATCTACCCGACGCTGCCGGGCCTGCGCGACCTGCGCCAGGAGGTCGAGGAGGAGCACCCGACCTTGCGCGTCGCGGTCCGCGACCGGCCGATCTACCTGTCGCCGGCCCGGGCGCGCACCGAGTCGGAGCGGCAGGCGGTCGAACTGCTGTTCGAGAGTCTCGTCGATCCGGGAACGGAGTCTGACGGCGGACGCTTCCGCACGGTGCTGGCGCTGGGCCGCCCGCAGATGATCCCGCTGGGTCGACTCTTCCGGTTGCCGCGCGATGCCCACTGGTCCAACGGCCAGCCGATTACTTCCGGTGACGTCCAGTTCACGGCGCGGGCCCTGGCCGACGTCGACTGGGCCGCCCGTCCCTACGCCTGGGCTGACGACCTGTTCGAGAGCGCGGCGCCAACCGACCCGTTCCGCATCCCGCTGACGCTGAAGCAGGGCTACCTCGAACCGCTGGCACTGATGTCGTTCAAGGTGCTGCCGGCCGGGATCTTTCAGAAGCCCGACAACGAGCAGTTCGCCATGAAGCCAGTCGGCAGCGGGCCGTTCAAGTTCGTGCCTCAAACGGAGTCCGACAAGAGTCGGGAATACGCCCTGTTCAGTGCCAACCCCTACTATCGCGGCCGGCCCGGCGCGCCGTCGCGCAATCTGCCCTACATCCGCGACATCCAGTTCTTCGAGTCGATCAACCCGGTCAAGGACCTTGCCGACGGCAAAGTCGACATGGTGCTCGACCTGTCCACCGAAGTCGCGGCCGAGGCGGCGAAGGTGCCCGGCGTGGTGGTGCCGCCGCCAATGCCGAATCGACGGATCTGGTTCCTCGCCATCAACCACCGCAAGCCACCGCTGGACAACGCGGCGCTGCGGCGGGCGCTCAACCGGGCCATCCCGCGGACAAAGTTGCTCGACGACTGCTTCCGTGCCGGCCTGGGCGACAAGGTCCACCGCTCGCTCAACGGCCCCTACCCGGTGGGGTCGTGGGCGTGCGATCCGAATATGGAGGCGGACCTGTTCAACGTCGACCTGGCGAAGGGGCAGATGGACCTGTCGAAGAAAAAGAGCGTTCGGCTGTCGCTGAAGTATCCGGCCGGCGACCCGGCGGTTGCCCGCGCCATGACCTCCCTGCGCGACCACCTGAAGAACACCCTGGACGTGACACTCGACCTGAAACCGCTGCCGCTCCGCAATCTCGTCGAGGACGTCGAGGCGGAACAGGACTTCGAGCTGGCCTACTACTGGTACGACTATCCCGATCCGACCTTCTGGTTGTGGCCGCTGCTCGACCAGCGTTCGACGCAGACGGGGGGCCGCAACTACATGGGCTATGTCAACGCCGACATGGAGCAGCTATTCCGCAGGGTGGCGGGTCATCGCGACTTCAACGAGGTGCGCCGCCGCACGCACATGATCCACCAATTCGCGGTAAGGGAGGTGCCGTTCGTGCCGCTGTGGCAGCTCGACCGCCACTTCGCCTTCAACAGGGAAGTCCGGCTCTCCGACGGCGCGCGCGAGCTTCCCGTTGCCGCCGGCACTCCACTGCCGCTTGACCCGCTCCGGATCTTCGCCACCGCGGGGTACTGGAAGGTGCGGCGGAAGTAGTGCCTTAGCCCGACGCGCCAGCGAGGGACACAGCGAACCTCGCTGGCGCGTCGGGCTAAGCGGCAACCAACCTTCAAGTTGCACCAATGATCGGCTAAACTAACAAACGTTCAGGTGGAACAGACAAATGAGAACCGGGCGGAGAAGGGGAGTCTTTTCGCGACCCGAACCGAGAGAACCACTCTCATTCCATCAGGAGAAACCATGGCCGATCTCACGCAAGACAAGGGGCTCAAGAACGCGCTGGCGCAGATCAAGAAGGACTTCGGGGAAGGCGCCATCATGCAGCTGGGCGACAACTGGACGCAGGACATCCAGGGCATCAGCACGGGGTCGCTGAGCATCGACATCGCGCTGGGCGGCAAGGGCCTGCCGCGCGGCCGCGTCATCGAGATCTTCGGGCCGGAGGCCAGCGGCAAGACAACGGTGGCTCTCCATGCGGTCGCCGAGACGCAGAAGGCCGGCGGCGTGGCGGCCTTCATCGACGCCGAGCACGCGCTGGACCCCGCCTGGGCCAAGCGCATCGGCGTCGACCTCGAGGGGCTGCTCATCAGCCAGCCGTCCTGCGCCGAGGACGCTCTGAAGATCGCCGAGATGCTGATGTCCTCCAACGCCGTCGACATCATTGTCATCGACTCGGTGGCGGCCCTGGTGCCGCGGGCCGAGATCGAGGGCGACATCGGCGACGCGCACGTCGGCGTCCAGGCCCGCCTGATGAGCCAGGCGCTGCGCATCCTGACGCCGAAGATCTCCCGCACCAAGACGTGCATGGTCTTCATCAACCAGATCCGTCAAAAGATCGGCGTGATGTTCGGCAATCCCGAGACGACCTCCGGCGGTCTGGCGCTGAAGTTCTACAGCTCGGTGCGGCTCGACGTGCGCAAGATCACCGGCATCAAGGACGGCGAGGAGACGATCGGCTCGCAGGTGCGCGTGCGCGTGGTGAAGAACAAGGTAGCGCCGCCGTTCCGCGTCGCCGAGGTCGAACTGATGCACGACCGCGGCATCGCTCGCGAGGCGGACGTGCTGTCGCTAGCGGTCGACGACGGCATCGTCGTCAAGAAAGGCGGCTGGCACAGCTACGGCGAGATGAGCCTGGGCAACAGCGAGAAGAAGGCCAAGGAGACGCTCCGCGAGAACCCGGCCCTGATGGAGGAGCTGCGCCAGAAGATCCTCGAGAAGCGCGGCCTGGCCGGCGGGGTGTCGGGGGATGCGGCGGCCAACGGCCAGTTGCCCGATCAGACACAGATGCCGGGGAAGGTCGAGCAGGCCGACAAGGGCGACGAGGTCGAAAAGACTGACGAGTCGGACCGTCCGAAACGGTCGCGCCGCGCCTCCACGTCGGCGGACTGATCTTCGTTGTAGATTTTAGATTTTAGAGCGTTTTGCCGTCGGCCGTAGCACAGGCGTCTCGCCTGTGCCGAACCGCGACAGCGCACAGGCGAGACGCCTGTGCTACGAGCAAATACAAACCGCTCTAGATTGCAGATTTGAAGAAGTGCTTTTCTTCAAATCTGCAATCGAAAATCGAAAATCTAAAATCGCCAAAGGAGTTGCCGTGTCCGCGGTTGACGTTCCCTCGGCCGAGCAGCTGGAGACGTTCCCCAACCAATACCCGGGACGCGACTACACCATCGAGATCGTCTGTCCCGAGTTCACGAGCCTCTGTCCCAAGACGGGACAGCCCGATTTTGGGACGATCACCTTCACCTACACGCCGGCCGGGAGTTGCGTCGAGTTGAAGGCGCTGAAGCTTTACCTGCAGCGTTATCGCTCGCAGGGCGTCTTCTACGAGACGCTGGTCAACCGCCTGCTGGACGACTTCGTATCCGCCTGCCGGCCGCGACGCTGCCGTGTGGTCGGCGCCTTCAGCCCGCGCGGCGGTATCACCACAACCGTGACCTGCGTGTACGAGGCACAATCCGGCCCGGGGGGCTGACCATGCTCGCGTTTTTCACCCTCCTGATCATGCTCGGCGTTTGCTACGCCTTCTGGCGCGAGGGGCTGTTCACGACCTGCTGTATGTTCATTAATGTCGTGCTCGCTGGACTGATCGCCTTCTTCTTCTTCGAGCCGATTGCCGACGAACTGGACGCGCTGGTCCAGGGCAGTTTCCTGTCCGGCTACGAGGACTGCTTCTCCCTGATCTTCCTCTTCAGCCTGACGCTGGGACTGCTGCGGCTGGCCACCAACAGCTTCGCCTACACCGAACTCGACTTCCCGCCCGGGCTGCTTCGCGGCGGCTGCGTCGTGTTCGGCCTGCTGACGGGCTATCTCGTCGCGGGCTTCCTCTTGTGCGCCATGCAGACGCTGCCGCTGCCGGAGGACTTCATGGGCTTGGAGGTGAGGACGAATGAGAACCAGCCCAAGACGCTGCGCCGTCTCCTGCCGCCTGACCGTGTCTGGCTGGCGATGATGCACCGCGCCGGGGCTGGTCCTCT
>JACOUH010000156.1 GCA_016177925.1 Planctomycetota bacterium | reverse complement strand
AAGGGAGGAAGACGCTGTATATTCGCATCGAACCCACGCGGAACGGCCAGCAAAAGGGTTGTCTCATGGCGGCCGACTACATTTGGTGACAAGTCCCCGTAGCTCAATTGGATAGAGCGGCGGCCTCCGGAGCCGCAGGCTACAGGTTCGAATCCTGTCGGGGATACTCAGCGAAGGGCTTCCGAGCAATCGGAAGCCCTTTCGCTTTTTCAGCACTTCCGTCAATCAACCCGCGCGTTTCCGAAAGCGATCGGTCCTGGAGATTGCATGCCCGGTCGCGCCGGGTTACCATCATCTCCAAGGAACAAACCTCCCGCCGACGCAGGGATGTGCCCGACTTGTCCGAGGACCCGCCATGCATCGAAACCGACTGTTCCCCCTCGCACTCCTCGCCGCCCTTTCCTGGAGCATCCCGGCGAAACCCGCGGACGCGGCCGAGGTCGCGAAGAAGAAAACCACGCCGAAGTTGATCCGCAGTACACGTAGCGGTCCCTGGTCGACGCCCGCGACCTGGGAGGGCGGTCGCGTGCCGGCCGGCGGAGACAAGGTCCAGGTCCGCACCGGCCACACCGTCCTGTACGACCTGCGCTCCGACCAGGTGATCCGCTCGCTCCACATCGCCGGGACGCTCACATTCGCTCACGACCGCGATACGCGCCTCGACGTTGGCCTGGTCAAGGTCCAGCCGGGCGACAGCACCGAGGAGGACGGCTTCGACTGTGAGGCCCACCTGCCGGCGCCGGACCCCCAACGGGCACGGCCTGCTCTCCTCGTCGGCACGCCGGAACGCCCCATTGACGCCCGGCACAGCGCCCTGATTCGGCTGCACTACATCGAGGGCATGGACCAGCAGTCGTGCCCGGCGATCGTCTGCTGCGGCGGTCGCATGGATTTCCACGGCGCTCCCCTGGGTCGCACCTGGATCAAGCTTGGCGCACCCGTCAAGAAGGGAGACGTCGTCGTGACGCTCGCCGAGGCAGTGCGCGGCTGGCGGGCCGGTGACCGTGTCATCGTCACCGTCACGCAGCGCGACTACCGGGTGAAGGGCCTGATGACCGAGGAACGACTCGTCAAGGCGGTGGACGGCACGAAGTTGACGCTCGACCGCCAGCTGGAGCGCGAGCACCTCGGGACCGGCGACTACCGCGGTGAGGTCGCCGACCTCAGCCGCAACGTGATCGTCGAGTCGGCGGACCCGGCCGGCGTCCGCGGACACACCATGTACCACCGCCGTTCGTCCGGCTCGATCAGCTATGCAGAGTTCCGCCACCTCGGCAAGGAAAGAGTCCTCGGCAAGTACAGCCTGCACTACCACCTGTGCGGCGACAGCATGCGCGGCAGCTCCGTCATCGGGGCCTCGATCTGGGACAGTCGCAACCGCTGGCTGACCATCCACGGGACCAACTACCTCGTCGTCCGCGACTGCGTCGGCTACCAGAGTGTCGGGCACGGTTTCTTCATGGAGGATGGAACAGAGGTCTTCAATGTCCTCGATCGCAACCTGGCCGTTGGAGCACGGCCGGGCAAGCCGCTGCCCAAACAGGTGCTGCCGTTCGACGCCAACGACGGCGCCGGCTTCTGGTGGGCGAACAGCCTCAACACCTTCACGGGCAACATCGCCGCCGAGAACGGGCAGTACGGCTTCCGCTATGAGGCGACGCCGAGTTCGGTGCTGCAACTGGTCTTCCCCGTGCTGCACGCCGACGGCAGCCGCAAGCGTGTTGACGTCCGCACGCTGCCGTTTGTCCGCTTCGAGGGCAACGAGGTCCACAGCAGTACCGGGCTGTACGGCCTCAACCTCGGCGAGGGCGTCAACCGGGTCGGCCCCGATACGCGCCATCCGTTCATCGTCCGTGATATGAAGATCTGGGACGTCCACTATGCGTTCCGGCCGCAGGTGCCGTCGCTCTTGGTGGAGAACATGCAGATCCATCGAGCGGCCTATGGTGTCTACCACCCCAATTATGACAATCATGTCTATCGCAATTTGCTCATCAGTCAGACGAACACGGAGCCGTTCAACCGCGGCCACGATGACTTCAGCGCCCAGTACGGGGTGCTGGCCGTGGACGGGCTGACGTTCGCCGGCGTCCGCTCCGGCGACTACATGCCCCTGATCCAGATCAGCGATGACAACCCGACGGGCAAGGGCGTCACGCACCTGCGCAATGTCAAGACGGCCGAAGACGGAGAAGGGCGTGCCGATCTACCTGCACGACTGGTTCAGTCCAGGCCGCCACGCGAAGGTCGTCAGCACGAAGACGCGCGAGCTGAAACAGGATGGCCTCGACTACCGCGAGGAACCGCTTTTGACCGGCGATGAGTCGCGCGTCGCCGAGGTGCGCGACGTGACGTTCCCCAGGCTGCTCGACCCTGTCGACGACCTGCCGCCGGCGACGGTCATCACCCACGTCGGCCGTTCGGGCGCGAAGTGGGTCGTGCGCGGGACCACGTCGGACAACGGCACGGTCCGCCGCGTCGTGGTCAACGGCAAGGAGGCGCGGCCGGTCGAGGCCAACTTCGCGGAGTGGGAGGTGGTCCTCGACGAGGCCGTTGTGCGTGAAGGGAAGCTTGCGGCGCATGCCGAGGACGCCGCCGGCAATGTCGAGAAACGGTCCCACCAGGTGTCTGTGATCGCTGGTCCTGCCGCAACAGAGAGGTAACATTACGCTGAGCAGGGACGTTTGTGCCGGGGTCGCCTTGAGAGGGAATCCAATGACTGCGAAGTTTCAGGGCGTTCAGGTGCCAGCAGGGGCGACCGTGGATATTCACATTCATGTGACCGCCCCGGTGAACATCACGCCGTTCGTCGCCCGGCAGAAGGTCAACGCCTTCGTGAAAATGGAGATGAGCACTCAGCTGCGCGGTGAGCAGCCCGACCTGATTGTGGGAGAGCGGTTGTGCTGGTCGGTGCCCATCGTGCTCGGCTTTCCGGATCGGGGAATCGTCGGAAAGGTCGGCGAGATCCAGGTTGATGCGACGACAGGGGAGCTGTTGATAGATGAGCAAAGCATACGAAGGATGACCGAGGATGCCCGTCGTCTTGCTGACAGTACCTCAGTATAAGCAGGAACAGCAGTCCTCCTGCCTGGCCGCCTGTGTCCGCATGGTGCTGGCTCACTACGGACACAGTTGCTCCGAAGATGAGTTACGCCAGTTGCTGGGCACAGGCCCCCAGGGAACACGCGCCCGTGACGTCCTGCGCGTCGCTTCTCTGGGGTTCGACGTGCAGGTACGGTTCTCCAGTCTGGCAGAGCTTGGCGCCGGCCTGATCGCTGGGATGCCGTCGATCGTCTTTCTGGATACGGGCCCTCTGGATTATTGGTCCCTGGACTGTCCCCACGTTGCCGTCCTCGTCGGTCTTGACCTCACGACGGTTTTCCTGAATGATCCGTACTTCGACACCGCTCCCCAACAGACTTCGCTGACCGGCTTTCAATCCGCCTGGGCGTCAAACCAACACCTGGTGGCATTGATCCGCCCGAAACCATGAGAAGCCGGAACAAGTCCTTCCTGGGCAGTCGGGGCTGGAAGGAACGGCCTTTGCTGTCGAATAATACAAGAGAGAGCGGACGTCGGCGCGAGGCCCGTCCGCGGTCCTGGCAGCAGAGGCCATTCCCATGTCCTTCGGTTATGAATCCCCTCAGCGTTATGACTTCCCGCCGCGGCGTGTGCCACCCCCCCCGCGAGGCAATTCGCCAACCCTCCTGATCCTGGTCGTCCTGCTGGGCGTCCTGCTCGGCGTCTTGGCGTACCGCTTCTGGCCTTTCGGCCGTAGAGGGGACGTCACCGAGCCGGACGCCACGCCGCGCGAGGTCACGCCGCGCGGCAAACTCTGGGACATCGAACAAGGCATCGTCGACGTTGCCGCCAAGGCGAGCAAGTCGGTCGTTCACATTCGCGCGCAGAACAGCGACCAGGACAGTGCCGCCACCGGGTCCGGCTTCATTTATAACATCCTCAACGGGAAGGTCTACGTGGTGACGAACTTCCACGTCATCGAGAATGTGGCCGTCTCCAGCACGGACGGCTGGAGCAAGGCGCCCAACACGACCATCGAGGTCACCCCCTTCGATCAGAAGACCTACCAGGCCACTATCGTCGGTGGTTACCCCGACAAGGACATCGCCGTCCTGTACGTGCGCGGCGCGCCCGCGGATAAGTTCCAGCGCATCGATGTCGGCACCTCCGACACCCTGAAGGTCGGCCAGTTCGCGTTCGCCATCGGCAGCCCCTACGGCCTGTCTCGGACGCTGACCTGGGGCATTGTCAGCGCCCTGGGCCGTGAGATCACCACCGAGCGCAACCGCAACCCGATCAAGAATGTCATCCAGACCGACGCGCCGATCAACCCCGGCAACTCCGGCGGCCCGCTGCTGGACAGCGCCGGCCGGCTGATCGGCATGAACACGGCCATCTTCAGTCCCTCGGGATCGAGCGCCGGCATCGGGTTCGCCATCCCGGTCGACGAGATCAACCAGGTAGCGACCGCGATCATCAAGCACGGCCGCGTGATCCGCCCGTTCCTTGGCGTCCACATCGCTCCGGACCAGCTCGCCAGCCAGGCAGGCGTCGAACACGGTGCCCTGATCTGGGAGGTCGTGGCCAACAGCCCGGCGGCGCGGGCCGGCCTGCGCGGCACGACCCGTGGCCAGCTTGGCGACATCATCGTCAAGATCGACGACAAGGAAATCGAGCGGGCATCCGACCTGTTCTCGGTGCTGGGCAACAAGAAAGTCGGCGACAAGGTGACGCTCACCTACTCACGCAACGACAAGGAGCAGGAAGTGACGGTCACCCTCGAATAGCAGGGGTCAGGGGTCAGGCAACCAGCCCGAAGCGCAAGCGAGGGGACGCTTGTCTGACCCCTGACTCCTCCGGGTACAGGTATGAGGAGTTCAGCAATGCGCGTGGCGGTGACGGGAGCAACGGGGTTCCTCGGGCGCTATCTCGTGCGCCAGTTGGCCCAGGCGGGTCATTCGCTGCGCTGCTGGTATCGACCGAGCAGCGACCGCAGCGGAATCGGCGAGGCGGCCGGAGCGGTCGAGTGGGTGGCGGGGCAGCTCGGCGAGGCGTCAGCCACGCGCGAATTGATTCGGGGTGCGGATGCCGTGGTCCACGCGGCCGTCCAGTGGGAGGGACCACGCAATCGCGGCCGCGGCAGCCACGGCGAGCCCAGTGTGTTCCTCGGCGTCAACCTCACCGGCTCGCTCCAGCTGTTCCAGGCAGCCTTCGAGGCCGGCGTGCCGCGCTTCGTCTTCCTCTCGACCTGCGCCGTCCACGAGGTGATCCTCGACGACCGGCCGCTTGACGAGGCCCATCCGCTGTGGCCAACCAGCCTTTACGGAGCGCACAAGGCGGCATTGGAGAAGTTCGTTCACGGCTTCGGGCTCGGGCAGGGCTGGCCGATCTGTGCTTTGCGGCCGACGGGGATCTACGGCCTTGCTCACCCGCCATCGTCGAGTCGCTGGTTCGACCTCGTCGGCCGTGTGCTGCGCGGTGAGCGGATCGAATCGGCCAGGGGCGGCAAGGAGGTCCACGCCGCCGACGTCGCCCGCGCCGTGGAAATGCTGTTGACGACTGACGCGAAGGGCGTCGCCGGCCAGGCTTTCAACTGTTATGACCTCTACGTCGCTGAGGAACACGTCGCCCGCCTCGCGAAGGAGCTGAGCGGTAGTCTCAGCGAGATCAGCAGTCTCAAGTGTGGGCCGAAGCACCAGATCGACACGCACAAGCTGCGCGGCCTGGGCATGACCTTCGGCGGCGAGCCGCTGCTGCGTCGCACGGTCCAGGAACTGGTCGACGCTCATCGTGAGCGACGGGAAAAAGACTTGCTTGCGGGGTCTGTTTCCACGAAACTGAATGCAATCACGCAGACGGCCGGGCTGGCAGGGGTTGCGGCGGCCCCGCGGCCAATGCCTCTTCTTGGCCCCTCTCCGTCTGGAGCCAACTTCTGGACCCGCCAGGCTTTCCGGGCGCGTGTGAGCCGAGAATCTCCATGTCCTTCCGTCTGTTTGTCTATTATTGCGCGCTGTGCGGAGGGGGCGGAGGCTTCGTCGGCTGGGCGGCCGGGCAGGTCGGCAAGCGCGTGGGCAACGGCGAATGCTGGACCCTGGCCGCCGAGGCGCTCAAGGCGTGTGGCGCTCAACCCCCCGACGGCTACACGTTCGGCGACCCGGTCTCGCTCGACCAGATCGCCCCCGGCGACATCCTGCAATTCACGTCGGCGACGTTTGTGGAGGGGAACAAGACGCTGTTCTT
>JACOUH010000155.1 GCA_016177925.1 Planctomycetota bacterium | reverse complement strand
TCTGCCGCTGGACGGAGCGGAACAACTCGCCGCCGGCATCGTTCGCCTGCCGCACCTTGTAGAGGTTGACGGCGACCGGCACGAAGTGGCTCGTGACGCGGCGAATGACCGCCGGGTCGGACAACGGGCCCGCACGGAGCCCGGCCGCGTAGCCTCAGCAGCGTTCCAGCGGGTCGTCGCCGGTGACCCAGAGAAAGATCGGTCGCCTTTCGGCCTGGGCCAGCCGCTGGCCTTCGGCCAGGTCCGTAAGCCACGGGACCTGTTGCCAGCGCAGTTCTGCCGGCGCTGGCTTGATGACCGCCGCCCGCTGGGCCAACGTCTGCTCGGTCGGGCGTGGCTGGGCCCCACAGAGAATGCCGCCTGCCAGAAGGAAAGCCATGCTGAGGAGGAAGGTTCTCATCCCTGTCTCCTTGCTGACCGCACCGGCTTTCTTCCCGCGCCACTCCGAACCCGTGCCTCAGAATGAGGACACGCACTTGATATTCTACGGAGGTTTCCGAAGCGGGCCAGCCGCGAGAAGGCGCCCAAGAACGCCGGGGGTTCAGGGCCGGAAAGGGGGCGGGAAAGGGGGGCGGGAAAGGGGCGGGAAAGGGGTCAGGAACCGATAAAAAAGATAGTTATCGGTTCCTGGATAGTTATCGGTTCCTGACCCCTCTCCCGCCCCGGTGGCCCTGTGTTTCTCCACAAACTTCACCCAAACACCACTTGATCAAAGTCCGCTTGGCCGAGAACATGGCCCTTGTTGATTGAGAGAAGCAAGAGACCGGCCAGCAAATGGTAAGAGTCGTTTAACGCCGACGCAATCTTTTCATCAGTCAGTTGCGCCCCGTGGACTACCTTGCTTCGCAAATCGTAGAGCTTCTTGACCTCTTCAAACTTGGCTTTGCGTGTATCCCCGCGTTCTGCGAGGAGACATGCTGACAGAAGGGAAATCCGATAAACCAATTCCGATGTAATGCCAAAGATCGCCTCGATTCCGCTCCAGAGGCGAGACACGGCCGATCGAGCATCCTTGGCGAAACGCCAATCGATCGCGGCTTCAAGAGCGAAGCGAAATGGCTGACTCTGTGCCGCCAGATGGTTGAAAACATCAAAGTGCTCATGAACCCAGGAGGCGTCCTCGACGGAGACCTCACCTGACCGAGCATCCTTATGGGTCAGCAGAGTCAGATGAAAATCGAGAAGATTGCCCTCAAATCTGGGCAAATCGCGCTTGGACTTGTAAACGGCCGCATCTGGTCCTTCCTCCCGCAGCTGCTGCTGGAACACATGAGAAGTTCGTTCTTGATGACCAGCGACGAGGTTCCACGAGTAGGAACTGCACGCAACACATAAATGACGTGTGAACCCTCGCAGTACCAACAGGGTCGATGCCAACCACGCCCTATTCAGGGTGTCGTAGCCGGGCAAAATCGCGGCATCTTTCGCGGATTCTATTTCGGAGCAGCACCCCGGAGCTACAGGTTCCAGAACAGCCCAACCTCGAAACCCGACAGCTCCGGCAGACGCAAGGTCGAAGACGGAAAGCGGCTGTTCAAGAGGACGGAGCGAAACCCCAGGCGCAAGCGTTAGAGCCGTGGCCGGACGAGGAAGTCCCGCAATCAGGACGTACCAGTTTCCGTCGTGAGCCTCCAGTGAAGGCGACTGCTCGCTCATTACCCCTGACCCCTCAGTGTCCCAAAGCCGTCGAACGTTCAAGGTCAGCGGCCGCGGCGGCTGGTGAGACGTTTCTATCATGGACCCGATCGTGTTGTCCGGTCAAGCAGATTCCTCGATGCCCTGGCAGGTGACCCATTCTCAGGAGACGAGATGATGAAGGACCGAAGGACCGAAGACCACGGGTCTATCATGGCGCGAATCCGCCGCCCCCGATCGTGGAAGAGGAGATCGCAGAGCGATGTGCTGAGATCCGCGCGGAGTGGTCGGAGGAAGAGCGTATCGCCCGTCTTCGTGTCGATTGGTGGCCGGTGCGCTGGGAGGTCCCGCCCTCCCCGCGATGGTCCTCGTTGGCGGGATCGTGGGTAGCTGTCCCTCAACGGCTGGGGGTTGATGGAAAACACTCTCCGGTCCCGCCTTATCGCCTGCACTGGAACCGGCTTTTTATGTGCCTCCCCTCCATCTCCGGGTGGAACAGGTCCACCGTCCCTGCCGTCTGCACCAGATCGGCGTTCTCCAACTCGACATATGCCTGATCCAGATCTTGATAGGACTGGATGTCTGGGGCGGTGCCGACGAGCACGGATGCGTATTTTGGCTCGTTGTCCGGCAAGCCCCGGTGGTGAGTGAGGACCGTCCTCGCTGCGTGCGAAAGGTGGCTTGGTGTCATTGTCATTCTCCGTTGTCGCGATTTCCCGCCTTTATTGGCTCCCGGTCACCCGAGCGACAAGCCCGGACGCGAGCCTATCAGACAAGACGAGTGGTGGAACAATCGCTAACTGAAAAAAGGTTCAGGCAAGCAGCCCCTGAATCCTGCCCCGAGCAGCGATGCCGCCGGACGCTGGACAGGCCGACCGGGGCCGCTTACGCTGGCATTGGCGGAGTCGCCCGCCCTCGGAGGTCGCCAATGCCGTGGGCGGGAAAGGGGCGGGAAAGGGGTCAGGAACCGATAAAAAAGATAGTTATCGGTTCCTGACCCCTTTCCGGCCTCCGAGGGTTGCTGCGCGGGCCGGTTTGAAGTAGCGTGGATGCACGGCTATCCCGGCGCCGCATGGACAGCCAGGCGACGCGCGGCGCTTCGGGACGAATTCCCAACGCACCGTCCTGGCGGAGGTTCCGTCGTGAAGTACCGCGTGCTCCTCGAGCCGGATGAAGACGGCGTGTATGTGGCCGAAGTGCCCGCGCTGCCCGGCTGCATCTCCCAGGGGCGGACCCGGGAGGAGGCCATCACGAACATCAAGGAGGCCATCGCGGCCTACCTTGAGAGCCTGACCGCGCACGGCGACCCCATCCCGCCGTCCATCTCTGAGGAGGTCGTGGAGGTGGCGGTGTGAGTCACTTGCCGCGCCTCTCGGGCCGTGAAGTGGTCGGCGCCTTACGAAAGATCGGCTACGTCTTCGACCACCAGCGGAGCAGCCACATCGTCCTGCGGCAGACCGCTCCGCCGCATCGGCGGCTGACGGTGCCGGACCATGACGAAGTGGCCAAAGGGACTCTACGAGCCATCATCCGGCAAGCGGGTCTGACGGTGGACGAGTTCAAGGCCCTGCTCTGAAAAGTGGCAGGTCGAACAACCCGTTGCAACAGCCGGCGGCCGCGATCCTGGATTCTTCGGACTTCACTGCCTCCCAGCGCGGCCGCGGCGAGCAGGCGAGCTCAGCCAAGGAGTTTCTTCAGGCGCAGCGGCACCAGACGAAGCCCGACCAGGAGCAGAGGGGTGCTGACCACGGATAAGGATTCTGCTATCCTAGAGGGTATGGCGCACACAGAGCAGCACGTGACGCAATCAATCGACGTGACCGGATTGCCGGAAGAGGCGGTTCGGGCCGTGGAAGCGCTCGTTTCCCTCCTTCGGGGGCAAACGCCCTTTCAAGGCGGCTCTTCGTTCTCCTCGCGTGAGGAGTGGATGAAAGCGATCCGTGAGTGGGCTGCGAGCCACAAGCCTGAAGGCACCTCGGCAGACTGGAGCCGCGAAAGCATCTACGCTGGTCGGGGTGAATGAACGTCCTTCTCGACACGAACATCCTGGGACGAATGACAGAGCCCGGGCATGTTCAACACCAACGAGCCGTTGATGCCGTCGCTGCCCTGATCGGCCGCGGCGACTCCCCTTCCCTGGTCCCCCAGGTTCTCTATGAGTTCTGGGTTGTTGCCACGAGGCCGGCGGCGGCAAACGGACTTGGGATGATCCCGATCCAGGCGGCTTCTGAGATTGCCCGTCTGGAGGGGCTGTACGCGGTTCTGCCCGACAGCCCGGCCATCTACCCCGCGTGGAAGCGGCTGGTCGCCACGCACTCGGTCGCTGGCAAGAACGCACACGACGCACGCCTCGTCGCGGCGATGACCGTACATGGCCTGACGCATCTGCTTACCTTCAACACCGCTGGCGTTCCTGTACCAGACTCCCCCGGTTGCAAGGTTCGGCGTTACAATGGAATGGGAATGGGTTCTGGCCGCCACGACCGGAGTCGAGGAGGGGGCGCGCTTGGAACATCTCGTCTTTCTGCTGATCGAGTTCATCCTCTGGCTCGACCGGCGTTCGCTGAAGCAGCTCAGCAAGGCGGTCGCCAATTTGAGCGAGCTGCGTGCCCGGCCCGTCGCCGTGCTGGCCGAAGGCGACGTCCCGATCGGCCCGTATCGGCGCTGGGGCACCGCGACCGCCCTGGGACTGGTCGTCGCCCTGGTCCTGCTGGGGCTGGGGAGCGTGGTCCTGTTGGCGGCGAACGGGATGATGCCGCCGCAGCCGGGCCCTTTCTTCATGATCGGCGCCATCCTGTTCCTGTTCGGGACGCCTGTCGCCTCGATCGCCCTGATGCTGCGGCTGTTTCAGGGGGGGCGCCTGCTGCTGAAGCGCGACGGCGTGGAAGTGCATCACCGCGGCGTGACGGTGGTGTGTCCGTGGTCGCTATTCAACGCGGAGGGCACGCCGTTCCAGCCGGCCAAGGACCGTGTCCTGCTGCCGGTCGACCCCGCTGCGGTCTCCCTTGTCGAGGTGCGCCGCGCCGACCAGGCGATCGGCCGTGGTCCCCGCACGCAGCTCAAGGCGCTGCACTTCAAAACGGCGAACCTGCTCGAGATCCACGGCATCTTCGAGGTCGAGCCGCTCGAACTGGCCGAGTTGCTGGTTCACCTGGGTCGGCAGCTCGGGACCGCCCTGCCGGGCAGGTCGACGGAGCGCTGGGACGAGCCCGAGGAGGAGGCGCTCGAGTCGGCGCCGGTGCTGGTCCGCAAGCGAGACGGCTGGCTCGAGGCGAGCCTGGTCCACCTGTCGTTTCCGCCCTACTGCAGCGACTGTGGCGCTTACACCGCCGAGCGCAAGGAGTTTCAGGGTCAGGCGACGGGCTTCCTCGAGGCGGGGCAGAGTGTTCCCGTCGAGGTGCCGGTCTGTGCCGCTTGCCAGAAAGGACACGCACGGGCGCAGCAGACGGGGCTGGTCACCGGCCTCTTCGTAGGCGTTCTCGCCGGAGTCGTGCTCGCCCTGGCCCTGGGCATCATGGTGAAGCCGCGCCAGGCGGCACGGGCGGTGTTCCCCCTGGCGATTCCGCTGGCCGTGGTCGGCGGAGTGGTCGGCGCTCTCATCGGCGCTGGCGCCGGCAAACTCAGGTCCAGCCCGGTCAAGCTGAAAGACTACTCGCCGTCGCGAGGGACGGTCCTGATCTGGTTCCGCAACGCAGCCTACGGCGACGCCTTGTTCGAGATCCTCGGCGGCGAGGAGGAACCGACTCCGCCGGAGCCCGAGGAGGTCGGCAGCGTCAGACAGCGTGGTGAGGAATCGTAACAAGGAGAAAGGATGTCCGACACGTTTCCCTCGACCCTCATCGTCCGCGACGTACACGAGAACCCGCGCAAGTGCTCGGTGCTGCCCCTGCGCGGCCGGCCGGGGCTGGTCTTCCTGACGTGGCCCCTGGCAAAGCGGCCGCCGCTGGAGGGCTACGTCCGCCTGTCCGCCGAGGGGCCGGCGTTATCGGCCGCGGACGCCGACAAGGGCATCCTGCTGCTCGACGGCAGCTGGCGTTGGGCGGGCAAGATGACGCGCGACTTCCTCGACGTTCCGCCGCGATCACTCCAGGGCTATCAGACCGCTTATCCACGCGTCTCGAAGCTCGGCACCGACCCGTCAAACGGCCTGGCATCCGTCGAGGCCCTCTTCCTGGCCCACTATCTTCTTGGCCGGCCGGTGGAAGGACTGCTCGATCACTACCGCTGGGCGGCCGAGTTCCTCCAGCTCAATGGCCTGCCTGCCACGATGTTGGCGAGCGGGGGCGGGTGCCGCGCAGCGGCCGCCCCCGGTACACGAGCGGGGTCAGGCACAGAACCGGGGGGTTGACACCCCCCGCTCGCCAAAAACGGAAGGCGCCCCGTCACTTTTCCTTTGCGACGAACGAGCGAGAGGGTTACCATCAAACTCGGGAGAGAGTGTCCGCACTCTCGCCCCGAAGAAACGACCGTTCGCCCGATCGAAAGGGGGGCACCATGCTGACAGTATGGGGCAAGCGCGAGAGTTTCTGTGACGGTGTCACGCGCCGCGGTTTCCTTCAGGTCGGCGCCTTTGGCGCCGGGCTGACCCTGGCGGAAATGCTCCGCCTGCGGGCCACGGCCGGCGGGCCCAGGGCCAGTACACGGACCGCCATCATGATCTACCTGCCGGGCGGGCCGTCCCACATGGACATGTATGACCTCAAACCAGACGCGCCCAAGGAGTTCCGCGGCGAGTTCAAGCCGATCCCGACCAACGTCCCCGGCGTCCAGGTCTGCGAGCACATGCCGATGCAAGCTCGCATGTGGGACAAGCTCGCCGCCGTCCGCTCGATCGTAACGGTCGAGGAGCACTCCGACACGATGGTGATGACCGGCTTCCCCGACCGCGTCAACCGCACCGCCGGCCGGCCGTCGATTGGCTCGGTGGTCTCGAAGGTGCGCGGCACCGGACACGCCGGCGTGCCCCCCTTCGTCAGCCTGCGCAACATGACGCGCGGCACCGAGCCGGGCTACCTCGGCATCGCGCATCGGCCCTTCACGCCGAGCGGGCCGGGCGCCCAGAACCTGCGCATGGCCCGTGACGTCTCCCTCGATCGCCTTGAGGATCGCAAGGGTCTGCTCCACGCTTTCGACAGCGTCCGCCGCGAGGCCGACGCCTCGGGCACCATGACCGGCATGGACTCCTTCGCTACGCAGGCGCTCGAACTGGTCGTCTCGGGCAAGGTGCGCCACGCCCTCGACCTGTCCAAGGAGGAGTCCCGCAGCCGTGCCCGCTACAAGGGCGTCGAGCAGTTCCTGACAGCGCGTCGGCTCGTGGAGGCCGGTGTCGGCTGTGTCACGCTGGCCTACGGCGGCTGGGACACGCACGGCCAAAACTTCACCACGCTGAAGCGACAGCTGCCGATGCTCGACCGCGGCATCGCCAACATGATCCAGGACCTGTACGACCGCGGCCTGGGCGACGAGGTGGTGACGGTGGTCTGGGGGGAGTTCGGCCGGACGCCGAAGATCAACCGCGGGGCGGGTCGCGATCACTGGCCGTCGGTCATGTCGGCGCTGGTCGCCGGCGGTGGGCTGCGGATGGGACAGATGGTCGGCGCCAGCACCTCGCGGGGGGAACGGCCGAAGGACAGTCCCTATGTGCCGTCGAATGTGCTGAGCACCGTCTACCGCGTGCTTGGCATCGACGCGGCGCAGACCTTCCCCAACGGAAGTGGGCGGCCGATGTACATCCTCGACGATCGCGCGCCGGTCAAGGAATTGCTCTGACCGGGGAGCAAAAACGAGGGGTACTCCACCCGGGAGGTAGCCGAGTTCCTCGGCGTCGACCCCAGTTGCGTGGCACCCCGCGCTCGCCCGAAGCTCGCGGCGAAACGCAGACGGCCCACGCCACAACGCGACGGCACACCGGGCGGCGGATCGGGACGTCCCGATCCGCCGCCCGCTCTCGCCATTGATAGGGCGCGGAGACAGGTTTCGGCGACCGGATCATTTCCGCTCAGGGCGGGGCGGGTCGGTCTCGGTCCGTGGTCGCTCACGGCGCTCGAGGTTCGGGTCCCTCTTCGGGTCGCGCTCCACGCCGGGGGGCGCGTCCGGGCGACGCTCCCTCGTGCCTCCTTCAGGGCGAGTGTCTTTCTCCGGGCCGACCGAGCGACGTTCCCTCGTGCCCCCTTCAGGGCGGCGGTCGTCCGGCCGTCTGTCGTCGCGCGGGCCCTGCATGTTCCGGCGCATCATCTCGAGTTGCCGCATCACCTCGTCGAGCCGCCTTTCCAGGTCGCGCAGGCGGCGGTCGCTGTCGCCCGTGGGACGGAGGACGTCGTCGTGAACCGGCGGGCGCTCTCCAGGGCCCGGCGGTCGGGCACCGGGGACGGGCCGATGCCCTGGAGGAACGGACTGCGGCCCTGGAGGATGCCCCGGTTGGCCCGCGGTCCTGGGCTGCGGCGTCGGACGGCCCTTGTCGTCCCGGCCGCCGCCGGCACCCCGCTCGAACCGCCAGCCCTTGGGCCCGTCCCCGCCGCCGATGATGATGCGGATGTCGCGCCTCTCGACGTGCTTGCCCTCCAGCCGCCCCAGCCGGGCCGCGGCGTCGCGCAGCCGCTCCTCCGCCTCACGCACGCGCTGGAGTTGCTCCATCAGGTGCTGCTTCAGCTTCGCCACTTCGTCGCGGGCCCTGTCGATCTCTTCCTTGCTCGCCGGCTTCTCGTCGCGACGATCGCGGCGGTCATCGAGCCGGTTCTGCCGGGGATCGCGAGGTTTCTCGTCCTGGGCGAACGTGGGTACCATCGGCAAGAGTATCAGTGCCAGGCCAGCCAGTACGAGCCCGCCACCCCAGCTCAGTCGCCGGGGAGTCATCCCGCGCATGATCATTGTGAGCCTCCTTTTCAGGTCGTCGGTCTGCCCCAACCCGCTCGCCCCCAGGGGCAGCAGGCGCGGGGCCTCGGAGAGGAAATCGAGACATTCCAACAGTGCGGTGGCGTAGATGCGGCCGGCGCCCGGCAGCGCCCACACCACCCAGGCATCGCAACATTGTTCCTCGGCCTCGCGCAGCTCGCGCCGCGCCCACCAGACGACAGGATGCCACCAGTAGAGCCCCGTCGCCAGCATTTCCAGCAGCCGCACCCAGTGATCGCGGCGGTGCAGGTGCGCCAACTCATGCAGTAGCAGCGTCGCCCGCTGCTGTGCCGTCAGGCCGTCGAGCAACTCGTCGGGAACCAGCAGCCGCGGGGCGCCGCCCAGCGACCACAGCATCGGTGCCAGCCGCCCCGGCACCAGCCAAACGCTTGGCACCCGCCGCAGTCCGAGGCGTGACGCCAGCGCCCCGACCTCGTCGCGCAACCATGCGGGAGCCGGCTCGGCGAAGCGCAGCAGACGGCGGAAACGGCCGGTTCGCACAAGGACCAGCACCGTCCACGCGACCGTCCCCGCCAACCAGAGGACAACCCCGGCAACCATCCAGGCGGATCGTTCGGGAGGTCGGTCCCCCGGCGTCGGGTGCGTGGGAGCCTCGCTCGTCGTCGTGGGCGGGGCCAGCGGTGCGACTTCCGGCACCGGCTCGCCGGCGGCGCCCTCGGCGTCTTCCGCCGGGCCGACGACCGTGACTTCCAGCTCCGCCTGCGGAACGGGAGCCGGCAGAGACGCGTCAGCTGCCCGGGTCGAGGATACATCCGGACCGGAAGGCGGGGCAACGTCGACCCAGGGGATGCGGATTGTCAGCAACGGGGGCGTCACCAGCTTGAGCAACACCAGCAGCCACAGACCGTGCGTCAGGGCGGGACGGCGGCAGAGTCGGCTGGTGACTGCGGCCACCACCGCCAGGGCCATCGCCGCCACTGCGTTGCTCAGGGTAACGTGCAGCAGGTCGTTCATGGGTGCCTCCGGATCTCAGCGCCCGCGCTTGCCCTTGCCGCCCTCGTCCAGCTCATCAATCAGTGCCCGCAGCTCATCGCGTTCCCGGGCGCTGAGCTTCCTGGCCCGCACCAGGTGCGTCAGCAGAGGCGTCACCGACCCGCCACACAGCGTCTCGGCCACCGAACGCAGCTTGCGGCCGATTAGTTCATCCCGATCGACCAGCGCCGTGAAGGTGTAGGGGGTCGAAAGACACTGACGGACCACGTACTGCTTCTGCCTCAGCCGGTCCAGCAGCACCTGCACCGTCGCATACTGTGCGATACCGCCACTGGGGTGCAGTCGATCCGTCAACTGACGGATCGTCGAAGGACCCAGTTCCCACAGGGTCTGTAGCACCCGCAGTTCCGCGTCGGTTACGTCCTTGGGTGTCCTTGCCATGATCCACCTCGCCTTGAAAGAGAAGGTCTGGGGGCGAGTCTAAAACATTCTGACTGAGGCGTCAAGAGGTTGTAGGACGGATTTCCAATCCGTCCTACAAGCAGCGCGGGAGCCGGCGATCATCGGACCGTCTTGATTTTCGCCGTACAATAATCGAGAGCAAACAGAATCCCGCTTGCGCCCTTGGGGAGTTGGGTGCGAAGGAAAGACCCAAATCGAGACAGGGTTCTGCAATGGTACTGGTACAAGAATCGAGAAGGCCCGGCGACGGCTCCTGTGTGACCTCCGTGAGCCTGCTCTCCGGCCTAAGTGTCCAGCAGCCAGAAGCGTGGCAGCGGCTTGTCCAGGTGTACGGGCCGCTGATCTACACCTGGTGCAGGCAGCGAGGGTTGCAGGCGGTCGACGCGGAGGATGTGGTCCAAGAAGTGTTTCGCGTGGTGCTCACGCGAATCGCCGCCTTTCGCAAGGAGTCTGCCGCGGATACGTTCCGCGGTTGGCTGTGGACCATCACGCGGAACAAGCTGGGGGATTACTGGCGCCGCTGCACGGCCCAGCCCCAGGCGGCGGGGGGCTCCGCGTTTCGCGAGCAGGTCGAGCAGGTGCCGGACACGGAAAGCGCGGAGCCTGGCGAGTCGGCTGCGGCGGAAACCGCGGGCGTGTATCGCCGGGCCCTGGCGTTGATTCAGAGCGAGTTCGAGGAGAAGACCTGGCAAGCCTTTTGGCGTGTGGTTTGCGAAAACCAGCGCCCGGCCGAGGTGGCCAAGGAACTTCAGCTGAGCCTGAATGCGGTTTATCTTGCTAAATCCCGCGTGCTGCGAGCCCTCCGCGAGACGCTCGGAGACGCGGCCGAGGAGTGACAAACGAGGCAAGCAGCGCGCGAGCCGTGGCTTGAACAGGGACCGGGACATGAAACCTCACCTCGAAACAGCAGCCCTGAAGGACTGCCCCGGCCCGGAGAAACTGACCGGCTACAATCTCGGGACCCTTCCCCTGGAGGAGATTGCCCTGGTAGCGGCTCACCTTGAGGAATGCAGGTCTTGCCTGGAAACGCTGCAACGGTTGGACGACCGCTCCGACCCCCTGGTGTTCGAGCTGGGGGGCCAGAACTTCAAACCAGGGGGGACCGCGGACGAGGTGCGGTTGACCGAGCGACTCAAGGAATTGCTCCCCTGGCCTGCCATGCGTCTCAGCGTGGCGAGCAAGCCTCCGACACCACCCGGAACACCCCCACCCAGGCAGGTCGGACCGTACGAACTCCTGGAGCCCCTGGGCGAGGGGGGCATGGGAGCGGTCTACCGGGCTCGGCACCTCCACCTGGGCAAGATCATGGCTCTGAAGCTGCTCCCGGCGGCTCATTTGAGCGATCCCGTGGCCGTCACGCGTTTCATGCAGGAAATGAAAGCGGTCGGCCAGTTGAGCCACCCCAACATCGTTCAGGCCCACGACGCGGGGGTGGAAGGGATTCCCTACCTGGCGATGGAATTGCTGGAGGGCATGGATCTGTCCCGGCTGGTGAAGGAGTGCGGCCCCCTGCGGGTTGCCGATGCCAGCGAGTGCATCCGGCAGGCGGCGCTCGCCTTGCAGCACGCCCACGAGCGCGGCCTGGTCCATCGCGATGTCAAACCCTCCAACCTGATGCTCACGCCGGAGGGATGTGTGAAACTGCTCGATCTCGGCCTGGCCCGGCTGGACACGGAGCGGGCCCCGCCCGCGGACGAGCTGGCCGCTCCCGCTCCCGTTGTGGGAACGATCGACTACATTGCCCCCGAGCAACTTCAAGACAGCCGAACGGTTGACATCCGGGCCGATCTCTACAGCCTGGGCGGGGCCCTGTACTACTTGCTAACGGGCCAGCCCCCGTTCGGGACGTCTGCCCAGGGCAACCTCGCCAAGCAGCGCGCCCGCCTGGAGGAGGCAGCGCCGGACGTCCGCGTGCTCCGGTCCAGCGTGCCGGAAGCCCTGGTGATCGTGCTGGAGCGGCTTCTGGCCAGGGACCCCGCCTACCGCTTCACGACCCCGGCCGAGTTGTGCGCGGCGATAACGCCGTTGACGGCTGGCTGCAATCTCCGCGCGCTGTTCCCCCGGGGCGGGCCGGTTTCTGCCCGTTCCTTGCCGTCTGCGCTCCGGTCGCCTTTCGACAAGCCAACCAGCCTGAGTCCCTGGCAGGTGGGGGCCCTTGTGTTCCTGGCCGTCTTGGTCGCCCTGGGGCTGCTCGCCCTGTGGCCCGGCCTTTCCCACGACCGCGAAGGGCCTCCCGACGTCTCACAGGACAACAGGGAGCAGCCGCTCATCGTGGCGCTGGACGTGGGCCACTATCGCTCCGGGGAACAGGGCCTTGTCTCACTTGGCTTGATCGGGAGGGAGCACACGGCCGTGCCTTCGCGGGGGGATTCGTTCCGCGTCACGGCCCGGCTCAGGGAGTCGGCCTCCTGTTACCTGATTGCCTTCCGACCTGACGGAAAGGACGTGCTTTGCTTTCCCAACAGTGAACTGGAGCCGCCGGAACCGCGTGAGGGCCTCGTCTACCCTCCGCAGGAGTTCCTGCCGGTGATGGATTCAGGCGTCTATACGTTCGCGCTGGTGGCCTCGACCCATCCGCTGCCGGAATATCAACGCTGGCGCGCGGGCCAAGGCATCTGGCCTCGGCAACCCCTGGCCGGCGAAGGAACCTGGAGGTTTGATGGTCAACAATATGTCCAGCTCTCGGGGGGACTGCCCCCCCTGGCAGGGAAGCCGGAGGTGCCTGCCTTCCTGAAAGCCCTGTGTCAATCCCTGTCAGCACGTCCGCAAGTGGATGCCTTGCAGGTGATCGCCTTCTCGATCCACTAATCCTTGCACGCGACACGTTGCGCCGGGCGGGCCACGGGCAGCCGTCCCGCCCTCCGTACGTCCGCTCCCGCTGCGCCTGTCGCCGCGTTCGCCAGCATCGGGAGGAACACCCACAGCGGCCTGGCACGGAAGAATGACAAGCGAGGGGACCACGGAATGTCCGATGACCGGCGGTTGATTGCGGAGTGCTTGGAAGGACGCACGTCAGCCTTTACAGAGTTGGTCCGCCGTTACCAGGACCGTCTGTATCGACCGATGCATCGCTTGTTACACAATGCCGAGGATGCCCAGGACGCGGTTCAGGAGGCGTTTTTCCTCGCGTATCAGTCGCTGCGGCGGTTCCGCGGCCACTCGGATTTCTACACCTGGTTATATCGCATTGCGGTCAACGCCGCCATCAGCTTGAAGCGAAAGCAACGGAGCACCGTGAGCGTGGATTCCGGCTTCGCCAACGGGCGCTGCATGGACCTGCCTGATCGGTCGAGGACGAACCATCCGGGCACCGCCCTGGAAATCGCGGAAACGTTGCGGCAGTTCCACCACGCGCTCGGCCGCCTGACACCGCGGGACCGGGACCTCCTGACCTTGATCGACCTGGAAGGGAACAAATACAACTGGATGGCAAGGCAGCTCAAGGTGCCCGTGGGAACCATCCGCAGTCGTCTGCATCGGGCGCGGCGAAAGCTCCGCAAGCTGCTGCGAGCCGGAGGCGTAACGGACCACGATTCCAGGGCGTGAGCCGCCCTGGATCGGCACGCCGACATCAGCCCGAAGCGACAGCGAGGACAAATTCCCTCCTCGCTGCGCGTCGAGCCAGGGTCTTGAGGATGCGGACGAATGACGAGCGCGAGAGGCAAGTCCTTACGGGTGCTCGCCGAGGTCCTCAAGAGATCTTCGGCCAGGCCCCGCGGACGGTGCCGAAGTGACGCTTCAAGTTGGGAAAGTCGGGATGGTCAGGGACGGGCGTCAGCGGCTTGTTGTCCCTGTCAAGGTAGAGGCAACCCAATTAGAGGCATCCCGGAGTTTCTCTCTCGGAGGCCCGGGAGCCCGTCCTCCTCTGCTGGAGTTGGACGGACAGGATGAACCCTCGGCGTCCGCCGTGTGTCCGCAACCCCTTCACCACCAAAGGAATCAGATCCTCGGTGATGAGCAGCTCGCGGGGACAGTGCCAGAAGCACCGCGTGTGATACTCGCGATAGAGTTGATTGGCCCGTTCTAATCGCTCCTCCCGGTTGAGCGGAGCAACGGCCGTCGGCGTTGTGGTTGCAGACATGGCTTCTCCCCCTCCGATCAAGGAGAAGTTTTCGTTATTCAACCTCTCGCATTCTACCCCATTATCGGCATCGGTCAAGAAGGGGGTTGAGAGCCGCTGTGCCGCCGTGCCGTCGTCCTTGCCCCTTGACAGAGGCGAGACTCCGGACAGAATGAGCGAAAGATCGATCCTTGCAATGCCCGGAGGTGCTGATGTGCTGACGCTTCACGACGGGCTGGCCGCTCCGCTCTGTGGTCGCCGCGAGTTCCTGCGAGTCGGCGGCGGGCTGGCGGTGGCCGGGTTCCTGTCGCCCGCGCTGGCGGCGAAGGCGCCGGTTCCCGAGCCTCGGCGGGCGGCGGCGCGGTCGTGCATCTTCATCTACCTGCTGGGCGGCCCGCCTCAGCTCGACACATTCGACCTCAAGCCCGACGCTCCCCCCGAGATCCGTGGCCCGTTCAAGCCCATCGCCACGACCGTCCCAGGCCTCCGCATCTGCGAGCACCTGCCGCGCCTGGCCCGCCTGGCCCAGCGCTATGCCCTGGTGCGGTCGGTCAGCCACAACAATCACAACCACACGCCCATGATCTACTACACGCTCACCGGCCGGCAGGTCGAGCGTCCCGAGGCAGACAACGACGTCCGCCCGCCGCAGCGTACCGACTTCCCTCACCTGGGAGCGGTGCTGGCACGGTTCAAGCGATCGCCGGAAGGTCTACCGGGTTACGTCGCCATCCCAGAGTTAGCCGTGCGCAGCAGCACCCGCGGCGAGTTCAAGCGAACACGGAGTCTCCTGCGTGGTGGCGGCGGCGGATTCCTTGGCCCGCTCGTCGACCCCCTCAACGTCGACGGCGAGCCCGGAACGCCGGAAGCGATCCCGGCCCTCAGTCCGCCGGTGGGAGTTTCCGGCGATCGCCTGGAACGACGCGCTGCCCTGCTGTCGGTCCTGGAGCACCGCGGCCGAACGCTGCCGGGGACGCGGGTCAGCGGCGAGTTGCGCCAGCAGGCGGTCGTCCTCAGCGGGGCGTCCGGCGGCGCGGCCCGCGTCTTCTCGCTCGACGGCGAGCCCGAGCGGCTGCGCGAGCGCTACGGCCAGAACCGCTTCGGCCGGGCCCTGCTGCTGGCCCGTCGCCTCGCCGAGGTCGGCGTGCCGATGGCCGCGATCCATTTCAACGAGATGACCGTCTGCGACGGCTGGGACACGCACTCGAAGAACTTCCCGGCGCTCGAAGGCGAACTGCTGCCCATGATCGACCAGGGACTGTCGGCCCTCCTTGAGGACCTCGATGCGCGCGGGCTGCTGGAGCAGACGCTGGTCGTGATGATGGGTGAGTTCGGCCGCACGCCGCGCATCAACCCGCAGGCCGGCCGCGATCACTGGGGGTTGTCTCAGTCGGTGCTGTTGGCCGGCGGCGGCATCCAGGGCGGGCGAGTTCACGGCTCGTCCGACCGGATCGCCGCGTATCCCTCCTCCGATCCCGTCGACCCGGTCGACATCCACGCAACGCTCTATCACTGCCTCGGCCTCGACCCGGAGCAGACGATGGTCGACCACCTGCGTCGTCCCTTCCCGCTCAGCACCGGCCGCGTGCTCACGCCCCTGCTGAAGGGCTGAGCGGCTCGGGAGGAAGAGTAGGCTCCGCTCATGGCACCGGGGACGCACGCGCTAATCGGCTGGTGGACGGCGAACGTCGTGCCGCTGACGCGCCGCGACCGTCTGCTCGTCTTCCTGGGTGGCGTGCTTCCCGACCTCGATGGCCTGGGGCTGTTGTTCAGCGACGAAGCTTACCTGACGTATCACCACGTCCTGTTCCACAATGTGTTCGCGTGTCTCGGCTGGACGGTGCTCGTCGCCCTGGCGACAAAGGATCGGCTACGGTGCGTGGTGTTGTGCGTGCTCAACTGGCACTTGCACCTGGCCTGTGACTACTTCGGCTCGCGCGGGCCGTGGGACACGCAGCCGTGGGTTCTCCCCTATTTCTATCCGCTGATAGGACGCCAGGAAGGGGGGAAGTTCGTCGGTCCGCCGTGGTACTGGAATCCGTGGCAGTGGCCGCTCGACTCCTGGCCGAACCTGCTGGTCACGCTCGGCGGCTTCGCGGGCTGGTTGTATATTGCGGTCCGGCTGAATCGGACATGGTTCGAGTTCGTGTCGCTGCGCATGGACGCCGAGTTTTGCCGGGTGCTGCAGAAATGGTTTGGCACCCGAGCAACGGCGACCTGGTCCGACCGGGAAGGAAAGCTCATCCGCAAGAGTTACTTGATCGTGACCATCGCGGCGCTGTTTGCCTGCGTCATCGCGGCGGCTCACAGTTCCTGAAGGCGGAACCCATGAGTGGTAACGACAAAGGGATCGCGTGGCGGACATTTCTCGGTGCGGCTGCGCTGAGCGCCTCGCTGGCGGAGTCTGCCATCCCGCGCGGCATCGACTCCGCGGGGGCACACGAGCGACGACCGCACGACGCCCGTCTTCAACGACAAGCCTCGCGAAACTCAGCGAGCCTATAATTCGTTCGGAGCCGCGTCACGCCCGAATTATACTCAACGCGGGGCGAGTTGACACAAGCCCGGAGCGCAAGCGACGGGGCCGTCCCCGCGCTGGCGCTTGGGGCTTGTGTCAACTCGCCCCGCATCACGCCCGAATCAGCGGAGGTGGTCATGAGAATAGCAACACAGCTGGACAGTCTACCCGAGGACTACCGTCGGGCCCTGAGCGAGTGGCTCCGGACCTTCGAGCAAGGCTGGACGCCGACCCTCCTGGCCGAGCAGGCCCGGCAGGTGCCGGAGAGCTCGGCCCGCCGGGCCATCCTCGTCGAGATGATCAAAGTCGACCTGCGCAAGCGCTGGGGGCGCGGGCAGACGGTCCTGGTCGAGGAGTACCTGAAGGCCTACCCGGAGTTGGGCGGCCGGGACGGGGTGCCGGCCGACTTGGTTGGGACAGAGTACGAGGTGCGGCGGACGCGCGGAGACGCGGTCGACTTCGACGATTACCGCCGCCGCTTCCCGGCCCAGGCCGCCCTGCTGCCCGCCGCAGAGACGCTGAACGAGCCGCCGGCGACGACGCCCGGGGCGCCGCTCGCGGAGACACCGCTCGTGCTGCCGACGCGGCAGCCCAGCCAGGCGCCGCCGCTGCTCGACGTCGCTGGCGGGGCGGCCGGCGACTTGCCGGAGCAGTTCGGCCGCTACCGCATCCTCAAGAAACTGGGCCAGGGCGGAATGGGCAGCGTCTACCTTGCCCACGATACGCGGCTCGACCGCCAGGTGGCCGTCAAGGTGCCCAGCGCCCGACTGACCGGCGACCTGGAAGGCCGCGAGCGCTTCTATCGCGAGGCCCGCGCCGCCTCGGCGTTCAACCACCCCAACCTCTGCCCCGTCTTCGACGTGGACGAGGTCGGTGGTATCCACTACCTGACAATGCCCTTTGTCGAGGGCCGGCCGCTGTCGGACCTGCTCCGCGGCGGCGGGCCGCTCCCCCAGCGGCAGGTGGCTGCCCTGGTGCAGAAGTTGGCCCTGGCCATGCAGGAGGCGCACCAGAAGGGGGTCGTGCATCGCGACCTCAAACCGGCCAACGTCATGGTCACGCCCCGGCACGAGCCGGTCATCATGGACTTCGGGCTGGCGCGGCGGGATAGCGGCGAGGACCCGCGCCTGACATCCGCCGGGCAGGTGATGGGGACGCCGGCCTACATGGCGCCCGAGCAGGTCCGCGGTGACGTCGCGGCGGTGGGCCCGGCCTCGGACGTCTACAGCCTGGGCGTCATCCTCTACGAGCTGTTGACGGGCAGGCTGCCCTTCAGCGGCACGGTCGGGCAGATCTTCGCCGACGTGCTGGGCCGCGAGCCGGCCCCGCCCTCCCGACACCGGCCGGACCTCGACCCCGCCCTGGAGGCCGTTTGCCGGAAGGCGATGGCCAAGGACGCCCGGGCGCGTTTCGCCTCGATGGATGCGTTCGCTGCCGCCCTGGCCGCCTACCTCGGCGAGGAGCCGGCGCATCCCGTGCCGGCACGGGACGCGGGAATCACGGTTTCGGTCGTTGACGCTCCCGGCTCGCCTCCGGTCGCTGACGCTCCCGGCTCGCCGGCGCAGGCTACGGAACTGATGGCCCAGTTGCTGGCCCGCCTGGACCGCCCGCCCCGGCGGTCCGTGGCAGTGTGGGCCGGGGCGGCTGCCGCAGCCTTCCTCGCTCTGCTGGGGGTGGTCGTCTTTCTCATCGTCAGGCAGGAGCCGGCGCCGGTGGAGAACCGCGTCAGCGTCCGTCTCGGCGATCTCCACCTCACCAACCTCAATGTCCAGGTCAACACGACCAACGTGGTGTTCATCCTCAACGGCGAGCCAGTCAGCCCGGACCAGCTGCGCGGGGAGGTCGAACTGCCAGTCGGCGAGAACCGGCTGGTTGTCAAGCGCGGTGACGAGGTGGTCGAGGAGCGCGTCTTCCACGTCGGCCGCGACGACAACGGTGAGACAGTCCGGGTGCTGCCCGATGAGAGCGTCGAGAAAAAGGAAGTGGCGGTGAGCCTGGCGGGCATCAAGGTGGACGAGAGGGAGGAGGAGCTGACGTTCTTCCTGGACGGCAAGGCAGTGCCGCTCGCCCAGCTGCGGGACAAGCTGGCACTGCGGCCGGGAATGCACGTCCTGGTCGTCAAGCGCAGCGGCACGGAAGTCGAGAGCAATGTCTTCGCTGTCAAAGCCGACGACGGGGGCAAGAGTGTCCCGGTGGCCCTGCACGACTACCGCCGCGTCACGGTGACGTTGAAGCTGCCCGCCGTCGACCGGAACGACCCCGCCCTGGAGGTGCTGCTGGATGGCCGCAAGGTGTCCTTTGAGGAGCTGGAAAAGCCCCTGCACCTGCTGCCGGGCAACCACGTCCTGGTGCTGCGGCGGGGCACCGACGAGGAGCGCGAGTCGTTCTCGGTGACGCGCGCCAACGATGGCAAGTCCCTCCAGCTGGCGCTGGCCGGGCCGCGGGCGCACGCCGCAGCCGACCCACCGGGTGGCAGCGTGAAGCCGTCGGAGGCGGTACAGGCCATCCTGCCGCTGGTCGAGGACAAGGACCCCTCCGTGCGCAAGGAGGCCGCCTCGGGTCTCGCCACCCTCAAGGACCGGACTGCCGTGCCGGCCCTGTGCAAGCTGCTGGGTGACAGCGATCCCGGCGTGCGCAAGACGGCGGCGGAGGGCCTGGAAAAGCTGCGGGACCGCTCGGCCGTCGCCGCCCTGCGCAGGCGGGTGGAGGACAACGTCTGGTTCAACCCGTGGATCATCGGCGTGGAGGACCCGGAGGCAGGGGGCAAGACGGCCGCCCTGCGCGCCCTGCGGGCGCTGGCCCCGGAGCAGGTCACCAGCGCCCTTGTCGTCGCCCTCAAGGGCAAGGAGGGCCACATGCGCCGCTGGGCGGCCCGCGAGCTGGCCTCTCAGGAGGACCGCAAGAAAGTGGTGCCGGCCCTGCGCGAACTGGTGGCGATGCAGACCTGGTATCAGACGAACTACCGCGGCGACCACGACCCCGAGTGGGGCGGCAAGGCAACCGCCCTCGTTCTGCTGCGCGAGCTGGCCCCCGAGCAGGTAACGGCCGCGCTGAGCAAGGCGCTGGGCGGCAGTCATTACGCCATGCGCCGCTGGGCGGCCGAGGAGCTGGGGCGGCACAAGGACCGGGCCGCCCTGCCCGCCCTGAAGGAGCGGGTGGCGGACGAACTCTGGTACGCGCGGGAGTACAGCAACATCGACCCGGACCCGGTTGGCGGGGGCAAGGCCGCTGCCCTCAAGGCCCTCCGCGACCTCGCCTTCGACGAGGCGACAGAGCCGCTGACCCGGGCCCTGTTCTCGAAGTACACCGAGCAGCGCTACTGGGCCGCGGTGGAGCTGAAGGTGCAGGGAGACAAGGCCGCCGTGCCTGCCCTGAAGAAGCGCATCGCCGACGAGACCTGGGATCCGAAGACGTTCGACACCGCGGCCGGCGGCGGCAAGACGGCCGCCCTGAAAGCCCTCAAGGCCCTGGCCCCCGGCGAGGTCAAGGTCGCCCTGGCCCAGGCGGCTGGGCAGAAGAAGAACGCCGACGTTCGCAAGTGGGCGGTGGCCCGGCTGGTGGAGGAAGGACAGAACTAAATCGAGACCGTAGGCCGAGGATCATTGCCCGATGGACCGAGCCCACCTTCCCTCTGATGCTTCCTCCTGTCCGCAGCAGCTTTCCTGCGTTTTTCGCCCTAAGGGGGAACCCATGCGTGGCAACGACAAAGGGATCGCGCGGCGGACCTTTCTCGGTGCAGCGGCGCTGAGCGGCTCGCTGGCGGGGCCTGCCGTCCTGCGCGGCATCGACTCCGCGGTGGCACAAGAGCAACGGGCCAAGGAGGCTACCGTGAAACGCCTGGCTTTTTCCGTGGCCGAGTATCGCGAGCGGGTGGGCAAGGTTCAGAAAGAGATGTCCCACCGAGGGCTGGAGGCCTTGTTAGTCCATAACATGGCCAGCGTCTGTTACCTCACCGGGGTGGAGAGCATCGCGGTCCACAAATACTGGCTGTGCCTGGTCCCGGCCTCCGGCGACCCGGTCCTGCTCGCCCAGGATTTTGAAAGCCATAACGCCCAGCTTTCGTCCTGGCTGGAACAAACAGAAACGTATGCCCTCGGCGCCGACCCGATCGACGCCACCTGCCAGTTGCTTCAATCCCAGAAACTGGACAAGAAAACGCTGGGCGTCGAGATGGGCGTGCTCTCCTCGCTGAGCGCCCAGGATTACCTGCGGCTTCGACAAGCGGTTCCCAAGGCCAGGCTGGTCGATGCCACGAACCTGGTCCCGGCCGTGGCAGCCGTCAAGTCGCCGGCGGAGATTGCCTACCTCCGCGAAGCGGCCCGCATCAGCAGCGCCGCCATGCGGGCCGCCCTCGATGCCGTGCGCGAAGGAGTTACGGACAATGCCATCGCTGCCGTGGCGGCGGAACGAATGTTTCGCGCGGGGAGCGAGTATTGTTGCTACCAGCCGATTGTCACGGTCGGCCGGCGCTCGGGCGTGCCGCACTCGACCTTCCACCGCGTTTCGATCCGGCGGGGCGACCCGGTGTTCATGGAGTTGGGGGCCTGCGTCAACCGCTACAGCAGCCCCCTCATGCGCACTGCCGTCGTTGGTCCGCCCACGGAAAAAATGGAGCGCATGTTCGCGATGTGCCTGCGCAGCGTGAACACTTCGATCAACAACTTGAAGCCTGGGGCGACCGCGGGGGATCTCGCCGCGCTGTCGGAGAAGGCGCTGGGCCCGCTCCCCAAGGGGTGGGTCTGGCACGGGATCTATGCGTACTCGATCGGCCTGGGGTTCCCGCCCGAGTGGGGCGACTGCGATGACATTGAAGTGTCCAAAGGAGGCAAGGCGGAACTGAAGCCGGGCATGGTCTTCCATTGCAGCACGTCGATCCGCGACCCCCTGCAGATCGGCATGACGTGCAGCGAAACGGTGCTGATCACCGAAAAGGGGTGCGAGGTGCTGACCAGCCTGCCGCGCAAGCTCTTTCGTCAGTAAGGCGATCCGTGGACGCCGCAGGAGCGAGGATTCGCTCCTGCGGGACGACGGAAGTTGAAATCACTCAAGAATCAGGCAACCCAAGACTCGAGTCCAAGATGATCACCAACCGAGCAAACACTCACGCAAGCTCAATGCTCCCCTGGCGGGTTGTGACCGCCGTGGCGTTGCTCGCGACCGGCATGCGCGCGAGTGCCGACGAGTTCGCCGCCGTCGAGCACAAGCGGCAGACCATCTACCACTCGCCGCAGAAGCCCGGCTTCACGAGTTGGGTCGGCGCCTGGACGATGCCGGACGGCAGACTCATGACCAGCTTCACGCAGGCGACCGGCTCCGTCCAGGGCCGGCCCAAGGCCCCGAAGGACGTGCAGGAAAAGCTGAACTGGCCCCCCCCAGGGGCACCTGGCTACGACATGACGGGACTTGAGATGAGGAACGTCCACCTCCGCTCGGCCGACGCGGGGAAGACCTGGAAACAGGTGAGCGCTGACCCCTTCAAGACCTGCATGAATGGGGTCTCGGGGGAGGCCGAGACGGCGCTGGCCGATGGCACAGTGATCCGCGGGGTCTTTGGTTTCTATCTGCCCTACGACCCGCAGCTGCCCAAGACGGGCTACCTGCAGCGGTCGAGCGACGGCACGCGTACCTGGGGCAAGCCCGAGGTACTGCTCGATCCCAAGAGGTACTCGACCTGGCCGCGGCGCATTCGGCTGCTGCGCGATGGCCGGCTGATCGTGCTGCTGGGCGTCGCCCACATCCCGGCAGGCAAGCACACCCGCAGGGAGTTCAGCAAGCGGGTTGAGCCGATGCTGGTCGTCTCTTACGACCAAGGCAAGACCTGGAAAGGCCCGCTCGCCGCGGTCCCCAAGGAGCAGCGGAGCGGCTGGACTGAGGAGTTCGACGTGGCGGAACTTGCCAACGGCGATCTGCTGTGCGTATTCCGGCGCGAGTCTGATACCAGGCGCTGGCAGGGAGTGCTCAAGAAAGCTGGCGACACCTGGGTCCCCGGAAAGGCCGGCCCTTCGGTACTACCCCACAGCGGCCAGCCGGAACTTCTCGCCACGCGCGAGGGGCCGATCCTGCACGCCGCGACCAGCGGCATCCACTGGACGAACGATGCCGGCAAGAGCTGGCACCCGTTGAAGGTCCCCGGCACCGCCTACTACCCGCGCAGCGTGCAGGCCGCCGACGGCCGCATCTTCGTGTTCGGCCACGTCGGCGGCGACGACGCCTACGGCAAGGTCGATCAGTCCATCGTCATGGACTCCTTCCGGCTGGTGAAAACGAAAAAGTGATCGACGCAGCAGGTCCTCCTCGGAAGGATGCGCGACGTCGAGGATGGCAGCCGACTCACGTCGCTGAGAGCCCGAACGGGTATTACTCCGGCACGAGAGTAGGTCAGGCTTTCCAGCCTGACTTTGACGCCGCGTCGGGCTTTCCAGCCTGACTTTGACGCCGCGTCAGGCTTTCCAGCCTGAGATCGTCGCGGTTGGCGGTTTTTTTCTTGCCGAGGCAGAAAGGTCCGATCAGAATGCTTGAAGCTGCTCGAGAGCAGGGCGAATCCCCGGAATGGTCGGGGCCCGCCGCTTCGGGAAGCAGTGTTTGCTGCGAGGGCTTTCTTCAGGGAGGACGCCATATGAGAGTTTCCAACACGTTCGTGGGCAAGTGGTCCTTGGCTCCGTTGCTCATCGCGATTGCAAGCGCTGGACCGGTTTCGGCCGAGCCGCCCGGTGACAAGCCCTGGGCGCGCGTTACCGAGAACGATCGCGCCATCAAGATCGAGACCGACAAACTCGAAGCCGTCATTCCCAAGAAGAAACCCAAGCAGTGGATGACCGGCATCGAAAAGGGATCGTTTCTCGATAAGACCACGGGCTTCCGCGAAATCGGCGACGGGCTGATGGTCGTCGACTGGCTCATGGAGGCGGGCAGCGACGAAGCCTGGCGCGATAAGGTTTTCGCACCAGACGGACACGGCGTTGGCCGTTATACTTGGCACACCAACGAGACCGAACCGGCCAGACGACACTACGCCCTGATGGCCCACGGCAGCAGCCATCGCAAGCGTATGGTCGAGGGCCCCCAACTCTGCCACCGGATGAAGCCGGTGCAGCCGGAGGTCATCCAAGGCAAAGATTTCATCGCGGTAACGACGACCTACCGCTACGAGTACGCCGCCCCCGGCCGCAAAGCCGGATCGCGCTGGACGCAACGGATCGTGTTTCCAAAAGGAGAGCGGTACTTCGTATTGATGGATCGGATCGATAGCGTTAACGATTCAGACGAGATGTTCCTCCGCAATGACACGCCGGGCTGTGTCCGCCACGACCGGGGCGACACGTTCAGCGAGATCTACCTCAGCTACCTGAGCGGTCCCAAAGGGCTGCGCATTCCTTCCAGGGAGTTCTTTACCCCCTTCCCGCCCGACAGGAAGTTTGGCTACCGACGCGACACCCACAAAACGCCGGAGCATTTCATTCGCGCTTACCATTTACGGGACAAGAAGACGGGGAAAGACGGCCCCTGGTTGGGGGGTCTGACGCTCGAGCCCTCCGTCGTCTACGAGGCGTGGTGCAGCCAGCGGCCCGGGGGGATCATCGTCATGATCGAGGAGTCCCACGGCAAGCCGGTCAAGGCCGGCGAATCCTTCAGCGCTGCCTTCATCGTGGGCTACTTCGACACCATCGAGGACATGCACAAGGTACACGACCGCTACAAGGGCCACACCGCTCTGAGCGCCGATAAATCGGGATGGCGCCTGGTGAAATAGGTGGCGAACCAACCGATGATGTTGACCGGGGCGGCATCACGAGTTTTCGAGACGTGATGTTGTTACAGCCGGCCTTACGGAGCCAACGCCATGAACGGGGCCAGGGCAATTGCCAACATCCTCAAGGCCGAGGGTACGGACTACCTCTTCTGCTTCCCGGTCAACGCCCTCATCGACGAGTGTGCCGGAGTGGGCATCCGCCCCATCGTGGCCCGCACCGAGCGGACGCTGGTGAACATGGCCGACGGCTACTCCCGGGCCTCGAACGGGGGGCGGATCGGGGTCGCTACGGTGCAGCACGGCCCGGGGGCGGAAAACGCCTTCGCCGGGGTCGCCCAGGCGTTTGCCGACGGCTCGCCGGTCCTCTTCCTGCCCGGCGGCAACCCGCGCGGCCGGGGCGACATCGCGCCCAACTTCCAGGCCGCCGAGAACTACCGCGGCGTCACGAAGTGGTCCGCGCAGGCCAACAGCGCGGAGCGCATCCCGGGCCTGTTGCGCCGCGCGTTCACCTTGCTACGCACTGGCCGGCGGGCGCCGGTTGCCCTGGAAGTCCCGGTCGACGTTGCCAGCGAGGGGGTCGAGGCGTTTGCCTACAGCCCGGTCCGGGTGGTCCGTGCCGCCGGCGACTCCGCGGACGTCCGCGAGGCGGTCCGGATTCTGCTACAGGCGCGCCGGCCGGTGCTGCACGTCGGGCAAGGGGTACACTGGGCGGAAGCCTGGGAGGAGCTGCGCGCCCTGGCCGAGTTCGTCCAGGCCCCGGTGATGACCACGTTGCCTGGCAAGAGCGCCTTCCCGGAGAATCACCCCCTGGCGCTGGGCACCGGCGGCTACGCCGGCACCCCAATGGTGGACCACTTCCTGCGGCAAGCCGACGTCATCTTCGGCATCGGCTGCAGCTTCACCACCACGGTCTTCGCCGCCCCGATCCCGAAAGGGAAGGTCATCGTCCACGTCACGAACAACGAGGCGGACCTGAACAAGGACGTGGCCGCCGACTGTGCGGTCCTGGGCGACGCCCGGCTCGTGCTACAGCAAATGCTGGAAGAAGCCTGGCGGCAGGCGAGCCGGGAGCGTGAGCGACCGGAGGGCGGGCCCGTGGTCGAGGAGATTGCTTCGCTGCGGGCGAGATGGCGGGCCGAGTGGCTGCTGCGGCTGACCTCGGACGAGACCCCCATCAACCCGTACCGCGTGATTCACGAGTTGATGCGGCTGGTGGACCGCACGACGACGACCATCACTCACGACTCGGGCATGCCCCGCGACCAGTTGGCCCCGTTCTGGGAGACGCTCACTCCGCGAGGCTACCTCGGCTGGGGCAAGTCCACGCAACTGGGCAGCTCGCTGGGCTTCGCCCTCGGAGCAAAGCTGGCCACCCCCGAGAAGCTCGTCATTCACTTCCTGGGCGACACGGCCTTCGGCATGTGCGGCCTGGACCTGGAGACGGCCGTGCGCGAGCGCATTCCAATCCTGACGGTCCTGGTCAACAACGGGGTGATGGGCGGCTACGAGCGCTGGATTCCCGTCGCCAGCCAGAAGTACCGCAGCCGCTATCTCAGCGGGGACTACACCAAGGTTGCCGAGGGCCTGGGGGTCGTCGCCGAGCGCGTCACGCAGCCGTCCGAGATCGTCCCCGCACTGCGGCGTGCCCTGGCCGTCGTCTCTCCCGACCCCGAGGCAGGCCCCGGCCGGCCCGCGTTGGTGGAGTTCATCACCGGTGAGGAGACGAGGTTATCCAAGCCGTGGTGAGGTGGAGCGGCCCTCAACCCCCCGGTACTGGCGAGCGAGCGGGGGGTGTGAACCCCCCGGTAAGTCGAAGTACCGGGGGGTTCACACCCCCCGCTCGCCAAATTCAAGCTCACCTCGCCAGGACCTGCTGATATTCCTCCCGCGCGACTGTCTGACGGAAAAGCAGCGGGGCGCAGCCTTCCAGGTCGTAGTTGAACATCGCCCGGGTCGCCTGGTCGATGTCGATCTCGGCCACGAGCAGCTGTTCCTGTTTCAGTTCGGTCTGCGCATGGACCTGGCCGTCGGGGGCAACGATGAGGCTGCGGCAGTTCTGATGCGGAATGAGACAGGCGTTGCACGAGGCGAACCAGATCGTGTTCTCCGCGGCGCGGGTGACAATCATGGCATGATGCACGGGGACTTTCCAGTCGTTGGGCCGTGTCGTGTTATTCTGCGGATGAAGGACGAGCTGTGCCCCCCGCCGCACGCACTCGCGCGTCGTCTCGGGGAAGCGAAACCCCTCGAAGCAGATCACGACACCGACCCTGACTCCGAAGAGCGTGTACGTCTCCATCGAGCTGCCCGGCGAATAGGCCACGGCATCCAGGGGCGTCAACCTCGTCTTGTGGTGGGTTCCCAGGACGATCCCCGTTTCGGAGATGACCAGAGCGCTGTTGTGCGGCTTGCCGTGGTACGGGCCCGTGGCCCGGGGAGTTTCCGTGCCCAGGACACAGGCCATCCCCGACTTGCCGCAGAACCGGGCGACCTCGCCGTGCAAGTCGTCGAGCTGCGCGACGGGCACGGGCAGGTCGGGGGTTGCAATGTCCACACGATAGCCAACCGTCTGGGCTTCCGGGAAGCAGAGGATCTGGACTCCGGCGTGGCTTGCCTCCTCGAGGAATCGCCGAATGGTCGCCGCATTGGAGGCGAAATCCCCTGTCTGCCTGCACTGGGCCAGGCCGATCTTGAGCGGACGCATGGACTTTTTCCTCGAAAGTCAGTATCGACGTCGAAGCGGAAGCGCTCCGGAAGAAAGTCTTCACTTCTCGTTGAACCAGTCCTTCGGGACCGCCAGCGACCAAACCTCGCTACTGAGGGGTTGAGCATGTCCCCCCGCCACCCAGATCTTGTCCTTGAAGACAAAGGTGGAGTGCTCGTGGCGCTCCTTCCAGGTCACCTTCGACGGCAGCCGCGTCCACCCCTTGCCGTCGCGGGAATACCAGACGTCTCCCCAGTTCTTCGAGGGGTTGTTCGACCAGCCGCCCAGGACCCACAGGCGGTCCCGGTAGACGACCGAGGAGAACCAGATCCGCGGCTGCCACGGGGCCTTCCGGGTCACCTGCTCCCAGTTCACGCCGTCCGCGGAGCACCAGACATCGTTGAGCGCGTGATACTTTGGAACGTAGTTGCCGCCGCCGAGGACCCAGATTTTGCCGTCGTGGACGACGGCCGCATGATAGGCCCGCGGCGACCAGGGGGCGCTGGCCGTCTCCTGCTTCCACGTCTTGCCGTCGGCGGAAGACCAGACGTCGCTCTTGAGGCTTTTCTCATTGCCGAAGTAGTAATTCTCCGTACCCCCGAGAATCCACACTCGTCCCTTGAAGACCACGGCGCCAGCGGCAATCCGAGGACTCCAACCGGCTTCCTTCGTCACCTGCTCCCACTGCGCGCCGTCCGTGGACGACCAGACCTCGCTGCTGGCGCCGTGCCCCGCCAGCCGGCCGTTAAACCAACCGCCCATGAGCCACATGCGGTCCTTGAAGACAAGCGTCATCGGCAAGTCACTGTGCTTCCACGGGGCCGTCTTCGTCACGAGCTTCCAGGTTTTCCCGTCGGAGGAACTCCAGACGTCCCGGGGAGGCGCGGTAAACGAGTCGAACCAGCCGCCGAGAATCCAGAGCTGGTCCTTGAAGACGACTTCCCCGCTGGAGTCGCGGGGCTGCCACCCTGCCTTGCCGGTCACCTTGACCCAGTCGGGAGGCGGTGGTTCGCCGGCGGCTGACACAGGGGACAGCAGGAAGCCAGACAGGACGACTAGAGACCATCTCATGGTGCCGGTCCCTCCTCGCAACGTGGGGCAAGTTTGTAACTTGCCCGATTCAGTCGGGCAAGTTGGGAACTTGCCCCACTCATGCGATGATCGCCTTGACGACGTGACCCTCCACGTCGGTGAGGCGGAAATCACGACCGCCAAAGCGATACGTCAGCTGCTCGTGATCGAGTCCAAGCAGATGCAGGATGGTGGCATGCAGATCGTGGAAATCGCAGACATTCTCGACAGCATGCATGCCCATCTCGTCGGTGGCTCCGTGGACGGTGCCGCCCTTGATGCCGCCGCCAGCCAGCCAGATGCTGAAACCCTCCGGATGATGATCGCGCCCATCCCGGCCCGTCGAATGAGGAGTCCTTCCGAACTCGCCCGCCCAGACGATCAGCGTCGTCTCCAGCAGGCCGCGCCGCTTCAGGTCCTTGATGAGTCCGGCAATCGCCTGATCGGTGTCCAAAGCGTTCTTCTCATGGCCCTTCTTCAGATTGCCGTGCTGGTCCCAGGTGCCGTTCGACGCGCCCGGCGGACAGGTGATCTCGACGAAGCGCACACCGCTCTCGATCAGCCGCCGCGCGCGCAGACACTGAATGCCGTACAGCCGCTGGGACGCCACCTTCGAGTCGATGCCGTAGAGCCGTTTCGTCTCTGCGCTCTCCCGGGCCAGGTCGAGGACGTCCGGCACCAGCGATTGCATGCGATAGGCCATCTCGTGATTGCGGATGGCCGACTCGATCGCCTCCTCTCCGCCCAGCGAGCGCGCGAACGCCTCATCCTGCCGCCGCAGCAGATCGAGCTTGGCGCGCTGGACGCGCCCGTCGCGGTCGGCGGGGACGATGTTGTCAATCGGCTTGCCGTCGGCGTGGAAGAGCGTCGCCTGATGACTCGCCGGCAAGAACCCGTTAGAGAACGTCTCCAATCCGCCGCAGGGAACGACGCCGAAACTGAGGACGACGAAGCCAGGCAGATTGCGGTTCTCGTTGCCGAGGCCGTAACTGACCCAGGAGCCGAGACTCGGACGACCAGCGTTGTTGACGCCCGTGTGCAGCCGCAGAACGCCTGTCGAGTGCAGGGGCAGATCGGCCTTCATGGACCGAATGACGGCCAGCTCATCGGCGACGGTGGCGAGGTGCGGGAACAGCTCGCTGATCGGGAGGCCGCTCCGGCCGCGGCTGTGGAACTTCCAGGGACTTTGCAGCCATTTGCGGTTGGCGCTCGCGGTCGGATTGTCGATCTTGCCGGCACCCTTGCCGTCGAGCCGGACGAGCGCCGGCTTGGGATCGAAGGTATCGACATGCGAGACACCCCCGTCCATGAAGCAGAAGATGACATTCTTCGCCCGAGGCCGGAAGTGACGAGCAGCAGCGCGGGCCGAGGTGCTCTCGCCCAGCAGAGCCGACAGCGCGACCAGACCAAAGCCGTTGGCGCTCGATGCCAGCAGTTGTCGGCGACTCATTATGCGGTTCATGACGGTTCCCTGATTCGAGCGTTTTGCGGGCGAGTACAGCGGTTGAGACAAGCCCCAAGCGCCAGCGCGGGGACGTCGGCGTCCCGTCGCTGGCGCTCCGGGCTTGTGTCTAGCGAATGTAAATGAACTCCTTCAAGTTGAAGAACGCATGAGCGACGTCCTTCCAGACCGCGGGGTTCCTCAGGATGTCGGCGGGCTTGACCTGATGTAACTCGGCGAACTGAGCGACAGCCTGCTCGACTCGACTCAGTTCCTCGCCCTGGGCCGGTCGGCCAAGAGCGACCTGGAACAGGTGGCCGACCCGGTCGGTGATGGTGGGATCGGGCCGGTTCACGAGATGTCCTGCCCAGACCTCCGCCTGTTGCAGGACGAACGGATCGTTGAGCAGAGCGAGCGCCTGGGCCGGAACACTGGTCACGTCGCGGCGGCCCTGGGTCACCTTGCCACCCGGAAAGTCGAAGACGTCGAGGAAACGCGGCGCCTCCATCAGCGTGTTCTTGATATAGAGGCTGCGCCGCCCGTTGCCATCGAGCGGGCCAGGGAACAGTCGCCGATCCGCATTCGGCGTCTCGCGGAAGGAGGGAAGGCTCATGCCGTACAGCGTGCGGTCCAGGCGGCCCGAGACGGCCAGGATCGAATCGCGAATCGCTTCCGCCTCGATCCGGCGGGCGGGATAGTGCTGCAGCAGGCGATTGAGGGGATCGATCGCCCGCGCTGCCGGCGAGGGCCGGCTCGACAGTTGAAACGTCTGCGTCAACACGAGCGAGCGGATCAAGCGCTTGATCGACCAGCCCTCCTCGACAAAACGAGCCGCCAGGTAATCGAGTAGCTCCGGATGGGACGGCAGCTCGCCGACCCGGCCGAAGTCATCGACGGTACGAACGAGTCCCGTGCCGAAGAGATGATGCCAGATGCGATTGACCATGACGCGCGCTGTCAGCGGATTGTCCGCGCTGGCGATGCGCTCGGCCAACTCGCGCCGGCCGCTCTCTCCGGTTGCGAACTGATCGCCGGGTCGTGACAGCACTTCGAGATAGCGGCGCGGCACTCGCTCGCCAGGCTTCAGGCAGTCGCCGCGGACCAGGACGGGCTGCGCGAAACCGGGACCGCAGTCCGCGATGCCGGGCACGACCCGCGGCTGCGACAGCTGGGCTTCTGTCTCGCGATACTGCTTCGTCAGGGCTTCGAGGCGCGACGTCAGACCGACCCGGTTGCTTAACAGACCGCGATGCAGCAGGCCGTCGATCCAGCGAACATCCGCATCGGAAGCCCGGTCCTCGATCCAGGACTGTATCGCCGTCTCCACGGACGCGGCGTAACGGCTCGCGACGTCGGCAAGCGTCCGCGGCGGGGCCCGATCGAACAACCGGAGCAGATGCCCCTGCGTCGACTTCGGCGGCTGGGGGCCGTCATGAAGGACGATGCGCGTGACGCCGAAGAACGATCGAGGGTTCGCGGCGGCCTGCTCCCACGGCAGCCGATAGTTGCCGGTATCGCCGCCCAGGGCGCTGAGCTGATCGGGAAATTTCGGGTTGTCGAACATCGTCATCAGCTCGGCGTAGACGCGCAGGTTGTCGCGCTCTTCCGGGAGCGGAAATGTCACCCACTGCCAGTCGTCGGAGGTGAGCGCGCGATAGTTGCGGTAGTTGAGCTGACAGTTGTTGGACACGAGCCGCACGGCGCTGCTGCGCCGGCCCAGCACCTCGAAACTGATGTACTTCTTCGTCCCGCTGAGCACCGGGGAACGCAGTGTGCCATTGAGCCGGTCGGACAGCGCGTGCGTGAAGCAGCCCGCCGGCAGCACGCTCTTGACGAGAGCCTCTCCTTCGAGACGGACGATGAAGTCGCCCGCACGACCCGCTCCGTCGCGCAGCCCTTGACCGCCCCTCTGCCATCCCGCGCTTTTGCCACCAGGAAAATCGTCGAAGCGGACGAACTCGTTGGCCTCGTGAGCTATTCGTTCGCGCTCCTCCCTCGTGTAGCGCTCTGCCAGTTTTCGCCACGCTGCCGCGAAGCCGCTCTCGTCCTTCCTCGAAAGCGAGGCCATCGTCCGCCACGCCGCCAGCATGTCGTCCTGGGCTGGTTTCTTGTCGGGTTGCCGCGCCAGCAAGCGCTGGGGCAGCTCCTGCACCTCGCGCAGCCAGACCGCGCCCAACTCCTTGCGAATGGCCTGCTTCAAATCGCGGAGTCGTTGGATCGTCTTCGCGTGTACCTCGGGAGCGTCGATGGTATGGCTGACCAGCCGCGAACTGCGCAAAACACCGAGCAGAGCGTAATAATCGTTGGTGGACACGGCGTCGAGCTTGTGATCGTGACAGCGCGCGCAGGCGACCGTGGCGGCCTGGAACGCCTTGCTGAGCGTGTCGATCTGGTTGTCCGCCAGGTCGTAGCCGATCTGCGGCAACCCGATGCAGTCGTCGTGATTGCCCTCGCCAAAACGATAGAACGCGGTGCCGATCACCGACTCGTTGAATCCCTCGCTCCGGTTCCAGCGCGGCTGTTTCAGCAGATCACCGGCCAGGTGTTCACGGACTAACTGATCGTACGGGACGTCGTCGTTGAAGGCGCGAACGAGGTAATCGCGATAGCGCCAGGCGTGATGCACTTCATAGTTCCATTCATTGCCGTGCGTCTCCGTGAAACGCACGACGTCCAGCCAGTGCCGCGCCCAGCGTTCACCGAAGTGCGGCGACGCCAGCAATCGGTCCACCAGCTTGTCCAGCGCGTGCGGCGATTCATCCCGGACGAACGCCTCCACCTCGTCCGGCGCCGGCGGCAGCCCCCTCAGCACGAGGCTGAGCCGGCGGATCAACGTCTGTCGATCCGCGCGAGCCGAGGGCGTCAATCCGCGTTCTTCGAGCCGAGCCAGCAGGAAGCGATCGACCGGGTGGTGCGACCAGGACGAATTCTTGACGCGCGGCGGCTCGGCCCTGCGGACGGGTTGCAGGCTCCACCAGTGCCGGCGATTGCGGAGCATCTCTTCCCACGACGGGGAGCCCGCGGTCGCGGCGCGGTCGCGGGGATCGGCAGCCCCTTTCTTGATCCACTCTTCAAGGTCGGCGATGACGGCATCGGGCAGCTTGCCCTTGGGCGGCATCTTCAACGTCTCCTCGGTGTAGCGGACCGCCTTGAGGAGCAGGCTCTCGGCGGGCTTTCCCGGCACGATGGCCGGTCCGGTATCGCCGCCCGCGCGAATGCCCTGCCGGGTGTCGAGGAGCAGACCGCCGCGATTCTTCTTCGCCTGCTCGGAATGACAGCGGTAGCAATGCTCGACCAGGACCGGCCGCACCTTCTTCTCGAAGAACTCCACGCCCGAGTCGCCACGAGCGAACGGAGCCACGAGGGTCAGGGCCAGAACGGTAGTCGTTCGCATGGTACGCTGCCCGCGGTCCTTGATGCCACCTATCTCCAGTGTATTGACGTCGTGTCGGCAACGCACCATTTATCCTGTCCAATGCCTCGAACGGATCGTTTCATCGATAGAGCGGTGTGCGGACGGGTGGAGCGGTGTAGGTCCGGCGAGCCGAGCCGGACCTGCTGGCCCGGTGCCGCTCGGCTCGCGGCACCTACCTCCACACCATTGCAAACCGCGCTAGCTCTCAACAACTCGTACAACTGGCTGGGAACGGCTTCCGCGGTTGGTTAGAATCTGTGTATCGTTGCACAGACCTCATCAGACCGAAAGGCCGTCCCGATGTCGTCCACCGGCGACGTCACGCGCTAGCTGCAGCAGTTGAAAGCGGGGGACCACGACGCCGCCCAGCCGCTGTGGGAGCGCTACTTCCGCCGGCTGATCGGGCTGGCCCGCGACCGGCTGCGCAAGCTGCCGCGGCGGACGACGGACGAGGAGGACGTGGCCCTGAGCGCGTTCGACAGCTTCTGCCGCCGCGCCGAGAAGGGCCGCTTCCCTCGCCTGGACGATCGCGACGACCTGTGGCAACTGCTGGTGCTGATTGCCAACCGCAAGGCGTGCGACCTGGCCAAATACGAGGGACGCGAACGGCGTGACTGGCGACGGACGGCGTCTCTAGAGGGAGAGGTGGCGGAACCGTTCAGCACTGACCCCGACCCGGCCGTGGCCGCGGAGGTGGCGGAGGAGTCGAGTCGCTTGCTGAGTTTGCTGCCGGATGAGCAGCTACGGGCCATCGCGGTGCGGAAGCTGGAGGGCTACCGCAACGAGGAGATCGCCGGACTGGTGGGTTGCTCGCTGGCGACGGTGGAGCGACGCCTGGCCCTGATCCGCAGGTTCTGGGAAAAAGAGATGCCGTCGTGAGGGGTGAGCGGCACGAACGCGGAGGAATCCTGTAAGGGGCGATTTCAACCACCCCTCCCCCCCAACCCCCTCCCCGAAGCGGAGAGGGGGAGCCGAAGCTCTTTCTCCCCCTCCCCGCTTCGGGGAGGGGGCCGGGGGGAGGGGTTTTCACCGAAGCGGAGATAACCATGAGTCCGGCGAATCCCGAGCAGGGCGAGTCCCTGTCGCTGTCCGCGGCAAAAAGGATTGATGAGGTTTGCGTGCGCTTCGAGGCCGTCTGGAACGAGGGGCAGGCGCCTCGTATCGAGGACTTCCTCGGCGATCTGGAAGGGGGTGAGCGGGAAGCCCTGCTGTGCCAACTGCTCCGCGTCGAGCTGGACTTGCGCCTCCAACGGGGCGACGTGCCCGCTATCGGAGACTACCTGAGCCGGTTCCCTGGTCACGAGAACCTCCTTCGCGAGGAAGTTGTGCTTCGCGTCGCTCGCGCTGCGGGAGCACCCCCGGCCCAGGAGACGATCCGGCCGGAAGGAGATGGGGCGGGGCTGGAGACGCCTGGCCCTGTCGCTGCAACCGTTCCCGAGGTGGTCGTGCCGGGCTACGAGGTTCGCGGACTGCTGGGCCGGGGCGGCATGGGGGAGGTGTTCCGCGCCCACGACCCGGCTTTCGATCGCCCCCTCGCCCTGAAGGTGATGCTGGCCGAGCTGGCCCACCGGCCCGAGGCGGAGAGTCGGTTCGTGGCGGAGGCACGCATCACCGGCCGCCTGCAGCACCCCGGCATCCCTCCGGTTCACGAGATTGGCCGACTCGACGACGGCCGTCCTTTCCTGGCGATGAAGCTGATCGAGGGCCGCACCCTGCACGAGCTGCTCGAGGAGCGATCGACGCGGTCCAGGGACCTGCCGCGTTTCGTGGCCATCTTCGGGCAGGTCTGTCAGGCGGTCGGTTACGCGCACCTCCAAGGCGTGATTCACCGCGACTTGAAGCCGCAGAACATCATGGTGGGCGCCTTTGGCGAGGTCCAGGTCATGGACTGGGGACTTGCCAAGGTACGGGCGAGCGGGGGGGCGTGAACCCCTTGTTGAAGACTCGACCGAGGGCGTGAGCCCCCCGCTCGCCCCGACAGGGACGGAAACCGGCAGGGTCCTCGGGACGCCGGGATTCATGGCGCCGGAGCAAGCCCGCGGTGAGATCGACCGGGTGGACGAGCGTGCCGACGTGTTCGGCCTGGGAGCGGTGCTGTGTGTTATCCTGACGGGGCGGCCGGCCTTCACCGGGACGAACGGACCCGAGGTCCTGGAGAAGACAGCGTTGGGCAACCTGGCGGAAGCCTTCGCCGGACTGAATGCCTGCGGCGCCCATGCCGAACTGATCGCGCTGGCGAAGCACTGCCTGGCCCCAAACCTGGAGCAACGCCCGCGCGACGCCGCTGAGGTAAGGGCCGCGGTCCAGGCCTACCAGGCCGGCGTCGAAGACCGGGCCCGCACGGCGGTGGCGGCGCAGGCGCGGGCGGAAGAAGCCACGAAAAAGGCGGCGGCGGAGCGCCGTGCCCGTCACCTCACGCTCGGGCTGGCCGCCGCGGTGCTCCTGCTCGTGGTCGGCGTCGGGACCGGGGCGTGGTTGGTGCAGCAACAGCGCGCCGCCACGGCGCAGGGTATCCGTGCCACGATGGACCAGGCCCGGTCTCTGCTCAAGGAAGGTTGGAAGAATCACGACCAGACGAAATTGGTCGAGGCGAAAGCTGCCGCGGTTCGGGCGTTAGAGGTCGCGCGCAGCGGCAACGCCAGCCTCGACATCCAGGAAGAAGCCGAGGCGCTGCGGAATGAAATCGAGGAGAAGATCAGGGCGGCGGAGAAGAACAGTGCCCTGCTGGCCGGGCTGCTCGACATCAGCGAGCCGCCCGAGACGAGACGCTACACGAAGAGCGCGGACGGCCGGATGATGGAACTCGCCCATCTCAGCGTAGAGGAACAATTCGTCGAGGCCTTCCGCCGCTGGGGGGTGAACCTGGACAGCAATTCGGTGGAAGACCTCCTTGTCCGTCTGGAGACGCAGCCGGAGCCTGTGGTGCAGGAAATCGTTGCCGGGCTGGATGCGTGGACACAGGAGCGCCGGCGCAAAAACCTTCAAGAAACCCGCTGGCGGCGGTTGATCGACGTGGCGGAGCGGCTGGACCAAAGCGGCTCCCGCAAGGAGCTGCGTCGTCTGCTGGCAAGCAGCCCTATGAAGCGGACGCCGGCGACTGCAGTGGCCTGGGAGCGTACGCGAACCGCCCTCCGCAAGTTGGCCCGGGAGGTCGATCCGGCGACTCAACCGGTGCCGATCGTGCTGTCGCTGGCCCGTGCCCTGGATGCCTTCGGTGATGCTGTCAGCGCCGAAGCGATGCTCCGCGCAGCGCTGGCCAGACACCCCAACGAAGTGATCTTGCTGGCCGCCCTGGGCGGGCTGCTGGAGAACCAGAAGCCACCTCGGCTGGAGGCGGCCATCGGGCTCTATCGAGCTGCCCGAGCCGTGCGACCGCAACTTGGGATCGCTCTGGGGAAGGCCTTCATCAAGGCGAATCAGGCCCCAGAGGGGGAAACAGTCCTCCGTGATCTCACACGCCAGCAACCCGACAATCCCGAGATCCACGCCTATCTCGGCAACGTCCTGGCAGCCCAACAGAAGTTGGATGAGGCGGTTGCAGCCTACCGCAAGGCCATCGACCTCCAGCCCCACGATGCCGACCCACACAACAACCTCGGCACCGCGCTGCGCAAGCAGCAGAAGCTGGACGAGGCGGAGGCGGCCTTCCGCAAGGCCATTGACCTCCGGCCCGACTTCGCCCATGCGTACAGTAACCTCGGTAACGTCCTGGTTGAGAAGAAGAAGCTGAAGGATGCCATCGCCGCCTTCCACAAAGCGATCGAACTCAAGCCCGCTTTTCCCGAGGCGTATGTCGGCCTCGGCAACGCCCTGACTTCCCAGGAGAGGTTGGGGGAGGCGGTCGCCGCCTTCCGCAAGGCCATCGAACTCAACCCCAACTTTGCCGGAGCGTACTACAACCTCGGCAACACCCTGGCCAAGCAGAAGAAACTGCTGGAGGCGGAGACAGCCTTCCGCAAGGCCATCGCACTCAAGCCCGATTATGCCAAGGCGTACACCAATCTCGGCAACGCCCTGGCCGAGCAGAATCGGCCGGTCGAGGCGGAGGCCGCCTACCGCAAGGCCATCGACCTCCGGCCCGATGACGCCTTGGTGTACCGCAGCCTCGGCATCGCCCTGGCTGTGCAGAAGAAGCTGGCGGAGGCGGTCGCTACCTTCCGCAAGGCCGATCATCTGTTGCCCAACCATGCGGGCATCCTCCACAGCTTGCGCGTTGCCGAACGCTGGCTCGCCCTGGAGAAGAAACTCACCGCGATCCTGGCCAACAAGGAAAAGCCTCAGAACGCGCAGGAACAGCTCGAACTGGGTAACTTCTGCGTCAGGTACAAACATCACTATGCCACAGCCGTGAACTTCTTCAGCGCAGCGTTCGCCGCCGAGCCGAAGCTGGCGGAGGATCTCCACGTTGCGCATCGCTACAACGCCGCTTGTGCCGCCGCACTGGCCGCCGCCGGCAAGGGGGAAGATGCCAAGGGCCTCAACGCCGAGCAGCGCAGCAAGCTTCGGCAGCGCGCCCTCGAATGGCTGCGGGCCGACCTCGCTGCCTACACCAAACTCGCGGAGAAAGAGGACAAGGCGGCGCTACAGATGGTGCAGCAACGACTGTCGCACTGGTTGGCGGATGACGACCTGGCCACCGTCCGCGACGCGAAGGCCCTGCCCGCCCTGGCCGAGAAGGAGCGGGCGGCGTGGCAGAACCTCTGGGCGGACGTCGTCGCCCTGCGGAAGAAGGTCGAGAAGAAGCCGTGACCGTCAAGGGCGGGCCAGCCACTGGTGCGAGAGACGGGCGTTGCGCGGCACCGGCGTGCCGGCGCGGCGCGACGGGTCAAGGCTGCGGGTGCTGTTCGGACCGTCGAGCCTGTTCGCGGTGGCCCAGGTGTTCGCCCAGTTGCACTATAACAAACCGGAGTGGTTGGAGATCCTTGGAGGAAGAAAAACCATGATCGAGTCCCCCCTCATTCAAGAAATCGGTGACGAGTTCGCGCGGGTTCGGAGCGTGAGAATCACGCTCCACATTCTGCAAGGCAGATTTGGCCCTGTCGAGCCCAGTATCACCGCAGGTCTCGAACAGGTGAAAGAAGAAGAGAAACTCCTGCGTCTAGCGCTTGACGCGGCGACCTGCGCGAGCCTCCAACACTTCGAGGAGCGGCTGCGCGAGGAGCTGCCCGTGCCGCCGCCGGCCTCAACGCGCGGCAAACGGCGGTCGCGCAAGCCGTCGGCTGAGGAAGGAACACCATGACTCGCGTAGCGCACAAGTGTATAATGGTCGCATGGACGCAACCGACGTTCTCGACCTCTTCCTCCCTCCGGTGCGCGAGTGGTTCCGGCAGGCGCTGGGCGAGCCGACGCCGGCCCAGCGGCAGGGCTGGCCGTCCATCGCGGCGGGACGCAGCACGCTCATCCTCGCCCCGACTGGATCGGGCAAGACGCTGGCGGCCTTCCTCGCCTGTCTCGATGGCTTGTGGCGACGGCCGCCCGCCGGACGCGGTGTGCGCGTCCTCTACGTCTCGCCGCTCAAGGCACTCAACAACGACATCTATCGCAACCTTCAGGTGCCCCTCGAAGGTGTCGCCGAGACAGCGCGGCGGATGGGACAGCCGCTGCCGGCGCTGGAGGTTGCGGTCCGCACCGGCGACACCTCGACCAAGGAACGACAGCGCCAACTC
>JACOUH010000154.1 GCA_016177925.1 Planctomycetota bacterium | reverse complement strand
TCGGGTTAGTGTGCAACGCAAGTGTGAACCGCTCTAATGCTTCAGCGGATGGATCTCGAACTTGCGGACGAACAGCTCGAACCCTTCCGACTGGAGCAGGATCTTGCCCGCGGCCGGGAAGACGTCGTAGGCGTGGTTGATGACGGTGCCGTTGACGCTGACAGTGATCGTCTTGCCCTCGCACACACACTCGACGCGGGTCCATTCGCCGAGGGGGCTCTCGACGTCGTGCTTGCCGCGCGTGTCGAGCAATTCCTTGAAATCGGGATCGTGCTGCGTCCACCATAGCTGTCCGCCGGTGAAGACACGCTTCGTGCCGCCCTTCTGCCAGCGCGGCCGTTTGTCGGGGCCAAAGACGACGTCGCTGGTCAGCGCGACGGGGATCGTCTTTCCCTTGTCATCCTTGCCGCGGATGACGATCAGGTCACCGACGCAGCCCTGGGCAAGCTGGCACTCGATACACGACATCCATTTGCCATCGGCGCCGCCGTCGGGCCCGACTGCGTTCAGCAGGATGCCGGAGTTGCGCACGGACTCGCCGCCGTCGGTCTTCTTGCCCCACCTGTACTCGACGATGAGGCGATAATCGCGATACTCCTTATCGGTTGCGACGTAACCGTAGCCGTCGCCGGAGATGTGCAGCACGCCCTCCGTGACACGGAAGACCTTGCGTGGGTCGTTGCGCTTGGTATCCTTCAGCCAGGTGGACAGGCCCTTGAGGTCCTTGCCGTTGAACAGGCGGACGACGTCTTTCGGGGCGACGGGCTCGTCTTCCCCGCTCACGCTTGCACAGCACAACAGGGAGACGACCAGCAGCGATGGCAGCATGCGAAGCATCTCAGAACTCCCGCGAGGACATCGACTCGAGGACCTGCTCCAGGGAACCACTCTTCCGCCGATGCATCCTACCGCAACCGCGCAGCATCGTGCCAGCGTTTTATCCGATCCGCACGCCGCGGATGATCGGGCGAACGGATCGAACGGATTGATCTGGCCGCGAAACTTGCTACGCTCTCCAGCAGGAATGCCTGTTCTTCCATGATGTCTGCTTCGCAGAAAGGTGTACCATGAAGCGACCTCTCCTGTCCGGCCTCGTCGCCCTGGCCTGTCTGGCGACGGGCCTCGCGCCGGTGTCCCGGGCCGACGTCAAGCTGCCGAGCGTGCTCGGCAGTCACATGGTCCTGCAGCGCGACAAGATGCTGCCGATCTGGGGCTGGGCTGATCCCGACGAGGAGGTGACCGTCCGTCTCGGTGAGAACACCGCCCGTACCAAGGCCGATGCCAAGGGAAGCTGGAAGGTGACGCTCGCCCCCATGAAGGCCGACGGCAAGGAACACACCCTGGGGCAATCGAACATGGAGATGTCGCTTGCCGGCACGCATGGCGCCAAGGAGGCCATCGCGGCGGCCGACCACCCGGAGATCCGACTGTTCCACGTCCCGAGGGTGCAAACCAAGGAGCCCGCCAAGGACGTCAAGGCGTCGTGGGGGGCCTGCAAACCGGGCACGGTCGGCCGGTTCTCGGCCGCGCTCTACTACTTCGGCCAGCGCATCCACAAGGAAGTCGGCGTGCCAGTCGGCCTGATCAACAGCTCGGTGGGCGGCTCGCCGATCGAGCCGTGGACCGTGACGGGGACGCAATCCGGCGGTATGCACAATGGCATGATCGCGCCGCTGCAGCCGTTCCCGATCCGCGGTATCATCTGGTATCAGGGCGAGAGCAACGTCAGCAATGGGCTGAAGTACCGCGACAAGAAGGAGGCCCTCATCCGCGGCTGGCGCAAGGTCTGGGGCGAGGATATGCCGTTCTACTTCGTGCAGATTGCCCCGTGGTCAGGCTACGGCAAGGGCCTGCTGCCGCCCCTGTGGGAGGCCCAGGCTGCCACGCTCGAGATCCCGCACACCGGCATGGCGGGAACGACCGACCTGGTGGACGACATCAAGGACATCCACCCGCGCAACAAGAAGGACGTCGGCCATCGCCTCGCCCTGTGGGCCCTGGCGAAGGATTACGGCAAAAAAGACATCGAATATAGCGGACCGCTCTACAAGGGAATCAAGGTCGACGGCTCCCGCGTGCGGGTGTCCTTCAGCCACACGGCCGGGGGACTGAAGGCGGCGGACGGCAAGCCGCTGACCGACTTCGAGATCGCCGGCGAGGACGGGAAGTTTGTGCCTGCCGAGGCCGACATCGACGGCGAAACCGTGATCGTCCACGCCAAGGACCTCAAGACGCCGACGCAGGTGCGCTTCGGCTGGAACAACACCGCCCGGCCGAACCTGGCGAACAAGGCTGGCCTGCCCGCCTCGCCGTTCCAGTCGAAGGACTGGAAGGGCAGTAGTGCCGAGTAAGGGCCGTTCATGCAATCGTCCGGTCCGGGTCGCCCTCTGGCTCCCCTCGCCTCCGAAGCGAGGGCGAGGGGCCCATTCTTTCCCCTCTTTCCTCCGAGGGGAGAGGGGAGAAGAAAGAGTCGGGAAGTCGGTGGCGGCTCAATCCTGCCATGAGGTTCGACGTCCTAACCCTGTTCCCGGAGATCTTTCAGGGCTATCTTAGCCAGAGTCTGGTGAAGCTCGCCCTGGAGAAGCAGCTCGTCGCGATTCACCTGTGGAACCTCCGCGACTGGGCGACGGGCAAGCACAAGAGCGTTGACGACCGGCCCTTCGGCGGCGGGCCGGGTATGGTGATCATGCCAGGGCCCGTCTTCAACGCGGTCGAGGCGGTGCGGCCCCAGGCCGACGAACCCGGCCAGTTGATCTTGCTGACGCCCGCCGGCCAGCGCCTTGACCAGGCGCTTGTCAAGGAGCTGTCGCAGCAGAAGCGGCTGCTCCTTTTGTGTGGCCGCTACGAGGGCTTCGACGAGCGCATCCGGCTCGGACTAAGGCCCCGCGAAATATCGGTCGGTGACTTCGTCTGCAACGGCGGCGAGGTGCCGGCGATGGTCATCATCGACACGGTTGTCCGTTACGTCCCCGGCGTCCTCGGCGACCCGGACAGCGTGACGGAAGAGTCGCACAGCGAGGCGGGGCGGCTGGAGTACCCGCAGTACACGAGGCCGCGCGTCTTCCGTGGCATGGAGGTGCCCGACATTCTTCTGAGCGGCGATCACGGGGCCGTCGCCCGCTGGCGACGCGAGATGTCCGAGGCCCGCTCCCGCGCACAAACCGAAGAGACGAACGAAGAGAAAGACGTGAAAGAGGGTAAAAGTCATGAAGAACAAACTGATCAGTCTCGTGGAGGGGACGTCGCTCAAACCGGAGGTCCCGAAGTTTGAGATCGGCGACACAGTCGATGTTCATCAGCGCATTCTGGAGGGCCAAAAGGAGCGCGTTCAGATTTTCTCCGGCGTTGTGATCGCCCGCCGCGGCGAGGGCATGCGCGAAAGTTTCACGGTCCGCCGCATTGTCCAGGGCGAGGGGGTCGAGCGCGTCTTTCCGATTCATTCGCCGCGCATTGCCAAGGTCGAGGTGAAACGCACTGGCCGCGTCCGCCGTGCCAAGCTCTACTACTTGCGCGATCGTGTCGGCAAGGCGACGCGCCTGCGCGAGCGCCGTCCTAAGGCCAGCGAGAACGGCACCAAGGCGGCCAAGGCCGCCAAGAAGGAGACCGCCGAGCAGGCGGGCAAGAAGGAGTGACGACCTCTCCCGCACGCAAGCCCTGGTGGCGGCGCTGGTTCGGCTCGCGCTCCGAGCGCGCCGCCGTCCGCTCTCTGAAGCGTCAGGGCTTCACGATCGTGCGGCGCAACTACCGCTGCCCTCACGGCGAGATCGACATCGTCGCCGTGGAGGGCGGCACCGTCGTCTTCGTGGAGGTGCGCTCCACGGGCAACGAGGACGTCGAGCGCACGGCGGCCTCGGTCGACGACGTCAAGCAGCAGCGCCTGACGCGGCTGGCGCTCCACTTCCTGCAGCAGCACCGCCTGCTGGGCCGCGCCGCCCGTTTCGACGTCCTGGTGGTGAGCTGGCCTGCCGACCGCCGCGAACCTGTCATCGAGCACCACCGTCAAGCCTTCGAGGCCGCCGGCCGCTTCCAGATGTTCAGCTAGCCACGTTCGGTCTCGCGGCTCTTTCGTCTTGAGGACGAACAACCGATGAATGGCGAGGCTGACCAGCTATCTGCGAGTGATGCCTATGTGTCCGTGCTCCAAGAGCGCCTCGTGGCAGAAGGGTATGACCTGGAGGGAGATGTTGCCTTCCGAGGCCAGGGCTTTCGATGGGTGGCGAAGAAACAGCGATTTGAGTTGGGCAAGTTCGGGTTCGTGGAATACTTCGTTCTCCTGACCCAGTATTCCGAGGTTGATGCCCAGTCGCTGCGCGAATTCTCGGCCGACGCCTTCGGGTATGCGGCGTTGAAACATACCCCAAGAAAATACCGCCTTCCGGTGGCCTTATTTGTGTTCCCGGTCATAGTCGCGGCAAGCGTCGAGGAGAAAGCGATACGATCTCTTGAGGAGGACGCCCCAGCCAAACATTTCGGTGCCTTTGAATTCCCTGTCGTCTACGACCTGCACTCCGGGACGATTTACTTCCACCGGAAGACCCCATTCTGGGGCAGGGCCTATTACAAAGGCATGAGGAAACTAGCCGAACGATTGTTCGCCCCGTGACGCTTGATTCTGAGAGAGCAAGGCAGAAGAAGAAACCGAGCCATGCTTCCGGTTGATGAACAACTCGCCCTGATCCGCCGCGGTGTCGAGCAGATCGTCCCCGAGGACGCCCTCAAGGCGAAGCTCCAGCGCAGCGTCGCCACCGGCAAGCCGCTGCGCGTCAAGTACGGCATCGACCCGACCGGCTTCGACGTCCACCTCGGCCACACCGTCCCGCTGGGCAAGCTCCGTCTGTTCCAGGAACTGGGGCACCTAGCCGTGCTCATTATCGGCGACTACACCGCCCGGGTCGGCGATCCCAGTGGCCGCGACGACTCGCGCAAGGGACTGACCGACGCGCAGATCGAGGCGAATGCCCAGAGTTACCTCACCCAGATCGGCCGGATCATCGACGTGGCGCGGGCCGAGGTGCGCCGCAATGGCGAGTGGTTCAGCCGCTTCACCTTCGCTGACGTGCTGGGCTTGACCGGCCAGATCACCGTCCAGCGCATGCTCGAGCGCGACGACTTCAGCAGGCGCATCGACGACGGTACGCCGATCTACCTGCGCGAGTGCCTCTACCCGCTGATGCAGGGTCGCGACTCGGTCGAGATCCGCGCCGACGTCGAGCTGGGTGGCAGCGAGCAGCTGTACAACCTGCTGGTCGGCCGCGACCTGCAGACCGACGCTGGTCAGGAACCGCAGGTCTGCATCACCATGCCGATCTTGCGCGGCCTGGATGGTGAGAAGAAGATGGGCAAGAGCCTGGGCAACTTCATCGGCGTCGGCGAGCCGCCCTCGGAGCAGTTCGGTAAGACGATGAAGATCCCCGACACGCTCATGTGCGATTGGTTCGAGCTACTAACCGATCGCACGCCCGAGGAGATCACGCGCCTGACCGACCCGAAGCAGACGAACCCGCGCATGGCGAAGGAAGTGCTCGGTAAAGACATCGTCGCCTTCTACCACGGTGCGGAGGCGGCCGAGGAGGCCGCGGCGCGATTTCGGCAGGTGATCTCCGAAAAGAAGGACCCCGATGACATCCCGCAGGTCGCCGTCGAGCGTGCCTCCTTGAGCGACGGCACCCTGCCGTTGTTCAAGCTTTTGCTCGCGCTGCAGCTGGCGTCGAGCGGCAACGAAGCACGGCGGCGCGTCCAGGGCGGCGGCGTGACAATCGGCCCGGACCGCACGAAGATGAGCGATCCCAATGCACCGATCGCCGTCGCGGACGGCCTGATCGTGCGGGTTGGGAGTCGCAAGATCGTGAAGGTCCAGCTCGTCTGATTCCCGAGCCGACTATCTCTCTCCGGGCGCGTAGGGAAGTCTTCCAAAACGCATCCCATTCGGGTACGGTGAATTATGAGGGGAGTTGAGGAGAAAGAGATGGCACCAAATGAGGTCCTCGATGTGGTCCGGCACCGGCCCTTCGAGCCGTTTCGCCTGTGTCTGTCGGACGGCGGGCACTATGACATGTACAGCCCCGACCTGTGCATGGTCGGCAACCTTTCGGTGACAATCGGCTTGACGTCCAAGGCCGGCGATGCGCTGTATGAGCGTACCGTCAAGCTGGACGTCTTTCATATCACGCGCATCGAGCCCCTGCCGGCGCCTACCAAACCACAGGCCGGCAATGGTCAATCGGGGGGTCCGGCCTGAAGGAATGGGTAGAAGGGCTCGAAGAGAAGACAGCGGCCCCCTCACCCTACCCTCTCCCGGGGGGAGAGGGTAGGGTGAGGGGGCCGCTGTTCAGATTCGAAAGGTTACAGGCGGTTGCTGTAGCGCTTGACGCGACGACCGAAGATTGGCGTCACCGGCTTCGGCGCTTCGGCCGGCTGCTCGCTCCGCGGCAGACGCGGCCGGGAGGCCTCGAACCCCTCGATGCCGTCCACGCCGAGTTGCAGGTTGATAAAGGCCTCGATGGCCGTCAGCTGCTTGCCTTGCTCCGGCGTGACGAACGCGACCGCGACGCCATCGGCGCCGAGGCGTCCTGTGCGCCCGATCCGGTGAACGTAGTTCTCCGGGTCTTCCGGCAGGTCGTAGTTGATGACGTGCGAGATGCTCCGCACGTCGATGCCGCGGCCGACAACGTCGGTGGCGACGAGGTAAACGATTTTGCCGTCGCGGAAGCCCTGCATGATGCGGTTGCGCAGCCCCTGGTCGAGGTCGCCATGCATGACGGCGGCCCGGTGGACGTGCTGGCGCAGGTCGCGGTAGAGGTCCTCCGCCCAGCGCTTGCGCTCACAGAAAATGAGGCACTGCCGCGGCTTCTCGCGCTCGATGACACGGAGTAGCAGTTCGACCTTGCGATCCTCATCGACCGTGATGTACGACTGCCGGATCGTCTCGACGGTGGCGTGCTCCGGCGCCATGTTGATGTGGACCGGGTCGACCATGTAGCGGTGGACCAGGCGCAGCACAGGCGGCGGGACGGTCGCGGACAGCAGAAGGGTCTGCCGTTCGCGCGGGCAGCGGCGCAGGATTCTCTCGATGTCGGGCCGGAAGCCGATATCGAGCATCCGATCGGCCTCGTCGAGGACGACGTAGCGGGCGTTGTTGAACGCCAGCGTGCCGCGGGACAGGTGGTCCAGGATACGGCCCGGGGTGCCGACAACGAGGGCGGCGCCGCGCTTCAACTCCAGCAGCTGCTTGCGGATGCGCTGCCCACCGTAGATCGGGACGGCGCGGCAGTGCCGGCTGGGAGACAGCTTGTTGGCCTCCTCGGCAACCTGGACGACCAGTTCGCGTGTCGGCGCCAGGACGAGGGCCTGGGGGCCGGGCAGATTATTGTCGCGCCAGGAATTGAAGAAGGGGAGGAGGAAGGCGGCGGTCTTACCGGTGCCGGTTTGAGCCTGGCCGATGACGTCGCGCCCTTGAAGGGCCTCGGGAACGAAAGCCGCCTGGATGGGGGTGGGTTCAAAATACCGGGCCCGATCGAGGGCGGCCAGCACGGGAGAGAAAAGCGAAAGGGCGTGGAAGCCGCTTGGGCTCTCCACTAACATTGCGGTCGACAAACAAACCTCCAAACGAATTGTACACTCTCTAACAAGACATTCTTCTAACTTCACTGTAAACCTTTTCCGCGGCCCTGTCCAGTGCCCTTCAGCGCGCCCCCTCTGGATTTTGGCGAGCGGGGGGTGTAAACCCCCCGGTTGGTTGATCCGAGTGTGTACCGGGGGGGTTCACACCCCCCGCTCGCCAAAATTGAGCCATTCGCCATGCGCCTCGAACAGGTGGGCGTTGATTGCACGGACGGCTTCGCCGAACTCAGGCAGATGGACCACCTCGACCCCTCCAGCCTCCAGGACTGCCCGGCCCTCGCAGCGGACAAAGAAGGGCGGCTCCGCCAAGGCGAAGACGACCCGGCGAATGCTAGCGGCGAGGAGGTGCTCCGTACAGGGGCGTTTCCCGGATAGGCGCACGCTGCACGGCTCCAGCGATGAGAACAGCGTGCAGCCGTGCAGGTCGAGCCCGTCCGCGGCGGCCTTGCTCAGAGCGATCTCCTCGGCATGCCAGCCCGGGCCGAACTCGAGGCTGTATCCTGTCGTCAACAGGCGGTCGCCGGCATCAACGACGACCGCCCCGACCGCGAACGATCGGTCCGACTTCGGGCAGCAGTGCGACAACTCGATCGCCATCGAGAGCCACTTCGCGAAGGTGTCGTCCGGAGCGGGCATCGGTCGCCTCCTGACTCCATTCCGAAACATTCTACCGCGCGAGCGGTCCTGTCACATTCCTGTGCTCTTTCGACACACCCCAACCGTCCCGGGTCAGACATCGCCCATGCGATCGGTCCCTCCAGGCGAACCTATCTCAACGTCTGAACAATCGCCTCCCACGAAAAAAAGCGTGCCTCCGCAGGAAGGACAGGCGGCGGGTCTTCGCTGGCGCGAGAATTGCACTAAACCGAAAAACAGATATATGGACGACGCTATCCATTTTGGAGCCAATGCAGCAACGGGCGGGGAGACCGCTGAGAGCCGATCAACCTTCCCGCTCGCCGCCCTCGAAGGAGGACTACTATGTCCACGCACGTTACACTCACCGCCAAGGAGGGCCCACTCGCGGGGCGGAAGTTCGTCTTCGGCGAGAACACGCTCTGCACCCTCGGACGCTCTCACGACTGCCAGCTCTGCCTGACCACGGAAGTGCCCGACCTGACCATCTCGCGCCGCCACTGCCTGCTTGAGATCGACTCGCCGTCGGTCCGCGTCCACGACCTCGGTAGCCGCAACGGCACCTACATCAACGGGGAGAAAGTCGGGCAGCGGACCGGCATGCGTCCGCAGGAAGTTCCGACCTCGACGTTGCCGCGCACGCTCTGTAACGGCGACCTGCTCCGCGTGGGCACCATCGTCTTTCATGTCGCGATTGAGTCGGACGATGTCGACGTCGAAGGAGAGGAGCCGGCGGAGGAGTCAGCGGATCGGCACGGGGCCGTCTGCTGCTGACGGCGGCCCACGCGTGTCGCTCCGGGCGCTCACGCGCAGGGCTCCCAGCGTTACTGTTCGATACTGTGGATCTTGTCGCCCCAGTACTTGCCGGTGGCGCGCTGGTAGAAAATCTTCTCGCCCTCGATCTTCTCACCCTTCATGCCCACAATTTTGGCGCGCTTGTACAGCGTCGCCGTGCCGCCGCCGCCGTCGAAGATCACCAGGTCCTTCTCCTCATCGAAGAAGACCTTCTCCGCCTGTCCGGAGAAGTCCAGCGACTGCACCATGACGCGATACAGCGCCCAGATTTCCTGGTACGGCTTGGCCTTCTCGCGCGTGCGCTGCCTCACCTCGAGCTGATCGCAGCGCAGGTAGATCGCCCCCTGCCGTAGCGGTTTCGCGAAGAGACGGTCCAGGTCGATTTCCACCGTGTCGGGCTGCTCCTTCGCTTCCAGCGGCTGATAAAGCACGCGCACCCCTGTGCGGAAGGTCGCCACGTTGGTCTTCTTGTTGGCGTACATCTGCTTGACAAAGCTGACGTAGGTCAGTTTCCGTTCGTCCTCCTCCGCGCTGCCGGCTTTCTTCCCAGGTGCCGCGGGGCGGCCCGCACCAGCGGGAGAGCCACCCGTCGCTGCAAGACGCGGAGAACGGGACGAGTTATCGAAGCTGACCGCCTTCGCGATGATCCTCTGGAACTTCACCAGCACGTTCTTCTCGAAGGTGCTGTCCTCGACGCGGACGGACTTGTCGCACATCAGGTTCTTGACGCGCGCCCGCTGCCCGTCCTTTTCTCCCTCCTTGAGCGAGATCGGGCGATCGAAGAAGACCTGGAGTTGCTGGCAGGCCAGGCGGGCATTCTCTTGCACGGCCTGGATGCTGCCCTGGAATTCGGCGAACTGGCCTCGGAAGTACATCGACCGATCCCAGTGGACGGTCAGCGGCACGACGCGTTTCAGCTTGTTGCCTTGAAAGTCGGTATCGCTCTCCATTGTCATGGCGCCCATGCCGTTGACCCAGGCCTCGTTGAATCGCTGGTCGATGTTGACCACCGGCCCGAGGATCAGCATGCGGTCCATCTCCAGCCGGGCCAGGTCGGCGTCGGCCAGGTCGCTGCTCGTCGCGCCCTCGACCGTAAGGAAGTTGCCGTCGGGGTAGGCCAGCATCTGCAGCGATTCGCCGCGGATGTCGACGCCCTTCTGGTCGGGCTTGGCCGGCTCCTGGGTGACGTGGACCGCCCCCTTGCTCCTGAGCTGTTTCAACTGGTTCTGCTCGCCGATCCGCATCACCTTCGCCTCGACGAACCGAGCAGTCAGATCGACCGGCTTGCGCGGTTGGGCAGGTGGCGCCTGGGCTGGCTTGGCCGGCTGGGCGGACACGGGTGCCTGGACCACGGGGTCCTGCCCAGTTCCCGGGGCCGGCTGCGGCGTCGGCGGCGTTACCAAGGCACCTGACGCGGGGCGCGCCGGCGGGGCGCTGGTGCCGGAGGTCGCCGCCGCGGCCGGCGTTGTCAGAGTGGCCGACGGCGGGGCATCCTCGAACCAGACCACAAACTGCTCGGCGTCGTGGATGTTGAATTCCTTCGACTTCGCCCGGACACGGCCGTTGGCAATGAGGTGATGCGGCCGGCGTCCTTGCTGCTCGTCCGCCTTGGCGCCGGACCGTGCGGGGGCTGCTGGAGGCGTCTTCTTCGCCCCCTTGGCTGCGGGCGACTGTTCCTTCGACTCCAGCCAGACTTTCAGGGCGTCGGCCTTGAGGTCCTGGTTGTTCTCCTCGTCGATAAAGGCGGCGTCGCCGGTCAGGTGGAGCACGTCGAAGTCGCCGTCCTTGCTGGAGACGAGGGTATCCCGCCACTGCGCCTCGATGCTGCGGCGCGTCTTCGTCTTGTCCAGCAGCGTGAGCCGGCCGGGCCCCAGGGCAGTCGCGGTCTGTCCCTGGGCCTGGTTCTCGCGCGTATTGTGGATCTGCAATTCGCGAGCGGTGATCTCATTACCCTCCTTGAGCGCCCACATCGGCTTGCCCTTGAGGATCGTCAGCAGGGTGCGGGCGTCGTAGGAGAAATCGTTACCGTGCGCCTCCAGGCTCTCGCCGTCGGAGGTCAACACCACGGAGCGCCCCGTTGCGTGGGCGGTTTCGACTTGCAGGCTCCCGCTGCGGTCAGTCTGCGCGTTCGGCTTTGCTGGTGGCTTCTCGCCCGGCGGCCGGGGTGGCGGGGCGTCGGCCTCCTTCTTGCGGAACTGTAACTCAAGGTGCTCGCAGATCAAATGGTCTAGCTTGGGGGGGGAGTCCGCACCGGGCGGCGTCGCGTTGACGCGCGTCACGACCACCTGCTCGGGCAACCGGCCCTTGGGCTTGACGGGGATGTCGAACTCGGCGAAGTCCTTCTGCAGGTCGTAGTAGAACGGTCCCTGCGTCGTGATGACGAGTTGGGCCTTCTCCGGGGCCGGTGTCGTCGCGGTCCCCTTCTCCTTGTCCGAGGGCGCGGTTTTTTTCGGCGCGTCAGGTTTCTGACCATTGAGGAATCCCGAATGGGCGTCAACGGAGAGGTGCATGTCGACGGTCGAGTGGAGCGCCACGCGCTTGACGCCGGCGATGTTGTCGAACTGCTGGCGGCGGCCGCGACCCGCTGGCGCGGGAGGGCCCCGAGCTGGCGCAGGGGCCCCGGCCGGCCGGCCGCTCGGCGCCTCGGCAAGCAGGTCGAGCACCATGCCCTCGCCGGTGATGACCGTCGGCTGGGGCTTGCTCTGCTGGTCGACGAGGCGGACGAAGTCGTCGGTCCAGACGCGCTGGTCGCTCTGGCGGT
>JACOUH010000153.1 GCA_016177925.1 Planctomycetota bacterium | reverse complement strand
TTCATCCACCAGGTGCTCGACATCACCAAGTCGCTCGCCTACCACGGATTCAAGAAGATCATCCTGCTCAACGGCCACGGCTCAAACATGCCGAACCTCGACCTGGTTGCTCGCCGAACCAACCTCGAGACCGATGCCGAGTGCATCCTCGCCGCATGGTGGAACCTGCTGACGGTCGACAAGAGCTTCCTGCCGCGGTGGCGGCAGAGTAAGTTCCCCGGCGGCTGCTCTCACGCCTGCGAGCTGGAGACGTCGGTGTACCTCTACCTCGACGGGGACGATGTCCGCACCGACCTCATCAAGAATGGCGTCATCAGCTTCAACGAGGAACAGAACCCGTTTCACTGGGGCGACCTGTTCGCCCACGGTCCCGCGGCGCTGATCTCGTGGACGAGCAGCTACAGCGAAACGGGCGTCCTCGGTGAGGCGGAACTGGCCACCGCGGAGAAAGGGCGCCAGGCCTACGAGGAGGCCGTCAAGCAGCTGGTGCGCCTGGTCAGCTGGTTCAAGGACCGGCCCAAGGACGCGCGCCGCGACCTGCACCGCCGCCCGCCGACGATGCCGATGCCGTGGGGCCAGCGCCCCCTGGACGCCCGCCGCGACGGCCCCCGCAGTCACTGAGGCGCCTGCTCGGGGGGGCTCACGCCCCCCCTCGCCGGTTTGTTGAAACAGAGCGCTTCACGCTTGGGTTGGGCGCGACCCCTGCCGCCTTGTGCGGCAGGTGAAGCAGTTCGCCAGGCTAGAACGGGCTACTTTTTAATATCTATTTATTGACTTCTTCGACCCCTGCCGCACAAGAGACCGTCTCGCTTGATGCGGTTTGGAAGCCAGGGTCTGTCTTCCGCCCTGAAGGGGCGTCCGTCAATAGCCCGGGGCGTCAGCCCCGGGAACGCGACCGCCCCTCGTATTGTTTTCTCTTCCGCCCTGAAGGGGCGGTAGGAGCCCCCGGCGCGACGGTCGCCCCTTTAGTGCTCCAGAAGAAAACAGACCGCCTCGCGTGCCCGGGGCTGACGCTCCGGGCTATTGACGAACGCCCCTTCAGGGCGGAAGAAGGCCACCGCACAAGCGAGACGATCTCCCAAAGCGGCAGGGGTCGCGGAAACGAAGAAGCAACGCTTGGAGGCACGCCTGCTAGAGCGTTTTGCAGGCGGGGGTAGCGGTGGACACAAGCCCCAAGCGCCAGCGCGGGGACGGTCTGACACAAGCCCCAAGCGCCAGCGCGGGGACGGTCTGACACAAGCCCCAAGCGCCAGCGCGGGGACGGCGGGTCCCGTCGCTGGCGCTCCGGGCTTGGGTCCGACGCCACACCCGCTCGCAAATTGCTCTGGCCTCCGAACTTCTTCACCTGCCGCCCAAGGCGGCAGGGGTCGTGCGCAACCCAAGCGTGAACCGCTCTACCATGGATCAGTGGCCGCCGACGAAGGCGCCGCGGGTGGCGCCGGCGTAGGCGAAGAAGTCGTCCAGCAGGGCCGCGTCGGGCAGGAGGTCCGTGGTCAGAGGCAACCGTGCGCCGCTGAAGAGCTTGACCTGGGGCATCTGCAAACCTCCCGTCGCCGTCAGCAGATCGGCCAGGCCGCCCAGGTTCATCTCGCCCCTCAGAACAGCTTGGCCAACGGGTGGAGGCCGGTCCCATCGAATTGCATGAGGAGACCGTTGGCGAAGATCATGTCGAGCACCCACGGCATCGCCGTGAAGGCCGTCCCGCTCGGTCCGAACGAGTTGTACGCGATGCTCGCCGAGAGGACACCACCCGCCAGCACGTGAGCGCCGGTTGTGTCCACCTGGATCAGCGTCCCGTCCTGCAACGTCACCAGCAGCGCAAAGCTGACCGGACTGAAGGCGATGCTGGCTGAACGGACGCCACCGGCTAACACATGGGCGCCGGAGGCGTCGTACTGCGTCAGCGTCCCGTCCAGGGAGACGATTTCATAGACGGGCCCCGAGGGCCCGAAGCCGAGGCTGGCAGAGCGGATGCCCCCGGCCAGCACGTGGGCGCCGGTTGCGTCAGCCTGGAGCAGCGTGCCGTCAAGGAAGACCACCTCGAGCACCTGTCCGGAGGGACCGAAGGAGACGCTGGCAGAGCGGACACCACCCGCCAGCACGTGGGCGCCGGACGCGTCAACCTGGGTCAGCATCCCGTCGGGAGAAACGATCTCATACACGGCCCCCAAGGGCCCGAAGGCGGTACTCACGAATGGTTGGGGCGCGGGCGGAGGCGGAGGCGGGGGCGAGGGCGGTGGTGGCGGTGGCGGCTCCAGCAGGGTGGTCGCCTGGGCGGCGGCCGGCGTGGCCTGGCGGTGGCCGACGTTGTCCGTCGCGACCGTGAAGAAGCCGTAGGTGTGCCCGAACTGGCCGGTGAAGGGGATCGAGGTCTGCGTGGTGCCGGTCAGGAAGGGAGTAAACGGACGGGCGTTGTCGGAGACGAAGACATCGTAGGAGGCGATGCCGGAGCCGCCCGGATCGTCGGCGCCGGACCAGCTCACGATGAAACGGGCGGTACTCGTCACGGCGGGCAGCGCTTGCACACTGCTGGTCGGAGCAACCGCGTCGATGGTGTTGCGGGCCTCCTTGGCCGGGTCGGTGCCGGCCGCGGGGTTGTGCGGGTCGGTCTGGTTCGTCGCGACGACCTCGCCGCCGTCGAAGGTGACCTGGGCGACGTTGTGCAGCTCCGTCCCGGTGGGCAGGCCGGGCTTCGGACGGACCAGGTAGCTGATGTGGCCCATTCCGCGGCCGGTGCCGTTCTCGGGCGGGAGGAACCCGGCCAGCACGTCCGGCGGCAGCCCGGTGACCGGGTCGAGGGTCTGGAAGGTGGCGTGGACCCGCCCGGTGGCCGCGTCGATACCGGCTTCGACCTGGACGAGCAAGGAGCGTCCTTCGGAGGTGATAGGCAGGGTGGTCTGGAAGGAGCGGCTGCCGGCCGGGACGGTGATGAGGTGGTCGCCGAAGCCGAGGTCGGTCAGCTCGAAGGTGGACCAGTCGAGGTTAGGGTCGAGCTGGTCGGAGATGCCGACGCCCTGGGCCGGCGCGGTCGCGGTATCTTCGTTCTCGAAGTTGATGCGGTACGGCAGGACGCTATTGACTGCGATGAAGCTGGCCGGGCCATAGCCGGCGGGGCCGGTTTTCTCGTTGGGATCGCTGGAACCGGCGACCACGCTGGTACCGCCATCGCCCTCTGCGGTTCCCGGGTGTCCCAAAACCCCAATGGCACTCCCAATTCCATGAGCCCAGGGCGCAGGAACGCCCAGACCTATTAAGATTAACGTAGAGGTAATTTCCACCCCGATTTCAAGGAGAATCGGATTGATCTCAGGAAGTTCGCCGGGTGGGCGACTATCCGGAGGTCCAATTCTTGCCCTGCCCGTATCCGGATCGACAAAAACCGGTACTGGCTCCCCGCTTGGACCGGGCACGAAACGAATTACCCTCTCATTGTCTGGACTGGCGCCCGCAGGATCGAACAACGAGATCGGATTGTTCTGAACATATGTATATAGATTTAATCCGCCCCGGATGCTAAACGGATCCGGTTTGCTGAACCGTCCGATTTCGGTGTCGTAGAACCTGGAACCCATCAACTTTAGACCATTGATTTCGTCCGTGACGCCGTACTCCCCGATGAACTGGAACGGGTTAATGATCGATTGGACAGAATTGAGGCTATCTCCAAAAGGCAAGTAGGTGTATTTCGACTCGTATGTGCCAGCCGTGCCTGAGAGCCCAACTGTAGACCCCATGGCATCAAAGTCGTAGTAGGCGGGTGATCCACTCGCGTCGATCCGGCTGGAAAGGCCTAGACCGTGCGTGTAGTGCGCCACCAGCCCGCCGGCGTTGTACTCGCCGACTACATCCACCAGCCTGCTCGGGTCCAGCAGGTATTCCACTCGCACGCTATCGTGCGTGGTCGCGACCCGGTTCCCGAAGGCGTCGTATTGATACTCCCACGTCCCGTCTGCCGTCTCGACGCGGACCAGGCGGTTCTCGGCGTCGTAGAAGTACCGGGAAACCTCGGTCCCATCCACCTTCTCGACCAGATTGCCGTCCGCGTCGTAACGCAGCCGCGCGGTGCCGACTGTGACGTACTGGTTCAGGTTGTTGGTCGTGTACTCGGTGGTCACGCCGTTCTCAATCACCCGAACGCGGTTGCCGACGGAGTCGTAGACGTATTGCAGGTCCTGGTCTGGGATGTCCGGGTTCGTGGAGCGGAACACCGCTCGGGTCAGCTGCCCTGTGCCGTCGTAACTGTAGGTCCACATGCCGTCCACGGTGCCCATCGACGTGCGGCGGCCGAGGGCGTCGTAGGTATAGTCGAAGCGCGATTGCACGGTGTCATCCGGCGCGTGGTTGACCAGGTGGAGCAACTGCCCGGCCTGATCGTACTCGTAGGTCGTGAACGTGCCGTTGCCGTTCTCTTTCCTGCTCAGTCTTCCTGTGGCGTCATACGTGTACGCGACGATGGGGCCTCCGCTGCCGTCGGCCAGGCCCGCCAACCGGCCAGCGGCATCGTACTGGTAGTTGACCGTGAACCCGTCCTGGTCCACGCTCTGCGTCCGCCGGCCGGCCGCGTCGTAAGTGAACGCCAGGAACCGCCCCGTCGGGTAGGTGATCTTCACCAGCCGGTCGGCGGTGTCGTAGTCCAGCGTCGTGACCCCGGACGCATCGGTCGCCGAAATGAGGTTTCCCCGGGCGTCGTAGGAGAACGTGACTTGGGAGCCGTCGGGGTAGGTTTTTCCAGTCAGCCGGCCGGCCGGGTCGCGCGTGTAGGAGATGGCGTCGCCGCGGCGGTTCGTGAGCGACAGCGGGTCGCCGAACGGGTCGTAGGTCAGCTGCTCGGCGCTGCCGTCCGGGTAGACCGTGCCGAGGACGTTGCCCCGCGTGTCGCGGGTGTAGCGGGTCGTGTTCCCGCGGGCGTCGGTGAACGAGGTCAGGAATGAGAACGGGCCGGCGTAGGCAAACCGCGTCTCGTGGCCGAGCACGTCGGTGAACCGGGTGAGGTGGCCGGTGTCGTCGTAGCCCAGCTGGGTGATCTGCCCGGTCGCATCGGTCACGCGGGTCAGGTTGAAGTCCCGGTCGTGGGTGAAGAACGTGGCGTTTTCCAGGGGATCGACGCTCTTCGCCAGCAGCCCCCGCTCGTCGAAGAACAACTCGCTCGCCCCGCCCGTGGCGTCCGTGACCGTCTCCTCACCCGCCGAGACGTAGGCGACCGTCAGGGCCTCCGCCCCGCCGTCCAGGGCCGTCCCGACCAAGCGGCCGGCGGAATCGTAGGCAAAGGTGCGGTGTGTCCCGCCGGGGAACGCGATCCCGGTGAGCGCGTGAAGGGTCGCGGGGGCGCCGGTGGTGTCGTAGGTGTACCTCGTCGTCTGCCCATCCGGATGACGGACGGCGATCAGGTGTTCCCCGGCCGCGTCATAGGTGAAGACCGACTGCCGCCCGGCGGAGTCCGTGACCGTGCTGATCCGCCCGGCCGCGTTGTACGCGATCTGGAGCGACTGGCCGGAGGAGTGGGTCAGGCTCGTGAGCCGGCCGGCGGTGTACCCGGCGTTGATCCGGTTGCCGTTGGCGTCTTCGACGTGGGCCAGCGTACCGTCGGCGTTGAACGCGGTCGTGGTCCCGTCGGTCTCGCGGAGGCGGAAGCCGCCCCCGTCGGCGGTCAGCGTGGCGAAGTCGCCGGCCTGGGCGAAATACCCGCCCCGCGAGTCCGGCTGGAACACCCGCACCGCACCGCCCGGGCCCGTGATCCGGACCGTTCCGTCGGCGTCCTGCCGCAGAGACGACTGCCAGTTGTACGACCAGCCGCGGCCGAGTGGTCCCAGTTCATACCGCCGCACCAGGTCGGCCCCATACATCCGGTCGAAGGTGAGGGCCAGGCCCGGGGCGTCCACGGATGCGTCGGTCTCGCGGTCCAGCAGGGTGGCTTCGAGCGGGCCCCAATCCATCGCCGCCGTGCTGTCGGCGGACACGACGCCGAGGTTGAAATCAACCTGCGTGTCGGAGAGGTCCCACGGCTGCTGCAAACCGGCGAAATACACCGTGACGCGGCCCGATTCACCCGGCTGCAACACACCGGGGGTGGCGCCGCTGGCCAGGAACTGGACGGTGTCGGAGAAGCCAAGCGGTTGCCCCGGAGTCCACAGCCCGCGGACCCACACGGCCGGGTCGAGGGTCAGCAGCGCCCGGTCGCTGCCGTGCAGCACCAGCAGCGGGGAGGGCATGGCAACGTCGCCGGCGTTGGTGTACTCGACGGAAAGGGTGGCCAGGGTATGGCGCCCGACGTTGCTGGGGACCACCAGGTTCGTCCGGAGGTCGGCGGCCCCTCCCGCCGTCACGCGGAACGCGGCCGGCAGCTCGGCCGTGTCGCCGCCGGGCCGGGAGACGCGAACCGTGTACACCCCTGGCGGCACAGCGCCCGCGGCGAAGGTCGCGGTCAGTCGCGTGAACGAATCGACCGAGGTCGTGCTGGCGGGGTAGGCCGTCCCACCCGCGGCGACGAACTCGACAGTCGTCGAGTGGTCGAAGCCGGCCCCGGTCAGGGTGAGCGTCGTGGGCGCACCATTGCCGTGGTGGTCGGGGGTGACGGCTTGCAGGAACACGCCGGCCGTCTGTGCCAGTAGCGTGAAACTGCCCGGCTGCGGGGCGTAGTCGCTGTAGAGCAGGAAGTACCAGGTTCCGGGAGTGGCCAGGGGAACCAGGACTTTCTGATCAGCCGCCCCGGGGTCCGTGAAGCGGTAGTCGTAGTTGGCCACCGAATCGTAGTAGCTGGCGAAGTTGGTCTGTCCCTGCTGGCCGAACGGGAGATAGACCAGGGCGTTCGACCGCGTCGGTGGGGTTCCGAACCGGGCGTAAAGCTCGTTGTGATCGCTCGTCGAGATGTCATCGAGGGAAACCATCATCGGCATGCCGACCGGGACATCGACCCGGAACAACTGCGAATGACCACTGCCGGCGATCGTGCCGTGATACGGCTGCCCCAGCGTCAGCGGGGTGATGTCCAGGCTCAGCATGCGGAAGGCATAGCTGCCGTCCTCCGCTCCATCGATCGCGTGTGCGCTCAGGACATAGGAACCGGAAGCGGGAAGCGTGATCGGGTCGGACCTGGCCGTGCGATTGGTGAAACCAACCCAGCCGTTCGGCCCGCGGAGGTCGAACGCCACCCCACTGCTGGCAGGGAACAGGTCGAACTGAACGGTCTGGCCGGCCTGGGCGGAAAACGTCCAGCGATCGACGCCATAGGGCGTGTCGATCCGGCCAGCCACGGGCTGGTTCAGGGTCAGGGGGAATTCGTGAGAGGTGACGTTCCAAAGCGTGACAGTATAGTTGCCGGTCGCGGTAGCATTTCCGGCGGCAGCCCGAACCTGAATGCGATACGTGCCGTCGGCAGGAAGCGGCACATCGCTGAAGCTGACGACGTCGCCGAAGGAAGAGTTGCTGGCCGTCGCAAGGACCTTGTTCGCGGCATCCAGCAGCCGGACTTCGGCAAGGCCTAACTGCGGAGCAGTTGGCGGGGCGATCCCGCCGCTGCCCGGGTTCACGAACACGGTGACGGATTGCCCGGCTCGACCGAAGAAAGTCCATTCGTCAAGGTTGCCGGCGGGGGCAATGGTACCCGGGGTCGGCGTCGCGAAAGCGATCGGGCCGCCGTCCGGAATCTGCTCCACGGACCCGCCGAGGACGGTGCCGCTGACCTGGATGGCCCGGGCATACAGCTTCAGGCCGTTCAGGTCCAGGGTCGTCCCTGCCGGAACGACCAGGGTGTTCACATACAACGCCTCCGGACCGGTCCCAGCTGCATTGTCCGACTGGTCCACCAACTTGACAAAGGCGGTGTTGGCCAGGGCGAGGGTGCCGTAGGCGAAGTTGGGGGGGAACGCCGTGGGGTCGGGACCGAGATCTCGGCCCATCACTTCGAGCAACTGCGGCTGGGTGGCAGTCCCTGGCCCGTCAAGGCGTACCATCCCCTGCGGGTCATAACGGTCCGCGTTGCGGGTACTTCCCAACAGCTGCCCGCCGACTGTCACCGTGGCAGATGACCAGCTCGCGAGTACCCCTGCCCCGTCAATGGTCAGGGGGCCGTTAACCTTCAGAGCGCCGGCGGTCGCCGCCAGCGTTCCGTCGTTCTGCACCGGGCCGGCGAGCGTCAGGGTGCCGACCTGCGCGTCCACCCCCCCTCAGTCAAGTCACAGAAGCTTGGCAGATAACGACTTGCGTCGCGCACCCCAGCGTGCCACACCCCCCTCAATGTTGGCAGGCTGGCTGGCAGGGTGGCAGACTGGCGCGTTCGAGACCCTGCTGCCCGGCGAGGTCTTCCACCCGTTTTCGCGGACAGGACCGGCCTCTTGCGGCGCTGGGGTGATTGATGATGCCGCAGAGCGACTGCTCGGAGGCCCGTGCCCCTGTGCTTTCCGTAGGGCAGACGGCTCGCCTGCCATCCGGGCGGGTAGCAGGCGAGCCGCCTGCCCTACGGGGTCAGAACAGTTCCTTGACCGCCTTGCCGCCGTCGACGATCTTCAGCGGCCGGCCCTCGGTGCTGAGGTTTTCCTTGCGCGGATTGATCTTCAGCGCATGGCAGAAGGTACAGAACAGGTCGGGCACCGTCACGGGCCGTTCACGCGCCGTGGTGCCGTCGGCGGAGGTGCTGCCGAGGACCTGCCCACCCTTGATGCCGGCCCCAGCCAGGGCGATGCTGAACGCGCGCGGGAAGTGATCGCGGCCCGTGTTGCCGTTGATGCGCGGCGTGCGGCCGAACTCGCCCATCCAGATCACTAATGTCTTTTCCAGCAGGCCGCGCTCCTTCAGATCGGTCACGAGCGACGTGAAGCCGGGGTCGACCGTTCCACTCAGCGTCTTGGTGCGGATGAAGTTGTCCTGGTGCGTGTCCCAGCCGTTCGAGTCGACCTCGATGAAGGTCACCCCGCCCTCGACAAGTCGCCGCGCCAGCAGACAACCCTGGCCGAAGGGCGTGCGGCCGTAGCGGTCGCGGACAGTGTCCTTCTCCTGGCTGACGTCGAATGCCTTCAACCGCGGACTCCGGACCATCTGGGCGGCGCTGGCATAGAGGTGGCGATGGTCCTCGACCAGTTTCGCGCCGCCGGCCTGGGCGAAGTCCTCCTCGAGGTCCTTCATCAGGTCGACGCGACGGCCGAAGCGCTTGTCACCGATACCGCGTGGCACCTCGACATTGCCCGGCATCTGCGACGGGTTGCCGACCACGAACGGCGCGTAGCGCATGCCGAGGAAGCTCGAGCCGATCGTTGTGAAGCGGTTGCCGACACTGACGAAGTGAGGAAGATCGAAGTCCTTGGGGCCCAGCTCGGCGGCGACGAGGGCGCCGAAAGCGGGGTGTTTGATACCGCCCGCCGGCGGATAGCCGGTATGCAGCTGGTAGGTCGCGCGCTGGTGCTCGCCCTCGCGGTTGGTCATCGACCGGACGAGAGCGATCTCTTTCAGCGCCTTCGCGACGTTCGGCCAGTGCTCAGCGATCTGGATACCGCTGACGGCGGTGTCGATTGCCTTGGTCGGGCCACCGATGGGGGTGCCCGGCTTGGGGTCGAATGTCTCGAACTGGCTCGGCCCGCCGCGCATGAACAGCAGGATGCACGCCAGGCCGCGCTTGCGCAACTCCTCGGCGTGCAGTGTCATGGCGTCCTTGAAACCGACGAGCCCGAGTCCGGCCGCCCCCGCGGCGACACTGCGCAAGAAGGTCCGGCGGCTCAGGACGCCATCGCGGCCCGTGCGGACCTGAACGAGAGATTGAAGGCTCATAGGTGGTTATCCTGTTTCGTGGAACCCGCGGGAGGACACAGCGAACGCGAAGCCGCAAGCGGCCCCGTCACCGCTTGGTCTGGAACTCGGTCGAGTTGATCAGCGCCCAGAGAATGTCCTCGAACGCTTCGGTGCGTTTACCGATCTTCTTGATGTAACTCAAACACTTTTGCTTCTCACGGTCGGTCGGCTTGCGGGCCAGGGCGCGCAGGTAGACCATGTGCAGCGCCTCCTCGTCGGACGCGTGCGCGGACAGGATGCGGCCCAGTACGTTGTTGCCGGTGGCCGCAATGCGCTGGTTGATCTGCGGGTTGTTCATCAGGATCAGCGCCTGGGCGATGCTGCCCTCGACGTCCTCCGGCTTCAGTGATGGATCGAATCGGAACTCCTCCTTGAACTGTCCCTCCAGACCGAAGCGTCCGGCAAACGGCCCTCCGGCCCCCGGCCGCCGAGCGGGCCCGCCACCGGGGGCCCCCATGCGGCCCAGGACGGTCGTCAGCGAGTCCCACAGCGCGTCGGCCCGCAGCCGCGTCGGATACAGCGCCGCGAATTGCAGATGCTCGCCGGCCGACTCGCCCAGCCGCGTCTGCCGCTGATAGGTCTCGCTGTTCAACACCGCCCGGAACAGCGCCTTGATGTCGTGATCGGTGCCGCGGAACGAGCCGGCCAGGCGCGTCAGCACGGGGCCGAACATCGCCTCCTTTTGCGGGCCCATGTCGTCGACGGGCTGATAGAACGACTGCCCCATCAACTCGCCCCAGGTGCGGTTGACGAAGGCGCCCGAGAACCAGTAGTTGCTCTTGCCGGTGACCGCGTTGGCAAGGCTGTTGCGGCGCTGACGGTCGCCCAGGGCGCGGCCGGGTGAGGTGCCGTCCAGGAACTTCGGATGCACCACCGTTCCGGTGCGCGGGTCGTCCTTGCTCGGCATGCGGTGTTCGCGGCGGAAGGGAGGAGAGGTAAGGGCGATGCCGACGAAGCGATTGCTCTCGGTGTCGCGCACCAGCCGGTTCCCCGTGCGGGCGAAGTAGGCCACCAACTCGTGGAACTGCGCACGCTTCCACTGGTCGTAGGGATGATCGTGGCACTGGGCGCAGTTGATCTGGATGCCGAGGAAGACGCGCGACGTCTCGGCGGCCATCTCACTGGGGGCGTCGGCACCGCTGTGCGCGCCGAGGAAGAAGATGTTGCCCGTCTTGCCGGTGTCGTCGAAGCGGCACTCTCCCTCGGCGGTCAACAGGTCGCGGGCGATCTTGTCCCAGCTGCGGTTCTTCTTCAGCTGCTCGATCATCCACCCCTCGAAGGAGCGCGACAGGGCTCGGCCCCGGAAGTCGGTCAGCCGCGCCGACATGACGTCACGCCAGTAGTGCGCCCAGTGGGCCGCGTACTCGTCGCTGTCGAGCAGACGGTCGATCAACTTGGCGCGCTTGTTCGGGCTCGTATCGGCGACGAACTCGGTGACGTCGGCCGGCAGCGGCAGTTTGCCGGTCAGGTCGAGGTGGATGCGGCGCACGAACTGTTCATCGGTCGTCCGGCCCGCGGGACGGATGCCCGAGACTTGCAGTTCCTTGACGATGAGGCGATCGATCTCGCCCGTCTCGAGCGGGCGCGTGGAAGCGTTCTGCCACTCGGAGGTCTTGATCGGGGCCGAGCGGAAGTCCTTTGCCGCGGCGGGGCCGGCAGCGCAGGCCGCCTGCGGCGACACCCCCCAGCCAGCCGCCAGCAGCGCGAGGGCAGTCAGCCCTCCCCTCGTGATCCAGCTGCGCATTGGCACACTCCTGCTGCTCGTCTCTGTTGCCGCTCGTTCTCACGCACTGTTCAGCATAGGTTGTTCCCGATGAAATGGTGGTGAGAATCGTTCGCGACCGCGAAAGGACCGACTCCATCGAGATCAATCGATCGAACCCCGGAGAGGGGAAAAAGTATCGGCCGGAGAGGAGCGCGCAGAAGTTTAGCCGCGACGCGCCAGCGGAGCGCTCCGCTGGCGCGTCGCGGCTAAACAGTGATTACGATGATCCTTTTTATCCGCTCACGGGCCGAAGCCGGCGGGTACGCGCGGGGGCAGGCCGCCGGCGGGGGCGCCGGGCTCGGGCTCGGCGGCGATCCCCTGCTGCGTTGCCAGTTCGCGCGGCAGCGGGAACGGCGGCGACGGCGGGATGAACGTCGGCGGGTGTTCGAGGTAGCGCGGCGACGGATAGGTATTGCCCCCGTAGTAGGCCTGGCAACCGGCGAGGCCGGCCAGCGCCGCGAAGCCGGCGAGGACGCCTCGGCGCCAGCCCCTGATCGTCTTCATGGGTTTCCCCTTCGTGCTTCGTCGGACCGCGCAGCCGCCCCGGAGGCCGCACGTCACGCGGCAAGATGGCTTGGTAGGGTGGTGAGGAAGTTGTTACCCTTCTATCATCGGCGCGCCGCTGGGGAAGAATTTACTGGATTTATGGGATAGATCAGGCAGGATAGAGCAATCGCCCAGGAACAGGCCGCTCACCCTTCGGACGGCTTTCCGGCCAGTGCGGGAGGGACGCTCCTCCTGCATCCCCTTCGACGTGGGCCGGGGCCCAGAACGGGTGGCGGACCGCGGCATGGTCGCCGCGGTAACGAGGTCAAATCGCAGGAGATCGGACCGTGTCCACCACCGAGTCGTCATTCGACCAGACGGCCCTGTGCGCGCTGCCCCTGGAGATGCGCTGGAGCGCGGACCGTCCGCTGCCGGTCCGCCCCGTGCGCGTGCCGGCGGCGGCGCGGCGGCGCAGCGTCGGGCTGGAGGCCGCGCCCTGGCTGCGGACCGGCGCCGCCGGCGAACCGTTCGACTTCACCGCACACGTCCGTCGGCTGTGCGCCGACATGGTCGCCCAGTGCCAGGCGCTCGCCCATGTCGATTTGTCGCGGCTCTTGTTCGGCATGACGCAGGCGCGCACTGGCCGCTCGTACGGGTTGCAGGCGCGGGTGACGCCGCTGCGTTTTCCGCGCGGCGCCCTGGTCCGCCACCGCCGCGGCGTCAGCTACTGCGTCCAGCGGTACTTCGTCGACGGCGTCGAGATGCTCTACCTGGTGACGTTCTGTCTGCCGCGTTTCCTCGACCAGCCCTTCGACGACAAGTTCGTCACGCTGTTCCACGAGCTGTACCACATCGGCCCCGCGTTCGACGGCGACCTGCGCCGCCACGGCGGCCGCGGCGACCTGCACACGCACAGCAAGAAGGAGTACGACGCCCACATGGCGCACCTGGCACGGGCGTACCTGTCCAACGGCGCCGACACCGACTTGCACCACTTCCTGCGTCTGGACTTCGCACAGCTACAGCACCGTCACGGCAGCGTGCTGAGCGTCATGGTGCCGCGTCCCAAGCTGATCCCCGTCGCCGTCACCCCTTAGCCCGACGCGCGAGCGAGGAGTTCCTCCGCCCAAAGGGGTCGCGAGGCTTATCGGCCAGTATGATGAGGGAGAAACCTCCGCCGCCGGGGGATACGCCGTGGAAATCCGATACAGCCTCACGCAAGACGATTTCTTCGCCTTTGAACGCTACGTGCGTGCGCGGAGCCAACAGAAGGCCAGGGCGCAGGGGCGTTCCCGCCCCCGGACACGCCCGATCTTCTGGATCATCATCGGCGTTTTCGTTGTTTTCGCGGTTATCATGTTTAGCACCAATCGAGGGGGACGAGGGGGACCGGTCATCGAATGGACTCCGGGCCTTGCCGCGGTCTGCACCTTTTATGGACTCCTCGGACTGCTCGTGCTGTTCGGGTGGCTGGCCCGGCGGGCCCATCCGAAGCGGCAGTACGAGGTGAAGAAAGCGAAGGGCTTGGTTGACAACGTGACCTTTTCCCTCTCCCCAGAAAACCTCTCCTGGTCGACGGCCGTGAGTACCACGATCATGGCTTGGTCGCAGGTCGAGCACGTCGGCGAAACCGACGAACACATCTTCATCTTGATCAGCGAGTCCGAGGGATACATCATCCCCAGACGGGCGTTCAACAGCACCGCCGACGCAATCACATTTGTGGAGAGGGCGCAACGGTATCGCGAGGGGCTCAAGGCATGAGGACCACCCGCAGACCGTAAGGTCCTGGCGGATCCACGACGCCCCACGTGGGCCCGGGTTCAAGGGACGCGAACCTGAAGGGCACCCGGTCCGCGTAATTTCCCCCCCGGAGCTTGACGGTGGTGCCTTCCGCTGCCCAGCGGGGCTCGTCGATGCCGCGGAGGTCCTCCCCGCCGGCCCCCTTGGTCCGTGTCCACTCCTTGCCGTTACCCGCCATGTCCCGGCAGCCGAAGAGACTTCTATCCCTGGAGGCAGTGCCGACTCTCATGGGGCCCTTGTCCTCGCGATTGACTGCAATCGCGTTCTCCTGAGACTTGTCCCATTTCCCGACGAAGGGACCTTCTCCCCGGTCGCTCTCGTAGAACCCCGACGCCTTGTCCCACTGCTTTGCCGTCGGCAGGTTTCCCCCTTCAATCCATTCCGTGGCAAAGCGGTAAGCGTCCACGAAGCCGACTCTCAGGGCAGGGTGATCCTTGTTGGGAGGCAGGCCGTTGAGAGGGCTGTCCCAGTCCTTGAATTGCAGGGACTTTCCCTGCTTGGTAGCGAACGGGCGGAACAGGCCGACGGAAACCTTGTTCTTCATGATGTAGAAGGTTTCGGGGTCGTCCGGCCGCTTCTTCGGGATGAGCAGGAACTCGACCAGCGTCCCCCCCGGCATCTCGTAGCCGATACGCTTGTAATAGGTTTTGTCACGCCAGTCGTTGTCTGTCTGCTCGTCGAGCTTCACGCAGTGGGGCGGCAGCGGCAGAACGGTCAGCCGGAAGCTCTTCTCGTGGACCCGGCTGCCACAGGCGGCTTTCACCTTGATCGAGTAGTTCCCCCAGGCCTTCCGCTCGGCGCGAACCGGCACGCGCACAAGGTCGGTCCCGGCCGAGACCGTGGTGTCCTCAATCGTGATGCCCTCCCCCATCCCCTCGAAGGAGAGCGCGATCGGCCCGTTCAAATTGGTTTGTTCAAGGCGGATCTCCAGGAACTTCGTCTCGCCGGTGTCCAGTCGGACCGGCTCGGTCACCTCCATCGTGAAAGAAGACGGGCCGATCAGCGTCCAGATCCACGGGCCCACAAACCAGCCGAGGGCAGTACACGTCAGCAGGGCCAGGAACAGCCCGGCGGCAAGTTTCTTCCAGGACCGGGGCGGGCGGGGCGGCGCGACGGCTTTCTCCAGGGCGGTCCAGAAAGCGCAACAGCTCGGGTAGCGGTCCTCGGGGTCGGCCGCCAGGGCCTTCAGGAGGACTTCTTGCTCCTCCTTGCCCAGGCCCCTCAGGTCAACGGCGCCCGCGCGGTGGCCGCGCTCGACCTCGTAGGGGTTCGCGCCCTGGATGGGGTTCCTGCCCAGGCGCAGCTCGGCGTAACTGATGGCCAGCCCGTACTGGTCGCTGGCGGCGCACGTGGCCCGGTCCCAGACCTCCGGGGCCATGAATTTGGGCGTGCCGCAGAAGGTGACCGCCATCCACTGCACGCTCTCCTGCAACCGCGCCAGGCCGAAGTCGGCGACCTTGACGTGGCCCTTGAGCAGCAAGAGGTTGCCCGGTTTGATGTCGCGGTGCAGCACCTCATTGGCGTGCAGGTAGTCGATGGCCTCTGAGGCCTCGCGGAAGTAGCGGATCAATTCCTCAAGGGGGATGCCCGGCAGGCCGGCCGCCCTGCACTCGTCGAGGCGATCCTCCAGGCTACCATCGGCCAATTCCATGGCGATGACCAGGCGCTCTTCCAGCAGCCAGTACGCCTGTGTGACCAGCAGGAAGGGGTGGTGCAGCTGCTTGATGACCTGCAGCGCCTTCAGCTCGCGCTGGACGCGCTCGTCGTCCCGGGCCCCCGAGATGACCTTGATGGCCGCGTCCAGGCCTCCGGGGGCCTCGGCGCGCCAGACGTCGCCGAAGCTGCCGCGGCCGATCATCTCGAGGAGCCGGTAGCCGGTGCGCTCTTGCAGCCAGTCGTTCCGGCCCGGCGTCTCATCCGGAGGCGGGGCAAACGCCTGCGTCGGCGGGGTGGGGGAGAGAGGGAGTGTCTGCGGCGAGGGAACGGACGTGCCCCCCTCGAACAGCCGCAGGACCTCCGGGAACTGGACCGGGAAACGCTGTTGGTAGCTGGTCAGCGACGGGTGGTCGCCGTGCCGGTGGCGGGCGCGGTACTCCTCCAGGATCAACTCCGGGGACGGCCCCGACCCAACCACCAACTCCGGGAAGCGATTCAGGTAGGGCTCCAGGGAGGTCCCCCCGCGCCGCTCCCAGCGCACGCGCAGGTCGACCTTGACCAGCTCGTGCAGGGCCGGCAGACGCAGCGTATCCCCGCCCGGCGGCAGGAAACAGAAGATGTCCGGCGCCTCCTGCAGAGTCGGCGACTCCTGCCAGGCGTTCTCGAAGTCCAGGACGATCTGGCGGAGCCGTGCCCCTCGCTGGGATGCGTCCTTATCCGTCCGGTCGGTGGAAGGCGGCATCGTTCTCCCCGGATCGGCCGCCCGGACACGAGCCAGGCGGGGGAACCTTACAGTTGTCGTGGCGGTCAAATCACCGCGCACAAGGAGATAATGGATCATAGCGCCGCGGCAACCCGGAGGCAAGCGCCTTCTCAGCCGCCGGGGCCCGACCGGGGTGGACTTCTTCGCCCGGCAAGGTACTATCAAAGGAGGCGATCCACACGACAAACCCCACATCTGTTGGGCCCGTCCCCGTGCCTCTGGTCCGGGCAACAGGAGTTGTACCATGCCCCTTCGAGTTGTCTTCGTTCTCGCTCTGTTGGCACTGGCGGCGCCGGCCGCTGCCCAGCCTCCCGCACGACTCCAAAAGGTCGATAAAGCGCCGGTCTTGCGCGTCGAGGCCGGCGGGCCGACCGCCGCCGTGACCGCCTTGGCCTTCAGTCCAGACGGCCAACGGCTGTACGCCGCCGGCCTGGACAAGGTTGTGCGCACCTGGGACTTCGACCAGGGACAGTACCGTCTGGGCCGCACGAGTTACCGCGTGCCGCTGGGACCAGCGCTCAACGGGGCGGTCAACGCCCTGGCCCTGTCGCCCGACGGCAAGTGGCTGGCGGTTGGCGGTATGAGTGTCTACCGCGGCCAGTTCGGCTTCCGCGAGTTTGGCTACGCCATCCCCACGGAAGGGAAGATGGACGACGAGATGCTCGAGGACCAGGGCCGAATCTACCTCTTCGACACCGACGACGGCTCCGCCCGCGAGCTGCGCGGGCACCGCGGTCAGGTCTTCGCCCTGGCCTTCGCCCCGAAACGGGCAGGCAAGCCGCCCCTGCTGGCCTCCGTCGCCGTGCAGGCGAGCGGGAAGTCGGAGGTCGGCATCGACCTGCGGCTGTGGAACGTCGAGGAAGCCGCGTCGCTCGCTCAGCAGCGCGGCCTGTCCCTGGACATGAGGAAACTCGTGCGACCCGGGCTGGCGGTTGAGCACACCGGCGACGCCCCTCGCGCCGTCCGCGTGGCGGTCGCCCTGAACGACGGCGCCTTCCGCGCCTGGGAACCGGACCGCGAGCGCCTGGTGCCGGCCCAGTCCGATACGGCGACCGCCGCCTTTCTGCCAGAGGAAGGCTCGGTCCTCACGGCTCCGCGCGGCGAGCACACACCCTCCCTGGAATTATGGCGGGTAAGCGATGGGAAGGCGTCGTGGGTCCAGGGGGCGCGCGCCCGGGGAAACAACTCCACCGCATACGCCACGGCGTTGGCCCTGGTGTCCTCCCGGCCGGGTGGTCCGCCGGACTACGTGGCGGTCGTCGCGCGGCTTCCCAGGCGAGACGACGAGCGCCGCCTGCAGCTCTTCAAACTGACGGGCGACGACTTCGGGGCGGTCAAGGCGGACCTCTTCCTGTGGAACGACTCCAAGCAGCCGGTCCTGGCGACCACCGCCCAGGGGGAGTACCTGGCCGTTGCCGGCAATCGCGACCACGAGATCCTGGTCTACCGCATCAAGGACCTGCTCGACGGCCGAGCCGAGCCGCAGAGACTGCGCGGCATCGGGACGACCTTCCGCCGGGTCGCCTTCGCAT
>JACOUH010000152.1 GCA_016177925.1 Planctomycetota bacterium | reverse complement strand
ATTGCGGAGTGGTGTTGCGTGTCTCAGTAGCATGTTCGCCCCCTTCCTGAAGCGAGAGGCCGGGGTGGGCAGTCCCCCGCCCGAAAGGAGCGGTTACAGCTTGCCGAGAGCGATGAGCTTGGCGAGCGCCGCACGATGCTTGCAGACCGTGCGGTGTCCGCGTTGCAGGTGTCCTTTGCATTCGCAAGACTCCTGCTCGCCGCTGACGCTGACGCAGTACGTCTTGCCGTTGGGCTTGGTCAGGCGAAAGCCGCGGCCGGTGTCCGCCCCGATCTCCAACAGGTCGTAGGCGTCGAGTTGCTCGCGGTCCTTGGTCAGAACCTGCCGGATGGACAGGAACCGACAGGCGCCCTGCCGGGTCAGCTTGCAGAACCGGGCGGGCTTCTTGCGTTGACGGGGGGCGGTCTTGGTGGTAGCGTTCATCGGTCAATCTCCTCTAACTCAGGTGGTTGACTCGGGGTCGTTGGTGTTAGCCGCACCGACGGCCCCACTTCATTTCCGCTTGCCTCTTCCTCTTCTCTTTTCCGCCCCTCCCCGGTCGCTCGTTGGCCCGGCCGACTTTGCCCGCGGCGGATGGTTCACACCGGCCGAAGGTCTGAGGGGTCGCGTGCATCTCGCCGAGTTGTCAAAGAGCTTGAAGCCAGTTGGCTACACTGTTATAATAGGGCCAGATGGCCTCATTGACAAGGCCAGTTGACTACATTTTCTCAAGATTGTTGGAGAGGACAATGAGCGCCGAGTGGTTCGCCGGACGCCTGCGAGAGTTGCGGAGTCAAGCCGGGCTGACTCAAGAGCAACTCGCCGAGAAAGTCGGGGTGAAGCGGGACGCGATTGCCCGATGGGAAAGGGGCTCACGGGAGCCGAGTTGGTCGAACGTCGTGGCGCTAGTCAACGCGCTGGGGGTGGACGCCAACGCCTTCTTGCAGGAGCCGGTTACTCCGCCACCCGCCGGGCCGGGCCGTCCTCGCAAGGCTCCCGCCGAGAGCGCCGAGCAGCAGCAGCCGAAGCGGCCACGGGGCCGACCACGCAAGGCCCCTGCCGCGGTGCAGGAGGCGACGTCAGAGGGCAAGGCGAGCGAAGGGGCCGTCGGGTCAGAAGAAGCCCGCCACGAACGCTGGAGCGGGACGGAAGGGCAGGAAGGAAACAACCGACGGCGGAAAGTCAAAGTAACCACACGCCGCCGTCTCCTACTTGGGAGAGATTGCGTGTAGCACATTGCCCCGATTGTTACAACCGTTTACAACCGCCGACCGGATCAAACAGGAGTAATTGCGGTAGGGTGAAATGCGAAAACCCCAGGAAATCCAGGGGTTTTGATCGTTTCGACGTTTCCAGAGTCAGTCGTGCTACCGTTACACCATTCCCCAATTCAACCAATCTCATCCGCAATCATAGCGGTACGGTCCTGACCGGACAAGAGGGACTGATCGAAACCGACGGCCGACCACCGACTCGACCGGCATGCGCCCCAAGCCGCCGGTTTCCCTTTCTGCCAACTTTTGCCGTCCTGCTTCGTCTGATAGATTGAAGCTCGCTCGGACAGACGAAAGGACGTCCTGCGCGACTCGCAGCCCGGTCCCAAGAGGACGACCTCAGCCGAGCCCGATTCCTCAACATAACCGACGGAGACGGCCATGTCTGAAACTCCACGTCAGCAATGGTTCTATCCCTGGGTGCCGATCGGCATCGCCGCGGCCTCGAGTCCGCCGCGGGCTTGCAGACCCCCGGCAAGAACCTGCTCGTTTCTGTCACCCTCGTCAACAGCGACACGGGCCGCCTGGAGGGCAAACTCGTCGCCGAACTGCTTGGCCCCGAGGACAAGGTCGTCGATCACCTCGAAAAGACCGTCGACCAGAGGGACAAGGCCGAGGCCTACCGCTTCGAGTTCCCCACCCCCACGCTGCCCATCGACCAGGTCACCGTCCGCTACACCTTCGGCAAGCAGAAGCTTAAGAAAAAGCTCGGCACGATCCTGCTCAAGAAGGCCCACGAAACCGTCCTGACCGCCGGCCAGGAGTTCCACGCCGGTAGCAAGTCCTTCCTCCGCTGCGAGGTGCGCGGCGTCAAGTCGCTCACCGAGACCGTTCCCCTCGCCGGCGCCAGTGTCGAGGTCCAGCTCCGCGGCAAGGAGCGCTCGTATAAGCTCTTCTCCGGCAAGGTTGGCACCGACGGCGTGGCCAAGGTCCCCTTCAGCGTGCCCGCCCTGCCCGCCGGGGCGTACAAGATGGAGGTCGTCACTCGCTCCGGCCTCGGTGAGGAGAAGCTCGAACGCGAGGTCAAGATCAAGGACGAGCACAAGGTCCTGCTTGTCACCGACAAGCCGTTGTACCAGCCCGGACAGGTCATCCACATCCGGGCCCTGTCGCTCGGCGCGTTCGATCTGAAGCCCGTCGCCAAGAGCAAGCTCGTCTTCGAGGTCGAGGACAGCAAGGGCAACAAGGTGTTCAAACGCGAGCACGAGACATCGGAGTATGGGGTTGCCGCGGTCGACTTCCAGCTCGCCAGCGAGGTCAACACCGGCGACTACCGCGTCCGCGCCATTCTCGACAAGACGCAGGCCGACAAGACGGTGACGGTCAAGCCGTATGTCCTGCCCAAGTTCAAGGGCGAGGTGACCGCCGATAAGAAGTTCTATCTGCCGAAGGAAGTGGTCAAGGCCGATCTGCAAACGGACTATTTCTTCGGCAAGCCGGTGGCCAAGGCCAAGGTGAAGGTCACGGCCAGCACCTTCGATGTCGCCTTCAAGGACTTCGCCACCTGGGAAGGCACGACCGACGAGCGCGGCCATGCCAAGTTCGAGGTCAAGCTGCCCAATTACTTCGTCGGCCAGCCGCTGGTCAAGGGCAACGCCCTGGTCCGCCTCGAGGTCAAGGTCACCGACACGGCCGACCACAGCGAGACGTTCACGCGCACCTACACCGTCAGCGATCAGCCGATCAAGGTCAGCCTGATTCCCGAGGCGGGCCGGCTGGTGCCCGGCGTCGAGAACCGCGTCTTCGCCGCCGCCATCTACCCCGACGGCAGCCCTGCCCGCTGCGACGTCAAGGTCTGGCTCGGCAAGGAGACCAAGGGCAATCCCCTCGCCAAGGTGAAGACCAGCGAAGCCGGCCTCGCCGAGTTCGCCTTCACCCCAGAGGCCAAGCAGTTCCGCCCCGGCGATTGGGGCATGCAGAACGTCGAGGTCCTCGGCGGCACCAGGCAAATCTGGGCTGCCAAGAACCTCCTCGATCTCACCGCCGAGGCGAAAGACGCCAAGGGCGAGAAGGCCGCCGCCATCGCCACGCTCAGCAGCGACCCGCTGGGCGAGAACGTGCTGCTCCGCCTCGACAAGGCCGTCTACAGAGGCGGCGATAATATGACCATCGATGTCCGCACGTCAGCCGGCCTACCCACGGTCTATCTCGACCTGGTCAAGAATGGCCAGACACTGCTGACCGAATGGCTCGCCGTCAAGGACGGCAAGGCGCTCAAGAAGGTCACTCTGCCGGCGGAGGCCTTCGGCACCCTCGAGGTCCACGCCTATCAGATGCTCGCCTCCGGCGAAATCATCCGCGACGGTCGTGTCGTCTATGTCCAGCCGCCGTCCGACCTGAACATCAAGGTCAAGCCGAACAAGGACGTGTACAAACCCGGCGACAACGGAAGCATCCGCTTCGAGGTCACCGACAGCGCCGGCAAGCCGACGGCGGCGGCGCTGGGCGTCCTCATCGTTGACGAGGCTGTTTACGCGCTACAGGAGATGCAGCCGGGCCTGGAGAAGGTCTACTTTACCCTCCAGGAAGAGTTGATGAAGCCGCAGGCCCAGGCGGTCTACAAGCCCAGTGAGACGATCAACGATCTGGTGCTGCGGCCCGAGTTGCCGCCCGAGAAGCAGCAGGTCGCCCAGGTGCTGCTGACGTCGGTCCGGCCCAAGCCGCCGGCCCGCTGGGACGTTGACCCGGCTCAGGAACGGCGTCGCCAGTTCGAGGGCAACCTGCAGCAGATTGGCTGGGCCCTGTGGAACTACGCCTTCCAGGGCAAGGAGTTCCTGGAACAGGACAAGGAGAGCAAGCACTGGCGGTTCAAGGACGGCCTGCTGGACGAACTGGTCAAGATGAAGTGGCTGAACGAGAACCAGCTCAAGGACCCGCTCGGCGGGCAACTGTCGCTGGACGGCCTGGCCCGGCTGGAGAAGGATTTCACTGCCGATCGGTTGGCCCGGGCCTACACGTCGCAGCGCATCCAGCAACTCGTCTGGCCGGTCGCCCAGCAGGCCAACGCCCACCGCGCTCAATGGTTCAAGGACAAGAAGTGGGAGGTGCCGGCGAAGGTCATTGACGATGCCGCCAAGGCAGTGGGTGATCCCAGGGTTGCCCGCGACGCCTGGGGCGGGCCAATCAAGCTGGTCAAGCGGGCGGGGAAGCTCGCCAACCCGACGGGGCACGACCTGTACAACACGCACGAGCTGGTGTCGGCCGGTCCCGACGGCAAGTTCGACACCGCCGACGATGTCAAGCAAAGCGTGGCAATCGCCTGGAATCACGGGGCCGGCTGGTGGGGCGACCAGAACCTCGCCTTGGACGGGTTCCAGCTGGGTGACGGTGGCCGCCGCTGGGGCAGGCAGCTGCAGAGGCGCAACCTCTTTGCCGATTTCGACCGGGCGGCGATGAAGGATGGCCTTGGCGGACCGCTAGGTGGCGGCGGCGGGTTCCAGGGCGGGTTTGGTGGCGGAGGCGCCCTGCCCATGGCGCAGGGGGCGCCAGGCCGCGGCGGCGCGGGCGGCCCGACGCTGCTGAAGGCAGCGGAGGCAGCCGTGCCGACCTCCGAGAGCACGCCGGGTGCTGATTCCGGAGGGGCTCAGCCGACACGGCTGCGCGAGTTCTTCCCCGAAACGATGTTCTGGAAGCCGGCCCTGATCACCAACGAGAGGGGAGTCGCTGACCTGTCCGTCGACTTCGCCGACTCGATCACGACCTGGCGGCTGACCGCCTCGGCGTCGTCGAAGGGCGGACTGCTGGGCGGCGTGTCAGCACCTCTGAAGGTCTTCCAGGACTTCTTTGTCGACCTGGACCTGCCTGTGGCCCTGACGCAGAACGACGAGGTCGCCTTCCCCGTCGCCGTCTATAACTACCTCAAGACTCCGCAGACTCTGAAGATCGAATTGCAGAAGGAGGACTGGTTCGAGTTGGTCGGCGACACGCCGACGCGCTCGCTCGACCTGAAGCCGGGCGAGGTGACGTCGGTCAAGTTCCGCATCCGGGCGAGGAAGCTCTGGACGCAGCACTTGACGGTCAAGGCCCGCGGCAGCAAGGCCTCCGACGCCATCAAGCGCGAGATCGAGGTGCTGCCCGACGGCAAGAAGATCGAGGTGACGTCGTCCGATCGGCTGGCCGGCAAGGTGACGAAAGTCATCGACATCCCGGCCAACGCGGTGCCGGATGCGTCGAAGCTAATCGTCAAGGTCTACCCAGGAGTGTTCAGTCAGATCCTGGAAGGGGTGGACGGCTTGATACGCCTTCCGGGTGGCTGAATGGAGCAGACGTCGTCGTCCGCGTACCCGAACATTCTGGTCGTGGACTACGTCAAGAAGGCCCGTGTGGCCTCCTCCTCCGAGTTCCTGATGAAGGCCGAGCAGTACCTCAATGTTGGCTATCAGAAGCTCCTCACCTTCGAGCGCCCCGGCGGCGGCTTCGACTGGTGGGGCAATGGCGAGCCCCTGGTCTGGCTGAGCGCCTACGGCCTCCAGGAGTTCAACGACATGGCGAAGGTCTACCCGATCGACAAGGGCGTCCTCGACCGCACCCAGAAGTGGCTGCTCAAGCAGATGGCGGCCGACGGCACCTGGTCGAAGATCGGCGCCACCCACGGCGAGGCGATCGAGCGCATGGGCGATCCCAAGCTGCTCCTGACCAGCTACGTCGTCTGGGCGCTTGTGGACAGCGGCACGCCGAAGGACCAAGTCAAGAAGTCGATCGAGTATATCCGTGAAAATGTCAAGAAGGCGGACAACGCCTACATCCTGGCGCTGGCCGCCAATGCCCTGGCCGCGTTCGACCCCAACGACGACAGCACCCTGGAAGTGCTGAAGGTGCTGGAGAAGAAGCGGCAGGACAATGCTGAGGAGAAGACCTGCTTCTTCCCGGCCGGCGGGCAGTCGCTCAGCTACGCGCGCGGCGACAGCATGACCGTCGAGACGACCGCCCTGACGGCCCTGGCCATGCTGCGGACGAACCAGTTCCACAACGTGGCCAATCGCTCCCTGACGTACCTGGTCAAGGCGAAGGGCTCAAACGGCACCTGGGGCAGCACGCAGGCGACCATCCTGGCGCTGAAGGCCCTGGTGGCCGGTGCCGGCAACAAGCTGCAGAAGGAGACAGCGAATTTCTCGATCCTCATCAACGGCAAGAAGGTCGCCGGCGGGGAGGTGACCGAGAAAAACAGCGACGTGCTGCAAGAGAAAGATCTGAAGGAGCACACGCAGGTCGGTCGCAACGAGGTAACGATCGAGGTCGATCACG
>JACOUH010000151.1 GCA_016177925.1 Planctomycetota bacterium | reverse complement strand
GAGCCCCGAAGGGGCGGCCGTCAATAGCCAGGGGCGTCAGCCCCTGGCTCGAGGCTATCATCCAGTCCGTCAGCCCCGAAGGGGCGACCGTTCTGCGTGCCCCGGGCGTCTGCCGCCCCTTCGGGGCTGGGATGTCTCGGTTCGCCGGTCCCACCAGGGGCTCACGCCCCTGGCTATTCACGACCGCCCCGTTGGGGCTCGCACGGGACGGGCCGGCGTCAAATGTTGAAGAAAATCTCCGGGAAGTAGACGATGTATTTCAGGTTGAACATCCAGCGCAGCACCATCTTGATCGGCAGCGCCGCCATGAACTGCATCAGCGTCACCAGCAGGAAGAAGCGGACGAAGCCCATTCGGATGAAGAAACCGCGCATGACCGTCTTGGCCAAAAACGGCGGCAGCAGGACGAGGTAGACGAAGGTCAGAAACAGGCCCGGCAACTCGCGGACGATCGGGTTCATCCCTTCTAGCGGCCGGCCGAGCCAGTCGAGCCAGAAGATCCGCGACACGTTGACGTTGTTCAGGTTGTCGACCTTGTGCGGGTTCCAGGCAGAGTACGGGCCGAAGAAGTTCCAGTTTGGCCCGCGCAGGAAGGTGCCCAGCACAATCAGCGTCACCCACAGGACGACGAAGCCGAACATGAACGTGAACATTGCGAACTTGCGCTGATCGAACGTGAAATAGCCGTTGCCGTGGCGGTTGAAGTCGATGTAGGGCATGGCGATCAGGCCGATGATGATGAACGTCGGCAGCACCACGCCGGCCATCCACGGGTCGTAGTAGACCAGCATCTCCTGCAGGCCGAGGAAGTACCACGGCGCCTTCGACGGGTTGGGCGCCTTGGCACTGGTCGCCGGCTGCTCCAGCGGCGCCTTGAGCACGATGCCCCAGACGATCAGGATGGCCGTGCAAACAATCATGGCGATCAGTTCGGTGTAGACCAGGTCGGGCCACACCAGCACCTTGTCGTCTTCGAGCTTTTCCAGGGGCGCCTCGCCGCGCGCCATGCGTTCATCGTTGAGGACGCCGCGCCGCAGCGCCAGCCAGGTGAAGAAACCGACCGAGAAGATCAACAGCGGGATCGGCACGTTGTCCGGCTTGGTGATGATCTTGCGGAACTCGGGGTCGGTGACCGCCCAGAACGAGCCGAGCAGGCTGAGGTTGAGGATGCCCCAGGCGACGTGCGGCTGGGTCAGGGTGCGCCGGAAGTAGACGAAGGCACAGAAGGCGACGATTGACAGGACCGTGTAGGTGACCGGCCCCATGAGCGCGTCGATGCCCTCGCTGAGCCGGTACGGGATGCCGAGCTGCCGGTTGGCCCGGAAGGCAATTGCCTGCACAAGGTAAAGAAAGGCAACAATGCCCCAGGCCCGTCCCGCCGTCGAGTTCTTCTCGGCCTTGTAGTAGTAATAGGCAAAGCCGACGTTCAGCAGCATGCCGAGCAGGAAGAAGACGGCAAGGCCGGTCGCGAAAGTCTGTGACATGAGACGTATTCCCTGTCAGGACCCGGCGAGCGGGGGGTGTCAACCCCCCGGTGCGTCGAACTACCGGGGGGCGGCCGCTGCGCGGCACCCGCCCCCCGCTCGCCCCGATTGTCGCGGTTACAGCGGGCCGCTGATGCCGCCGTCCTTGCGGACGCGCCAGAAATGAACGGCAATCAGCAGCCCCGCGGCGAGTGGGATGGCGACACAGTGCAAGACGTAAAAGCGCAGCAAGGTATCGCCGCTGACGAACCGTCCCCCCAGCAGGATGAAGCGTGCGTCGGAGCCGCTGTGGATCAGCGGCACGTCGCCGACCGTGAGGAATGTCGAGCCGGGCCCCTCGTGACCGAGCAGCGGCGTGGCGCGGGCCATGTTGCTGCCGACCGTGATGGCCCAGATGGCGAGCTGATCCCACGGGAGCAGGTAGCCGGTAAAGCTCAAGAGCAGCGTTAACACGAGTAAGATGACGCCGACGCCCCAGTTGAATTCTCGCGGTGGCTTGTAACTGCCGGTGAGGAACACCCGATACATGTGCAGCCAGATCGTGATGACCATGGCGTGAGCGCCCCAGCGATGCAGCTCGCGGAGGATGCCGAGCGTCGCCACGTCGCGCAGGGCGAGGATGTCGTTGTAGGCGTGCTCCAGCGTCGGCCGGTAGTAGAACATCAAGAGCACGCCGGTGATCGTCTCGACCAGGAACAGGAAGAACGTGATCCCGCCCATGCACCAGGTATAGCTCAGGGCGATGCCGCTCTGGCGCACCGACACCGGATGCAGGTGCAGGAAGACGTTGGTGAGCATGACCACCACGCGATTGCGCCGGTCACGCGGCGCCGGGTGGCGGAAGATGCTCTTCCAGACCTGCGAATTACGGATGAAGTCGCCGACTGACACAGGGGGCTCCTTGGCGGACCGGCGAGCGGGGGGTGTGAACCCCCCGGTCAAACGAAGACCGGGGGGTTCACACCCCCCGCTCGCCGGGGATTACACCTTGATGAACGACTCGGGGTTGCTCCACTCGCCGCGTTCCTGCTGGAACTTCTTGCTCTTGTCGACAACAATCTGGCCGTCGTCGCCGATGCCGATGGCCCAGCGCTCCAGCGGGCGCGGGGCCGGGCCCTCGAAGTTGATGCCGCTGATGTAGAAGCCCGAGCCGTGGCAGGGGCACTTGAACTTCTGCTCGCGCTCCAGCCAGTTGGGCGTGCAGCCGAGGTGCGTGCAGGTCGTACTCAGCGCGTAGATCGTGCCGTCGTGCCGGACGATCCAGGTGTTCTGGTCCTTGTAGCGATCGGTGACCTGGCCTTCCTCGTAATTCTGCGGCAGGCCGACCTTGATCCGCGAGGGCTTCTCATCCAGGACGTTGGGCACGAGAAAGCGGATAGTGCCCAGCGTCATGGCGGCCATCGCGGCGGTGAAGCTGGTCCAGGCGACCGCCATGCTGCTGGTGAAGAAGGCGATCAGCGCGTTGCGGCGCGACGGGCCGACGGCCGGCTTGGCAGCCGGGACGGACGGCTTCGCAGCGGCGGGCGCCGGCGCAGGGGCGGGCGGGGTGGCGGTCACGCCATCGGCCGCGGGCGGCGAAGAGGGCGGAGTCCCCGGGGACTCCGGCTTGTTCTGGATCGAGTCCGACATGATGGGTGGCTGGCTCCCAGTCAGTGAGGGAAAGGCCGGCACGTCGACCAGCCCACGAAACCTGTTGTAGTTGCGGCGAAGGGCTCGTCAACGGCTTTCCCGCAAGGGCGTTCCGTGTGCGGAAGCGGAGCAAAGGCAGTGCCAACCGGCCACGACCGCGCAGACGTCAAATCGCACGAAAATGACTGCTCAGCTTCTCAGGAGGGAGAACCCGGCAGGCCAGGACCTGCCAGAAGTGAGAACGTCGGCCGAGAGGGAACGCTTGCGGGACGAGCGCCAAGGAGAGATGATCAGGGCCAGTGTAGCGCCCCAGACCAGGATCGAATCAATGTTTTTTCAGAGAGGTTGAGATCGTGATACCCCTCACCTGTGTCCTGTTGGGTTGTTTGGTTCTCGGGCAGGGAGAGGCCGAGAAGCCGAAGCCGGTCCGTTACCTCAAGCCGGAAGGCAACCGCTTCGTCCTCGAGAGCGAGGTAACCGACACGACGACGTCCACGGGCTCAACCTACGTCAGCCGCACGGTCCGCGGGCGCGAGACGTTGACCTTGACCGTCCATCGCGACAAGGACGGCACCGTGGTCGGGGCCGAGATCGTGCATCGCAAGGGCGAGGTGCGCAAGACGGCTAGCGTGGATTTGCGGACGGAGCCGGCGAAGATTAAACGTGGCGGCGTGACCGACTTCGTCAAGGTGCCGGCCAACCCGGTCGTGACGACCGCTCCTGACTGGAGCGATGTATTCGAGCTGGTGCGTCGCTACGATGCGAAGAAGGGCGGCAAGCAGGAGTTCCCTGGGCTCTGGTTCCACCCCTCGCAGCCGTACCTGATGCCGACCTTTACCATCGAGCGCTCGGGTGCCGACGGAGTGAAGGTCAAGGACGAGACTCAGGAATTGACGCGCTATCGCATCGGCTTGCGCAGCGGCGGCTATCGCGTGTGGGCGCGGGCGGATGGCCGTGTCTGCAAGATCCTCCCCGAGGGCGAACGAGCCGTGCCGGTCGTGCTCGAAGGCTACGAGGAGGCGACGAGGGGGCTGAAATGACCGCGACTGCGGACGCGACACTCGAACCCTTGCCTTCTGTAGGACGGATTTCCAATCCGTCCCGGCTTCACACCCCCGGACGGATTGGAAATCCGTCCTACAGCTTCACTTCTTCTCGACCTTTCGCCCCCATACCTTCACATCGTTCCAGTTGCCGGTATCGTCGAACGAGCCGATGCCGATGCGGCCCCAGACAAACGTCGTGTCCTTCGCCGTCATTGCCGCAGTCTTCATGTCGTCGAAGTAGACCTCGATTCGGCCGTCAGCGACCGAGCGCACCACCTTGACACGGTGCCAGCCGTCGGTCCAGTTGGTGGCTGGCGTCGTCTTCGTCGAGATCTTCTTGCGGTCTGCCCCGTTGACAATGAAGATTTGGTTGGCGTGATCATCGGCTCGCTTGCCCAGGTGAGCGTAGTAGAAGTGGGCGGCATCCTGGTAGCCGAAGAACAGGCACAGGTCGCGGTGCGGATAGTCCTTCACGGTGCTCTGGCACTTCGCCTCCAGGACGAAGTCGCCGACCACGACGTCCTTCACCAGGGCGATGTGATACGGGCTGCGGTGCGGCGGTTTGTACGCGCTGGCCTTCTTGAACTGGCTGAAGACCTTCCCCTGCTTCGTTTCGATCACCTTCCACCCGTCAGGGTCAAGCGGCTCCCAGCGGCCGGCTCCTTTTTCAAAGTCATCCTCGAAGACCAGCGGCAACCCCTTCGGGGTCTCGCCAACCGCGACGGCGAGCAGCGCGAAGGCGAACAGGACGGTGAGCGGTCGAACCATGATGTTCTCTCTCCGGGGCGAGGGGGTGATGGCACCGCTACAATGGCCGGGGAGCGCTGGTGGTCCGAGTTCGACCAGAAGCACGGGAGCCAAGACCATGTTCCGCGTTGCCAGGGAATTCAAGTTCTGCTACGGCCATCGCCTGCTGGACTACGCGGGCAAGTGCCGCCACCTGCACGGCCACAACGGCACCGCCGTCATCATCCTCGAGGGCGAAGCCCTCGACGACCGCGGCATGCTGATCGACTTCACGGACCTCAAAAACGTGATGGGCAGCTGGGTCGACGACAACCTCGACCACCGCATGCTCCTGCGCCGCGACGACCCGGTCCTGCCAGCCCTGCGCGCCCTCGGCGAGCCGGTCTTCGAGATGGACACCAACCCGACTGCCGAGGCCATCGCCCGGCTGCTCTTCGACGCCGCGGCGGCGCACCACTTCCCTGTCGTCGAGGTCCGCCTGTGGGAGACCGACAGCTCGGTGGCTACCTACGCGCCCTGGGGCGTTCGCCCTTGCTGACCGCGAAGCCGTCAGGCGAGGAGGTCTCGGACGACGTGCCCGTGGACGTCGGTCAGGCGGAAGTCGCGCCCCGCGTAGCGATACGTCAACCTCTCGTGGTCGAAGCCGAGCAGGTGCAGGATCGTCGCGTGCAGGTCGTGGACGTGGACCTTGTCAAGGGCGGCAGCGAAGCCGAACTCGTCGGTGGCCCCGTGGACATGCCCGCCCTTGACGCCGCCGCCGGCCAGCCACATGCTGAATCCGTAATGATTGTGATCGCGCCCGCTCAGCGCCGGCAGTTCCGCAACAGGCGTGCGGCCGAACGCGCCGCCCCACATCACGAGGGTCGTCTCCAGCAGACCGCGGTGCTTCAGGTCCCGAAGGAACGCGGCGATGGGACGGTCCCAATCCCGGGCGAGGTTGCGGTGCGCCTGGGCGAGACCATCGTGGTTGTCCCACGGCTGTCCGCCACCGCTCCAGACCTGGACGAAGCGCACGCCGCGTTCCAGCAGGCGGCGGGTGATCAGCAGTTGGCGACCGTGCGTGCCGCTGCCATAGGCGTCGCGGACCTTCAGCGGCTCCTTGTTGAGATCGAAGGCGTCGGTCGCCTCGGTTTGCATGCGGTAGGCCAGCTCGAGCGACTGAATGCGCGCCTCCAGTTGCGGGTCGTGCGGCCGCTGTTCGCTGTGGCGGCGGTTGAGACGCAGCACCAGGTCGAGCTGGCGACGCTGCTCGGCGAGCGGGATGGTCGGGTTGCTGATGTTCTCGATCAACTTCCGCACGTCGCTGTGCTGCGTATCGACGTAGGTGCCCTGGTAGGCGCCGGGCAGGAAGGCGGAGCGCCAGTTCTGCGTGGCGACGATGGGGTAACCGCCGGGGCACATGGCGATGAAGCCGGGCAGGTTCTGGTTCTCGCTACCCAGGCCGTAGGTGATCCACGAACCCATCGACGGCCGTGGCAAGCGCCCGTCGCCACAGTTCATCAACATAAGAGAGGGCTCATGGTTGGGAACGTCGGCATGCATCGAGCGAATGACGCAGAGGTCATCGATCAGCTCCGCGGTGTGGGCGAACAGTTCGCTGACCTCGATACCGCTCTTGCCGTACCTCTTGAATTGGTAGGGCGAGCGCATGGCCCCGGCGGTCTTGCGTTCGGTGCGCAGGTTGGGGTTGGGAAGCGGCTTGCCGTGATACTTGTCGAGGGCAGGCTTGGGATCGAACGTGTCGACCTGCGACGGCCCGCCGTTCATGAAGAGGTGGACGACCCGTTTGGCGCGCGGCCGGAAGTGCGGCTCTTTCGGAGCGAGCGGATTGACGGCGCCGGACGATGGCGCCGCGACAAGCGATCCGTTAGAAACAAGGATTCCGGCCAGGCCGAGCAGGCCGAAGCCGAGGCCGCTGCGGCCCAGCAGCTCGCGGCGGCTGAAGGGGAGGTCATCGGGGCGCAGTGGGTGGTGCGGCATGGCGTCGTCCTGTTACGGGCCTCTGAAGGCCCAGACCCTGAGAACGTCAACCGTCTGGGTGTTGCTGTTGACCCTGTAGACCACGCCAAGAGGAGGAACCAGGAGAATCCGACGCCCACCGGGGCGTGACTCCCCTTGCTGCTCGGGGTCTCGCTCGAGCAGGCTGTCGATCCGGTTGGTGGCGTCCGTGACGGCCTTGCGGTCGGCCGCCTGTATCGACAGTTCGGCTAGATAGCTCCCCGCAAGAGGGAAAGTGAAGTGTCGGGGGTGGCATACTTTCGCGGCCTTCTTTGGCTGGGTCCTTGTCCCCGACAGCGCGGGCCGCGAAAGCATGGCACGCAACGCCGTTAACAGTTTGCTGCTTGTACCGTCCGTAAGAGCTTTGCCATCTTGGCTTTAAGTGCTGCATCCATCACCCGGATCTTGGGGGCCCCGGGGGGCTTATGGTCCTTGCGCCTT
>JACOUH010000067.1 GCA_016177925.1 Planctomycetota bacterium | reverse complement strand
TCGTCCCGGCGGTGCTTGGCTACTTGGTCCTTGCGGCCCACGCGGGGGACCCGGCAGATTATCAGGACGGCATCACCTACATCCCTTGACCGGCACTTTTCCCGGATGGCGCCCCGTCTCACCGAGCTTGCCTCGGTGGGGGCGAGCCGCCATCTGGTCGATCAGCACGACGTGCATCGCCACGATGCGGTCGATCTTGTCGCGCAGCCGGGCCGGACCGCCGGGATGCCGGCGCAGGCGTGCGCAGACCTCGGAGAAGACCTTGTCCCACGGGCGACCGGCGCGGGAGAGCAGAAAGCGGCGCAGCGGGCCCAAACGTTCGCCGAGGGCCTCCCCACCTCCGCCGCCGCGTCGAATGCCCTCGCGCCGCGGCTGCTCCTCCCAACTGCCGCGCCTCTTGCGATCCTTGCTGCGGCCCGGGCGCTCAGCGCCGGACCTCGCCGTGTCATCGCGCATGGCGTCCTCGGTTGCATGGAGTGGTACGGGCTGAATAATTGTTGACAGGACACGGAGGGTGGCAGAGAGGTTCGCTCCTCTTCTGTTCGGTCCCGGGATGGGGAGACGGCCATCGTGTTGAGCGCGCGCCGTGGCGAGGGCGTCCGGGTGTGGCCGCTGGAAACGGTGCCCCGAGGAAAGCTCGGATGGCTCCTTGACAAAGCAGAGAGGGCGCGTTCCAATCAGCCTGTCGAGCAAGATAATCCCGGAGTCGGAAGGCTTCCCCGAGGCCAACGGCGAGCTACGGCCAGGTCTACCTCCCGGACGCCAACCGGCAGTGGGGCTGGCAATACCTTTTCCCGGCCGCTCGGCGGAGCGTCGAGCCGCGGGACGGGCAGGTCAAGCGGCACCACCTGGACGAGTCCGTCATTCAGCGGTCCGTAAAGGAGGCGGTGACGCAGACCGGACGGACGAAGCCGGCGACGCCTCCTTCGTTCCGGCCTGCCTTCGCGACGCACTTGCTGGAAGACGGCTACGACATCCGGACGGTGTAGGAACTGCTCGGGCACGAGGACGTCGAGACGACGAGGGTTTCCCCGAATGTCCTGAACCGTGGCGGCAAAGGGGTGCGGAGCCCGGCGGACGGCTTGCTGGGAGAGAAGTCCCCGGTTGAGCAGGCTAAGGAGCTTCTAGCATGCCAAACCCAATGCGAATCGATCTTGGTGCGGTGGCTTCGATTTGGCGATACCCTGTCAAGTCCATGATGGGAGAGGAGCTGAACGCCACCGAGGTTACGGAACGCGGACTGTGTGGAGATCGGGCTTACGCGCTGGCGGACAGCTCCGATGGGAAGGTCGCAACCGCCAAGAACCCCAGAAAATGGCCGAATCTCTTCGATTTCCGGGCTACCTTCATCGAGCCTCCGCGCATCAGCGCGAACGTGCCTCCGGTCCAAATTACCCTGCCGGACGGCACCATGGCCACCAGTCAGCAGAGTGACCTCAACCACATCCTCTCCAAGGCGCTCAACCGTAAGGTGACACTTCATGCAGCCGAGCCTGGCCGAGTGGGGCCGGCCCATGCGGAGGAGTACTGGCCGGATATCGAAGGCCTGGACCATAGGGACACCGTCACCGATTTCGCTCTACCCGAGGGTACCTTTTTCGACTGTGCCACGGTCCATCTGCTGACGACGGCCACACTCGACCGGCTCCGTGAACTCTATGCAAAAGGGCGCTTCGAGGTCCGGCGGTTTCGTCCCAACATCGTGGTGGAGACCGCCTCGGGCGAGAACAGCTTTGTTGAGAATGCCTGGATCGGCCATACGCTCGCCATCGGAGCCGACGTTCGCCTGAGCATCACAGGGCCCTGTGCCCGCTGTGTGATGACGACCTTGCCGCAAGGGGACCTCCCGCGCGATCCGGGAATCTTGCGTACGGCGGCCCAGCACAACAAGGCAAGCGTCGGTGTCTATGCGGCGGTCTTGCAGCCTGGCCCGATCCGTCGCGGTGACCCGGTCAGGATCGAGTAGGCTCTGCCTGCGTAGGAGTACCGGACCAAACGCTGTTGTGACTCGTGAGTATCCTCATGACCTGTAACACTCTATGTACAGGAGGAAAATAGCTGTTACCTCCAGGTAGGCTGCCAACACCTCGTCGAACTGCGCAACGGGGTCGATCTGCTCGGGAGCGGACATGTTAGGACTGCTCGCCCGGCATCTCGCGCAGGGCGGCCAATCCGCGCCGCAGCAGTCCCGCGGCCGACGCCCGGCTGCGGCCCAGGCGCCGCGCCACCTCCGCCGTCGGGCCCGCAAAGGAAAGGCCGGGACCGATGGGCCGGCTCTTTTCCGCAGGAACCGTCTGACGGAGAGAGCAAATGATTTGACAGCGGATCTCGGGGCTATTAATCTGGGAGGTGCGGGCAAGAGCGTTAAGATAACCTGTATGTCCTGTTCTGCCGTGGAGACTTCCCATGAGAGTGCAGCGCGTCCGGCTCCTTCTCGTCCCCCTGCTCCTGTGGGCGGTTCCCGGGGCCCAAGGCCAGTCTCCCACGAACACTCTCAAGCAGACCAAGCAAGCGGACTGGCACAAGGAGGTCAGGGCCGCTCTGACAACCCCCAAGGGGAAAACGTCCCGCCCGTACCAGGAAGCGTCCAAGTACATCGACCTCGCGATTGGCCCACAGGAAAATCCTTCCTTGAGATACGACCCGGATACGTTCGTGCTGACCTGGCGATGCAAGAAGCGAGCCTCCGCGGCGGGCGTGTCTGACACGGTCATCAAGGACGCGGTCATCGATTTCCTCAAGTACGCTGGCGGCAGTAACTTCAACCGTGCCCTGTATGAGCAGGCCGACGTCCAGCCGGGCACCGGCAAACTGAGGTTCAACATCGTCCTCACCCCAGAGCCTCCGCCCCCGGCCGCCGGCGACATCGGCGCCCGACTGGCCCGCATCGAGGAATTACTGCGGCAATTGGACCCGAAGGTGAGCGCCGAACTCCGCGAAGAGCTGAAGAAGGTCGAGGAGATGCGCCGCGACCCGCGACGCATCGAGGAGGTCCGGACGTACCTGCGTCGCCTGAGCGATCGGGTCGAGGAACTCCTCCGCAAGCAGTCGAGCGGATCGGGGTCGCCGGGCGGCACCTGGACCGTCTCGCCGGGCGCTGTGTTCTTCTACCACCCGGGACATTGGTGGGCCTGGCATTGCTACCCGACCACCGGCTACTTCTTCACGCCGGCCTATTATGTCGTCCGTCCGCAAGCAACCGGCTCGTCCCTCCGGACTCAGTTGAACGGCATCCGGGAGGAGCTGGCGCGCGGGCAGCGGATGCTGAACGCGAACGGGGTGACGGAAGCGTCGTTCGTCGCGCGGCGGCAGACCGTCACCATGAAGCCCCTCGACCTGACCGGGCGGAAGCCCGAAGACGCGGAAGAGTTCTACAGGAAAGGATACGCCCTGTACTGGGACGGGCGCGTCGACGAGGCGCTGGCCCAGTTCCGGGCGGCGGTGACCCTGCGCGACGAGGATGCCCGCTTCTGGGCGTACAGGGCACTGGCCGAGAAAGCACTGGGGGACCTTGACGCAGCGCGAGCGTCGGCGCGAAAGGCGGCCCGCTACCAGAAGGAGGGGCTCCCCGGTGGGGAGGCTTTCGGTCTGGCCCTGGAGCGCGTCCAGGGCGCCGAACGCCGCTTCCTGAACGCTGTCCAGGAGTGACGCGAGGGTTCCGTAGGACGGATTGGCAATCCTTCCTACTCCGCCAGCTCGAGGACAATCGACTTCATCAGCGGTTTCTTTCCGCAGTGGATCGTGTAAGTTTCCCAAGACTGACGGGCGACGTAGAGGTGCTGCTTCTGCTTGCCGTCCTCCTCCCAGTGATAAACCACCTTCACGGGGCGGAATCTGCCGTGCGGCTCGCGATAGTCGGCGTCGATGCGGAAGTTGAAGATCCCTGTCGCGTTGCGGCTGGTCCCCGCGAAGCGGACGAGGACGGCGCGTGTGCCCCGCGGGATGTCTGAAAAGACAACGTATTTGCAGTCGCCTGGCGTCGGCCCCGCGGCGCGGTCGACTGTCTTCCACCTCTTGCCGCGGTCGAACGAAACCTGGTAGTCCAGGCCGTCGCGCGCGTCGCGGGCCCGGTAATGAGCGCCGAAGCGCAGCCGCACCATGTCGCCCGGCGTCGACACCGGGAAGGTGATGCTGCCCTTACCGGTGGCGCCGATGAAGAGGTTCGGCTCGAAGCCGCAGACGTCCGGGTGCATGCGACGCGTCTCGGCGAGGAAGATGCCGCGGTCCTCGGTTATCGTCGCCGCCTCGCCCAGCAGGTGATCGAGCACGGAGCCGCCGGAGCCAGCGGGGTGGACGCCCTGAGAGACCTGCGCGAGCTGCAGTGGGTCGCCCAGCAGAACGACGTTCCGCGCCGACGTGCCCATGGCG
>JACOUH010000150.1 GCA_016177925.1 Planctomycetota bacterium | reverse complement strand
AGGCGGAGCGGATGCCGGCTCGATCGCGGCTGCGCTTCGGAGCGCGGCGCCAGAGGTCAGCGCGCACGTGAAGGCCGCGGCGGCAACGACATCCTCGACGCCCGCGGCGCCCTGCTGGATCTGATCGCCGTGGGTGGCGACGGCAACGACCGGTTTTACGGCGGCTCCGGCAACGACATCCTGCTGGGGCTGGGCAGCAACGACATCCTCGGCGGCGGGCCGGGCTGGGACGTGTTGAACGGCGGCGTGGGCACCGACCTGCTGTCAGGCGGCGAGCAGAACGTCAGCGGCGAAGTCGGCAGCAGCCTGGCCGAAATCGGGGCGGCCCTGCGCGACACGTTCAACCTGACGCCGAGCGACGCGGCGGGAGTCTTGCGGAATCTCGCCTTCACGGTCGTGGACACCGGCCAGGTCCTCCGCGACGCATACCAACTGGACGCCGTCGGAGCGGCGCAGACGCTGCTGCAGACGGGGGTGTCGGTGGTCGATCTCGGCCCCGTGCTGGTGCAGGTCTATAACCAGACGGCTTCGCAAGCAGTGCAGACCCTCGTCGCGATCAACGCCGACGCCAACCAGGTGGCGTCGATCCTGGTGAACGCCTACAACCTGGCGGCGGCGCAGACGGTCGCCCTGTTGCGCGACGCCAACTTCACGGCCAACCAGGTGGCCGGCGTGCTGCGCGACGTCTTCAGCCAGACCCCCCAGCAGGCGGTTGCTCTCCTGCAGCAAGCCAGCTACACCGCCCCTCAGGTGGCCGGCGCCCTGCGCGACGTCTACGACCAGGCCGTGGCCGGGGCGACCGGATTGCTGCAGCAGGCCGGCTACACCGCCCCCCAGGTGGCCGAGGCCCTGCGCGACGTCTTCGGCCAGACTCCCCAGCAGGCCGCGGCGCTGCTCCGCGACGCCACCTACACCATCGACCAGGTCGCCAGCGCCCTGCGCGACGCCTTCAACCAGACGGTCGGGCAGATCGCATCGACCCTGCTGGGGGCCGGCTACACCGTCACCCAGGTCGCCGTCAGCCTGCGCGATAACTTCAACCAGACGGTCGAGCAAGTCGCATCGATCCTGCGCTCCGCCGGCGCCGGCGCAACCGAGGTAGCCATCGCCCTGCGCGACGGCCTCACTCAGAGCGGTCAGGCAGTCGCAAATGCCCTGCGGGGGGCCGGCTACACCGTCGCCCAGGTCGCCGTTGGCCTGCGCGACGGCCTCGGCCAGATCCCCGTTAATGTCGTGGGGCTCATGCAGGGGGCCGGCTACACCGCCACCCAGGTCGCCGTCGGCCTGCGCGACGGCCTCAGCCAAACGGCCCAGCAGGCCGCATCGGCCTTGCGAGTCTTCTACACCGTCGAGGACGTCGCCGTTGCCCTGCGCGAGGGGCTCGGCCAGACCCTGCAGGAGGCTGCCAATATCCTGCATGACCTCAACTACACCGCCACCTCGGTCGTCACCGGCCTGCGCCACGCCTTCACGTCGGCACTGTCTTCGGACATCGCAGCGGCTCTGGGCAACGCGGGCTTTTCCATCTTCCAGGTGGGGATCGGCATCCGCAACGGGTTCAACTTCACGATCGGCCAGACCACGTTCGCCCTGCGGAACGCCCTCTACTCCGCTACCGAGGTCGGCGACGCCCTGCAGAGCGCTTTCAACGCCACGGCCGAGCAGGCGGCCTACGCCCTGCGCCAGGTCGGCTACCCCATCGACCGGGTGGCCGACGCCCTCCGCGAAGCGTTCGGCATCATCAACGGGCGGGAAGGGGCGGAGATCCTGGCGAAGGCGGGCTTCGCGGTCGACGCTATCGAGAACGCGCTGCGCAACGTCTACGGCCTCGCCGAGAGCGCGATCGACGACATCATCGACGATATCGCCGACTTCTTCGGGGATGTGGCCGATAACATCAGGAACTTCTTCGACCTCTAATGGAGGACAATCGGGGAGGCGGTCGCCGACCGTCCCGCCCCCGACAGGGGCGGGACGGCCGGCCCTCCCGGGCCGGTGGTGGAACCGCTCGTCCGCCGTCGGCCGCGGGACGAACTGATCGGGCGGGGCCTGCCGTCGGGCGCTGGTGCCGGCCCGGAACGGCCCAGCGCCGATGCCGGGGCGGTGGTCGGCCTCCGCCCGGCTGGCGCTCGGCGGCGGCATCCGCGGGAATTGGCAGCGCATGGCCAACGCCGGCCGCAGCGAGACCCTCACCGTCACCGGGGCCGATGGCGCCGCGGACGACGGCCACCAGGCCTACACCTTCCAGATCGCGATTGTCAGCGACGACCCGCGGTACGCCGCCCTCGCTCCCGCCGCCGTTGCGCTGGTCAACCGCGACAACGACCTGACGGCGGCCATCCAGGGCGCGCCCGCCAGCAGCCCCGAGGGGACGCCGATCACGCTGACCGGCTCCGTCAGTGAAGTCGGCGCGGCCGGCCTTCCTGCCCCGGCCCCGACCTCGACCCCTGTGGTCAGCCCCCCCGTAACGCCCGCCTCGGACAGCCAGCCGGTCCGGATCGTGCCGAAGGGCCTGCGCTCCTTCGATGCCCATGATGCCGAGTTCTTCCTGGAGCTGTTGTCCGGCCCACGGGACCGCGATGGGTTGCCGGACAGCCTCCGCTTCTGGAAGACGCGCATCGAGGAGACGGACCCCGAAAACACCTTCAGCGTGGGCCTGCTCTACGGCCCCTCCGGCTGCGGCAAGTCGTCGCTGGTCAAGGCGGGCCTGCTCCCGCGGCTTGCTGATGACGTGATTGCCGTGTACGTCGAGGCCACGGCAGAGGAGACGGAGACGCGCCTGCTGAACGGGCTGCGGAAGCGGTGTCCCGCCCTGCCGACCAACCTGGGGTTAAAGGAGACGCTGGCCGAGCTGCGTCGAGGACAGGGCATACCGGTGGGCAAGAAGCTGCTGATTGTCCTGGACCAGGTCGAGCAATGGCTGCATGCCAGGAAGGACGAGGAGAACACGGAGTTGGTGCAAGCCCTGCGGCAGTGCGATGGCGGGCGCGTTCAGTGCCTCGTCCTGGTGCGGGATGATTTCTGGATGGCAGCGACGCGGTTCATGCGCGACCTGGAGATTCGACTCGCTGAAGGGCAAAACTCCGCGTCCGTGGATCTGCTTCCGCTCCGCCATGCGGAGAAAGTGCTGGCCGCCTTTGGTCGTGCCTTTGGGGCCCTGCCCGAGAGCAGTGGCGAGGTCGGCAAGGACCAGAAGCACTTTCTTGAGCAAGCGGTGGCCGGCCTGGCGCAGGAAGGCAAGGTGATCTGTGTCCGCCTGGCTCTGTTTGCCGAGATGATGAAGGCCAAGGCGTGGACGCCGGCCACGTTAATGGCCGTGGGTGGCATCGAAGGAGTCGGCGGGACCTTCCTGGAGGAGACCTTCAGTGCCAGCACCGCCCCCCCGGAACACCGCTATCACCAGAGGGCGGCCCGGGCGGTCCTGAAGGGGTTGCTGCCCGAAGCCGGCACGGACCTCAAGGGCCACCTGCGCTCCCACGCCGAGCTGCTGGCCGGGTCGGGCTATGCCAGCCGCCCCAAGGACTTCGAGGACCTGCTCCGCATCCTCGACAGCGAAATCCGGCTTCTCACGCCGACCGACCCCGAGGGCCGGGAGGGCGAGGCTCCCGCCGAGCCTCCTTCGCCCGGCTCGACGGGAGCCTCGCCCTCCCCGGCCGAGCCTCCTTCGCCCGGCTCGACGGGAGCCTCGCCCTCCCCGGCGGAGCGCTACTACCAGTTGACGCACGACTACCTGGTGCCGTCGTTGCGCGACTGGCTGACGCGCAAGCAGAAGGAGACGCGGCGCGGACGAGCGGAGCTGCTGCTGGCGGACCGGGCCAGTGTGTGGAACGCCCGCCCGGAGAAGCGGCAACTCCCCTCGCTCTGGCAATGGTTCAGCATCCGCTGGTGGACGCGGAAGAAGAACTGGACGCCACCGCAACGGAAGATGATGCGCAAGGCCGGCCACTACCACCTGGCGCGGGGACTGGCTGTGCTCGTGGCCCTGCTGCTGCTGCTCGGCGTCGGTTGGGAGATTCACGGCCGAGTGCGGGCGCAAGCGCTGCTGGACAACCTGCTGCGGGCCCCGACTGAGGACGTGCCGGCCGCCGTGGCCGACATGGCCTCGTATCGCCGCTGGCTGGACAAGCCACTGCGCCAAGCCTACGCCGAGGCCGAGGCGAAGGGGGACGCTCGCAAGCAGTTACACGCCAGCCTGGCCCTCCTGCCGGTGGACGCCGAGCAGACGACGTACTTGTACAGGCGACTGCTGGCCGGCGAGCCGCACGAGGTCGTGGTCCTCCGGGAGGCGCTGCGGCCCCACGCCGGGACGCTGGACGAGCGGCTGTGGAGGGTGCTGGCGAATACGCAGAGCGACCCCGGCCAGCGTCTGCGGGCGGCCTGTGCCCTGGCGGGGTACGCGGAGGACGACGACCGCTGGCAGAAGGTAAGCCGCGACGTGGCCGCTCGGCTGGTGGCAGAGAATGCCTTGGTGATCGGCAAGTGGGCCGAGGCGCTGCGGCCGGTGCGCCGTCACTTGCTGCCGCCGCTGGCCGCCCTGCTGGTGGAGGAAGGCCGCGGAGCGGCCGAGCGGCGCACGCTGACCCGGCTGTACGCCGACTATGCCGAGGGGGTTCCCGACGCCTTCGTTCCCCTGGAGAAGATGCTGTCGGCGCAGCCGGATGCGAAGGCCGATCGGGAAGCGCAGCTGGCTCACGTTCGGCGGCAGGCCAACGCGGCAGTGGCCCTGGCAGCGATGGGGCGCTGGGAGAAGGTGTCGCCGCTGCTGCGTCACGTCCCGGACCCGACGCTGCGGAGTTACCTGATCGATCGGTTGGGGCCGGGCGGGGTGGAGGCCCGGGCGGTGATCGACTGGCTCGACCCGGAGCGGGAGCCGGACGTGTCGGCGCGGCGGGCGTTGCTGCTGGCGCTGGCGGAGTTCGACCAGGACCGCTTGCCGCCGCACGAGCGGGCGGAGCTGGTGCCGCGGTTGCTGGCGTTGTACCGGGACGATCCCGATCCGGGGATTCACGGAGCAACGGGCTGGTTGCTGCGGCAGTGGCAGCAGCAGGACAAGGTCGAGGCAATCGACGTGGCGAGCCGGGAGCGTCAGCGACCGGAGACTCGCCGCTGGTACGTCAATGGCCAGGGCCAAACCATGGTGATCGTGCCGCCGGGAGAATTCGAGACGGTCGAAGGAGGCAAGCGGCAGAAAGTGCGGATCGAGCACCGTTTTGCGTTGGCGGCCCGGGAGGTGACGGTGGCGGAGTTCCGCCGCTTCCACAAGGACCACCAGTACTTCAAGGAGTACGCGCCGACCGAGGACTGCCCGGTGAACATGGTCAGCTGGTACGATGCGGCGGCATACTGCAACTGGTTGAGCAAGTCGGAGGGCATCCCCGAGGCTCAATGGTGCTACGTGCCGAACGAGAAGGGCAAGTACGCGGAAGGGATGAAGGTGAAGGCCAATGTGCTGAGCCTATCGGGGTATCGGTTGCCGACGGAGGCGGAGTGGGAGTATGCCTGCCGGGCCGGGAGCGTGACGGCCTGGTCGATGGGAGAGGGGGAGGACCTGCTGGGCAAGTATGGCTGGTACGATGCCAACTCGGGTAGGCGGTTGCGTCCGGTGGGTTTGCTGCGGCCGAATGATCTGGGGTTCTTTGATCTGCACGGCAACGTGTGGGAATGGTGCCAGAACCGCTACGAGGCTTTTATGGATAAAAAAGATCCTCAAAAAGAAGACGTGGTGGACAGTAAAAGTAGCCGTTCGTTGCGCGGCGGCGCCTTCGACTTCTATGCGTTGGACGTGCGCGCGGCCATCCGCAGCAGCAACGTTCCGGCGAACCGCGACGACAGCAGTGGGTTCCGTCCGGCGAGGACCGTCGTCAACGACGGCCCTCCACCGCGGACGCGGCAAGCCCCGTGAACGGGGCTGAGGAGGATGCCGGGACTCCAGATGTGCCATCCACCCCCAAGGGGTTCCCGAGGACGTGGTGCCAGGACAGGGAATAACGCCCTGGGTGGAGTCCGCGGAACCCGGGGGCGGAACCCGGGGCGCGGAGTCGCCGCCCTGTGTGGTGCCGTCAACGGACGGCCGGCCAAAGGAAAGGCTGGCCCGGCGGGTCTGGTAGGCCATCCGGCTCGAACGCCCCGCCGGGCCTTTTTTCTCCCGAGAGTTGGTCTCTGGTTTGAGCAGTTCGACAGGTGCCCGTGGTGCTGATTCTCGACATGGTCCATGTCGGGAACCGCAAGGATCATTTCCCCTCACCTCCCGACAGGTAGGTCAGCCTTTCCAGGCTGACAAAACAGGTCAGGCTAGAAAGCCTGACCTACTTGTTGAAACGGCTCCTTAGCAATCCCAGCGCGGCGAAATGCCCAGGGGGAGGGACGAAAGCTCGACCGCCCAGTGGGGCTTGCCAGAAGAGTTGTTTTTCTGGTTATTCAGGATCTTGAAAAACCTAATTCGCGTCCAAGACCCGTCGGGTTGTCGTCAGCAACTCCGTGGCCGTGTACGGCTTGCCCAGGAAAGCCTTCACGCCCGGACCGGCATCCCGGGCCATCGTCTCATTCGCCGCCCGCCCACTCATGGCGATGATCCGAACGGCGGAGTTCAACGTCAAGAGCGCCCGGACCGTCGCGGGCCCGTCCAGGATCGGCATCGACATGTCGGCCAGCACTACCGCGATTTCCTCCTGGTGCTTCGCGTAGAGCGCCACGGCTTCCGCGCCGTCCTGGGCCGTCACTGCCCGGTAGCCGGAAGCCTCCAGCGGCGCTGTCGTGATCTCACGGACGGAAGCCTCATCATCGACGACGAGAATCCGCTCCCCCCTCCCGCCCGGTGGTTCCACGCGCCCCGCCACCGCCTGATTCGCCTGCCCGGTCTCCTGCGCCGGGAGATACACGGAGAAGCGCGCGCCCCTGCTCGCCGCGCTCTCCACATCGAGGAAGCCCCCGTGGCCCTTCACGATCCCTTGAACCGTGGACAGGCCGAGTCCCGTCCCCTGGCCTGGTTCCTTGGTGGTGAAGAAGGCGTCGAAGATCCGTTCGAGAAGATCGGCCGGGATACCTGTGCCCGTGTCCTCGACCTCCAGCACCGCGTACCGGCCCGGCCGGGCCTCCGGGCGCATGTGAGCGTACGTCTCATCCAGGAGCTGATTCCTGGCCGTGATCGTCAGCCGCCCGCCCTGGGGCATGGCGTCGCGGGCGTTGACGCAGAGGTTCATCAGCACCTGATGTATCTGCGTCGCCTCGGCGGTGACGAGCCACAGGTCCCTTGGCACGTTCATCAGCACCTCGATGTTCCGGGGGAAGGTTTGCCTCAGCAGCTTGCCGATCTCGCTGATGAGCGGGTGCAGTTCCAGGACCTGTCGCTCGCCTTCGCTGCCCCTGGCAAAGGTGAGCAGCTGCTTCACCAGCCCGGCGCCGCGCTCCACGCTCGCTTGCAGGGTCGAGAGCAGGGCCTCGCTCGCGGGGTCGCGGAGCTTTAGATGACCGGGATGCCGGCCAGGTCGGGGCAGGCACGGATGCGGCGCGTTCCCTCCAGCCCGTCCATGCCCGGCATCTGGATGTCCATGAGGATGACGTCAGGAGAGGTTTCCCTTGCCCGGTCGATGGCTTCCATCCCATTTCCTGCCAGCACGAGCCGATAGCCTTTCGCCGCGAGGTAACCCGAGACCGTGGCCGTGTTCTCCGGGTTGTCCTCGGCCAGGAGGATCAAGGGCGCGGCAGGGGAAGGAGACCCCACAGGGCCTTCCGGCGCCACGACCAGCGCGGTCTTCACACCGGATTCGCTCCCGCGCGAACGGGCCTTGTTCAGGGCATGCTGCAGTTGCTGCCGGGAGATGGGCTTGACCAGGTAGGCGGCCGCACCCAGGGCCAGGCCGCGCCGCGGCTCATCGACCACCGTGATGATGATGACCGGGATGTCTTTTGTGCCTGGCTCGGTCTTCAACTGGGTGAGCACCTGCCAGCCAGGGAGGTCGGGGAGCTGAATGTCCAGGAGGATCACGTCGGGACGCATCTCCAGGGCCCTGGCCACCGCCCCCTCGGCCTGCCCATGCACGAGGGCCTGGGCCCCCAGTTCCTCACAGTAGCGAACGAGTTGCTCTGCCGCCGCTGGCGAGTCTTCGACAATCAGGGCCTGCCGCAACAGGGAGGGAAAGGCAGGTGCCTGTCCTGCCACTGTTTCGGCCACGTCCGGCCCAGTGTGAGAATGCCACGGGAGCGAGATCGTGAACCGGCTTCCCTGGCCCAGCGCGCTCTCCACGCCAACGCTGCCACCGTGCATCTCGGCCATGCGCCGGACCAGCGCCAGTCCCAGCCCCGTGCCCCCGTACTCCCGCGACAGGCCGCTGTCCAGCTGCATGAAAGTCTGGAACAGGCGCGGGACGTCTTCCGGGGCGATCCCGATCCCCTCATCCCACACGACAAAATGCACGGACCGGGCCTCCGCGTCGCCGCGCACCTCGAGGCCGATCGCGCGGCCGTCAGGGGTGAACTTGACGGCATTGCTCAGGAGGTTTACCAGCATCTGTTTCAGACGCCGTTCGTCGGCAGCGACGCTGGTAACCTGGCTGTCGAGGGAGCTGGAGACCTTCAGCCGTTTCTGGTGGGCCGCCTGCTTGATGAGGCGAAGGCTGGCCACGGCAACGGCTTCCACCGAGACCGGGGCGATCTCCAGCGGCATCTTGCCGGCTTCGATTTTGGAGAGGTCGAGGAGGTCGTTGATCAGGGCCAGGAGGTGGCGACCGCTCTCCTCGATGCTGTGCAAGCTCTTCTGTTGCTGGTCGTTCAGCGACCCGTAGACCTGCTCCTGCAGTGCCTCGGACATGCCGAGGATGGCGTTGAGTGGGGTGCGCAGCTCGTGGCTCATGCTCGCCAGGAACTCGTCCTTGAGGCGGGCCGCCCTGACCAGCGCCTCGTTGGCCGCGCGCTCGGTAGCCAGTTGACGGGCCTGCTCCTCGGCCTCGCGCCGCGCCGTCAGGTCGCGGGTCACCTTGGCGAAGCCCCGGAGATTGCCCTTCTGGTCGGACAGCACGGTGAGGACGACGTTGGCCCAGAAACGGGAACCGTCCTTGCGGACCCGCCACCCTTCATCCTCGGAATGCCCCGCTGCCGCCGCGATCCTCAGCGTGTGTTCGGCCTTGCCGTGGGCGAGGTCGTCCGCCGGGTAGAAGCAGGAGAAGTGCTGGCCGATCACCTCCTCGGGGCGGTAGCCCTTGATGCGCTCTGCCCCGACGTTCCAGGTGAGGACATACCCCTGCGGGTCCAGCAAGAAGATGGCGTAGTCCTGGACACTCTCCACCAGGAGTCGGTAGCGCTCCTCGCTCTCGCGGACCGCCTGCTCGGCGCGCCGGCGCTCGGTGATCTCGGCCTTGAGAACCTCGTTCGCCCGAGAGAGTTCCAGGGTTCGCTCCTACACCCGCACTTCCAGCTCGTCGTGCGCCGTGCGCCGTTCCTCCTCGGCCTGTTTTCGCTTCGTGATGTTGAAGTGGGAGATTACCGCTCCCTCCTGGTTTGCTGCGAGAGACGTGACCGTCATCAGGAACCAGCGCTGTTCCTCGGGGGAATGACAGGGGTACTCCAGACTGAACGCGGGGGACGCTCCGTCGAGGACTCCGCGAATGCCAGCCTGCGCCTCCTGCGTCAGTTCGGCAGACTCCCCGGCAGCCCGCCGGCAGACCTCCAGATAGTTGATCCCCACGCCCTGGGGGCGCACCGGCTGCTTGCTGTTCTCCCGGGCAAAACCGCTCCCAGGCCTCGTTCACTGCGATGATGGTCCCTGCCCGGTCCAGCACGGCGATCTGGGCGGGAAGGGATCGGAGGATGCCCTGGAGCAGTTCTTCGCGCTGCCGCTGCCGCACCTCGCCGGCGGCCAGTGCCTCGAGCATCTCGTTCAGGGCGTGGGCCAGGCCGCCCATTTCGCCCGGAGCCGCTGTCGGGGCGAAGGTGGTCTGGTTTCCCGCGGCCCGGCGCTCCACTGCTTCACAGATCGCCCCGAGCGGCCCCAGGACCAGCCTCGCCACCAGCAGGTACGCCAGGCCAGCGACGACGACCACGCTTGCCAGGAGCAAGGTGATCGTCCACCACAGGCTCGTTGCCATCCCCTGTTGCGCAGGTCGGGCATCGAGGTGGACCATGATGGCCCCGTCCAAGAAGCCCTGCCGAGCCACATGGGCGTGAAACGACAGCCGCGGGCTGGTGAAGTCGTACTCGGAAGTGTCGTGGTGGAAGTCCGTATGCGCCTGCCCGGTTTCAAGGACCCGGACCAGGTCTTCCCGAACGTTCCTCAAGGGCAGCTCGGCCAGGGGGCGTCCGATCCAGGCCTGTTTTGTCGAGGCGATCACCCGCCTCGGCCGGCCGCTCACCACCACGATCAGGGTGACGCCGCGTTCTGTTCCCAGTCGATCAACGAACCTCTGCAACTCGCCAAGGTCCTCGGCGCTTTCACTGGCATGGCCGACCGCCCTTGCCACCAGTTCAGCACGCTGCAGCACCTGTTCATCGACGTGGTCGGAGAACCTGCGCAAGACGGAGAAGACCCCCAGCCCGCCGACAAGCAGGCTCATCAGGAGCAACGGCAAGGCGACCCGGACTTTCAGCGAGCCGTACGTCGGGAACAGGGGCGCAAAGAGCTTCAAATGCATCTCTCCTCGAACGAGGCAACCTGCACCGGCAAGCGGCGCCATCCGTGGGCTCGCGCGGATCGACCCGCCCGGGCGTGGCAACAACCTCTCGCAAATGATAGGCCAAGCGGTCTCGATTGACCCCTGAACATAGCGAAACCCGGACGTTTTCCCGCGATGCTTGAGGTCTCGGTGTGAGTTTTCCGGTCCCAGCGAACATTCTCACCTTTGCCCTCCTGGCATCGGGAAACCGCGCGGTCCGCAACGACAGGTTTGCTCTCTTGCTCTCGAGCCGATGGAACCCGGGGATAGACTAACGCCAAAGTGAAACTGCCGGGGCGGGCTGCAAGCGCGTAAGCCCGCGCGGAAACGAAGAGGGCCGGTCCGGTCAACGCTTGGTTCGGCGGGCTTTTGCCGCTGCGGCCTTTCGTTCTTGTGCTCGTTTCCGAACCGCCTCCCAGAAGGCCTCCTCGCCCAAGCCTTTCCCTTCCTTGATGCTTTGCCGGGAGCGGTTGAGCAAAGCCTGAAAGCGCGGCGAACGCCCCAGCAGGAGCCGCTCCAAGTCATCGTCATCGAAGGGAACCAGCAACACGGCGACGGCCTTGCCATTGCGAGTGATGACCAGAGGGCCCTCGACGCCACACTCGTCCAGATAGGCGCTCAAACGCGCTTTCACATCCGCTAAGGGGGCAATCCTCATGATTCGTACTCCTCCCCTCCGATTAAGAGTCGGTTGCGATCTTTCACGCCGACTGCCGCCCACGCGAGGACGTCTGGGTCGGGAGTCGCGCTCAGCCCAACGTCCTGGACACGCACAACGTCCAGGTCGGGACGTCGGCGATACAGGCCACGCAGGATGTCGCCGTTGAGTTTTCTCATCGCTGACCAGCTTGAGCACGCTCCTCCTCCTTGGCCTTCGCGCGGGCCAACAAGATCGCGCGCAGGTTGCCTTGGGGGCCCTGGAACTCCTCGATCTTGCGCCGGGTCTCCGCCGCCGCCTCGTCGCATTGGCGCAGGTAGTCTTCAAACGGAGCGGGGGCGGCCAGGTAGCGGCTGAGGAGCGCGTAAATGTCGGCCAGGTTAAGCGTGTCATAGGACTGGACGATTGCCTCGGGCGTGGCACCGGCCCTGAAGGCACGGAGGACCACTTCCAGGAGGACTCGGCTCTTGCCGACGCGAAACACTCCTGGCGGATCCTCGCGCAGCGGCACCGCAACGGTCAGAGGCTCGAAATCAAGCGTCGTCATCGGATCAACCCCCTCGGTCAACGGGTCTCCCGTATTGTACTCTGTCCAACCCGGCCCGGCGCCCAGGAAGAGCCTTCCTGAGTGGCCGGCCTGGTTGAATAGTCGGGACGCGCGGGTGACCCCGGAAGGAAGCTGTGTGTGTGTGTGCCGCGCGCAATGCAATCCATGAAGCCGTTGAGCCAACGCCAGCACGGGCATTGACCTCAAGAGTTTCGCCCAGGGCCAGGCCCCGCTGGCCAGCGACCTGGTTTTCACCGGCCCGTATCCCCAGACGCAAACGGCGGGCACGAGTGCAGCGTTCATCGCCAAGCTGGTGGACCAGCTCTCCGCCAACAGCGCGGTGTCGCTGAACGGGTCTCTCGGGCCTCTCCTCGATCCTCTGGCGAACGACGTCATCGTGCCGCAAGTGAGGGGCATCGTCAGCGGGGCGCTGACCCCGGTGCTCAGCACGACCCTGACCGAGCTGGTGGACCCGCAGCTGAAGGCCGTCGGCGTGGGGTTGGGCGAGATGGACGTAACCGTGATGGGGGCCCACGGCTTCGCTCCGCAGGCATTCAGCGATGCCGCCACCACCTCGGAAGACACGGCCGTCAGCATTCCCGTGCTGGCCAACGATACGGACCGGGACGGCGATCCCTTCACGATCAGCAGCGTGACGCAGGGGAGCCACGGCACGGTGGTCATCAACGCAGGGGGCACGGTAACGTACACGCCCGACGTCAACTTCAACGGGACAGATACCTTTACCTATGAGATCGCGGATGGGGACGGTTGCACCGCCAGTGCCTCCTACACGCCCGCCCCGAACTTTCACGGCACGGACAGCTTCCGCTACACGATCAGCGACGGCAACGGCGGCAGCAGCACCGCCTCCGTCACGGTCTCGGTCAGTCCGGTGAATGATGCGCCCCAGGCGGCCGACGACGCAGTCAGCACCAGTGAGGACACTCCTCTGACCGTTGTGGTGTTGGGCAACGATGCCGATGTGGATGGCGATGCGTTGACCATCAGCAGCGTCACGCAGGGAGCGCACGGCACGGTCGTGGTCAATGCCGACGGCACCCTGAGCTACACGCCCGCGCCCGACTTTGACGGCATGGACAGCTTCCGCTACACGGTCAGCGACGGCCAGGGCGGCACCGCCTCTGCGATGGTGACGATCACCGTCAGCCCGGTGAACGATGTCCCGGTCGCGGTCAACGACAGTTACACCACCGCCGAAGGCCAGGCGCTGGGCTTCGCCGCCCCGGGCGTGCTGAGCAACGACAGCGACGGGGACGGGGACACCCTCGCGACGGTGCTGGTGTCCGGCCCGGCGCACGGCACACTAACTATGAACAGCGATGGCAGTCTCACCTACACGCCGGCCGCCAGCTACAACGGCGACGACTCGTTCACCTACCAAGTCAGTGACGGGCAGGCGCTCTCCAACGTCGCCACAGTTCGCCTCACGGTCAACGCCGTCAACGACGCGCCGGTGGCGAATGACGATAGCTACACGGTCGCGGAAGATTCGACGCTGACGGTTGCGGCGCCCGGTGTGCTGGGCAACGACTCCGACGTGGACGGCGACACCCTGTCGACGATCCTGGGCAGCGGTCCGTTGCACGGGAACCTTGTGCTGAACGGCGACGGCTCGTTCACCTACGCGCCGGCCGCCGACTACAACGGCAGCGACAGCTTCACCTATCGGGCCTTCGATGGCACGGCCTCCTCGACCGTGGCGACGGTGTCGATCATAGTCAAGCCGGTGAACGACGCGCCGGTGGCGAACACCGACAGCGCCACGATGAACGAGGACACGGCGGTCATCATCGCCGTCCTGGCCGACGACAGCGACGTGGACGGGGACAGCCTGACGGTGGCGAGCCTCACCTCGGCGGCCCACGGCACCGTCGTCCTCAACGCCGACAACACGCTCACCTACACCCCGGCCGTCAACTATTTCAGCGGTGATAGTTTCGACTACACGGTCAGCGACGGCCACGGCGGTAGCGCGACGGCAACGGTGTCGATCACGGTCCCGCCGGTCAACGACGCGCCGGTGTCGCAGTACGAGTCTTTGACGACGGCGGAGGACACGCTCGCCCGCGGCTCCGTGGCGGCCACGGACGCCGACGGGGACGTCCTCAGCTACAGCGTCGTCAGCGGGCCGGCGCACGGCAGCCTGGCCTTCAATCCGGACGGCAGCTTCAGCTACGTGCCGGCCCCCGACTTCAGCGGCAGCGACAGCTTCACGTTCCAGGCGCACGACGGGCAGGCGGACAGTAACGTCGCCACGGTCAGCATCAGCGTCACGGCGGTGGACGACGCGGCCGTGGCCGTGAACGACCACTTCCTTACCGATGAGGACACGCCGCTGACCGTAGCCGCGCCGGGCGTACTCGGCAACGACAGCGACGTCGACAGCCCCACCCTGACAACGGTGTTGGTCTCCGGCCCGATGCACGGCGCGCTGACGCTGAACGTGGATGGCAGCTTCAGCTACACGCCGTTCGTCGATTACAACGGCAGCGACAGCTTCACCTACCAGGCCAGCGACGGGGCGCTGGGCAGCAACGTCACCACCGTCAGCCTCTCGATCAGCCCTGTCAACGACGCGCCGGTCGCCCGGGGCACGCCAGGTTTTCGGCCAACCTCCCGACCTCGGACCGTCAAGTTCTCGATCGGCTGTTCGAGGCCTGGGCCGGCCATCCGGTGGCGGGCACCGACCCGGCCTTGGCGCCGTGGGAACCTTCCGTCCGTCATCCGGACGAAGCCTCCTTGACAGCTGAGGCGCCCTCCCCTGGAGAAAAAACGGTGCCGTCGGCGGAAGCCCTGGTTCTGGCCGTGGCTCTTGGTCTGTTCCAGGCTTGCGGCTGGGACAGAGCCGGAACGGCAAATCGGAGGCGAGGTGTTTCGCCGCCAGCCTAAATAGCCGCACAGAACAGGGAAAGTGGTTGTGGGTGTGCCATGCTTTCGCGGCCTGCGCTGTCGGGGACAAGGACCCAGCCAAAGAAGGCCGCGAAAGCATGCCCCCCCCCGACACTTCACTTTCCCTCTTGCCAGGAGCTATTTAGTTCGCCCTCCGCCAAGCATCCGGAAGTGTTTCGCGATTCTTGCGCGCCTCCCACAACGCCCAAGCAAAGGAGCGTCGTGTGGTGGCCGAAGAGCGGGTAGAAGTTCCAGAAGCAGTTGGTCAGTTTGCGATTCTTCGAGAGTCCGGTTGCTACCACTTTTCTTTAGGGGAGGTCGCGGCTCCACTCGACGACACCGCTGTACGAGGCCGGTTGATCGTACGGCGGCGGCCCCTTGTAGACGCCGTCAAAGACCCACACGAAGGAAAGCAGTCGCCCCGTCCTCACCTCGTAGCGGCCGGCGCCGGTCAGCTTCGCCGTGCCGTACGTCCGCTTCTTCGCTTGGTTCAAGTGTGAACCGGACAGGCTGCCCGCGTAGACGAGGTGAGCCACGCCGTCCTCGATACTCCGGACCCGACCCGTCAACTTCACCGACGTAACCTCGTGCGAGCGCGGCATCGAGTCCTCGTCGCCAGGACCAAGGACACGGCTGAACTGTCGCCCCAACGCCTCCGAAATCTCCCACGAAACGCCTGGCTTCGGCCTCGGCGGGCCGAGTTCGGTCCGTTGCTTCGCTGTCAGCGGCAGGCTGTCGATCGTCGGGTTCGGCAGTTCGTTGAGTGGAATCCCCTTGATCGAGTAGCGGAGATAGATCGCCGCTGTTGTCCCGCCGTCGGACCGCACCCCGCTGCCGCGCCGGGGCAGGGGATCATCCCGTTGGGCCTGGCGCGGCTTCACGGCACCGAACGCCTTCAGCCCGGGCTCCAGATCGGCCAGCACCTCGCGCGGCCAGGTCTTGTGGCTCTTGAAGTGCTGATGACTGGCCAGCACCTTGCCGTCGGCCGCGACCAGGTACAGCCCCTGGTACTGGGCCGGGCGCTGTTTCTGCACGCCGCGGAAGAAATCGCCGGCGGCGTCCTTCTGCGCTCGGATCACGTACAGGTTTAGCGCGACGGGGACGGTGTTCGTCGCGATGAAGCGGAGCACCTCGTCCTGCGACAGGGGGCCCTCACGGAGCCCGTGGGCGTAGCCTCAGCAGCGCTCCAGCGGGTCGTCGCCGGACACCCAGATCAGAACCGGCCGGCCCTCGGCCTTCGCCACACGGATGCCCTCGCGGAGGTCCAGCAGCCAGGGGACCTGGAGCCACTTCGTCGGCCGCGGAAACAGCGTCGTGTCGGCGTACAGGCGGGCGGTCTCCTTCGGCAGGCGGACGAGGTCGGAGTGCGGCCCGCCGGGCCGCGCGTCGGCCCGGAGGGCGACGGTCACCGTCAGGGACAGCAACGCCGCAGCAGGCAGCGACAGCCGGAACAGCATGTCGACAACTCCTTTGGGGGATCATGTTATACTCAACGCGGGGAGCGTTGACACAAGCCCGGAGCGCCAGCGACGGGACCGTCCCGTCGCTGGCGCTCCGGGCTTGTGTCAGGCGATCCCGCGTCGAGTATACAAGCGAATCAACTCGCGGATCAGCTCGCCGGCCGCCGTCTGCCACGGGCCCGGACAAGGACCGCTCCTGGGGATGCGCGCTAATCTACGTGCGCCGGTGAAACCTGTCAAACATCCAGCGAGCGCCTCCGATGAGCCGTTGCGTGGTCCTGACGCTGGCATCAAGGATACAGGCGATTTCTTGCGTGGTAAGACCGTCGCGGCGCATCTGTAGGATGAAGCCGAGCCTCGGCTCGCGACACAGAAACGCCTTCCACTCGTCCTCGACCAGGATCGCCTGGGCAGGGTCCCCTTGGGCGCCGTCCCTGACAGGGGCCTCCTCCAGCGATTGCTCCTGAGGGACGGTGTGCGTGTCACTCGGGGGGAGCCGACGACGGGCGTGATCCACTGCTTTCCGGGCCATCCCCTGGAGGTAGCAGCGCAGGTGTTGAACGCTGTCGAACGACGTGGTCGGCAGAACGCCCTTGAAGAAAATCGTCCAGACGTCCTGGTAGAGGTCGTCCGAATCGAACAGCGAACGATTGCGGGTGCCCAGGTAATACCGAACCGCGCTCCGAACGTACTTGCTGCACAGCTCAACGATCTGGCGCGCGGCGTCCGGGCAACCATTCCGAGCCCGTTGAAGGAGGGCCTCGATCTCGTTATCTTCTGTTCCCATCCGACCCTCCCTGGAATAGAGAGGAAAACCGTCGGCACGGCGAGGGGGTTATGAGAATCAGAAAAAGATGGAACTCTTTTTGACGGTATTTTAGAGATGGCAACAAGGAAAGCAAGGGCCTCCCCAGGGTGCAGTCGCGTTGTTGCGGAGGCCGTGTTTCTCCGCGTTTAGCCCGACGCGCAAGCGAGGAAGGAGGAAAGACCTCGCTCGCGCGTCGGGCTAAACGCAGGTCCGGGACGCAACAACGCGACTGCACCCCCCAGACAGAGCGCGAGCAGCGAGTGTATAACTTTGTCCACAGGCGCTTGAGGAAAAAATTGGAGAAAAACGAAAAAAAGCTGTCGCGGAATGCCCAAAAATGGGACTGAAGAGATAGAAGGGAAGAAGGCGTTTTCACCAGGGACAATCCGCGGCAACCTCTCGCCAGGGGTTTGCTCTCGCGGATTGGCGGGCCTGGACTCTCCCATCACCTCGGTGCTTGGGACGCGAGGAACGGCTCGCTGTGAAGGGCACATGACGCCGCATCGACTGAATCGGGTGGTTCCTCGGGTGCTGGGCCTGCTATTGCTGGTCGCGGCGGGGCTGAAAGCGCATGGGGTCGCAGTTGAGCCCGTCGGTTCGGCCGGCCTGTTCTCGGCTCCGGGCTTCCAGATCGCGGTGGTCCAGTTCGAGGCCGTGCTGGGCGTGTGGCTGCTGTGGGGCATCAAGCCGGTCGGCGCCTGGACCGTTGCCGTGGCGACGTTCGCCTGCTTCGCCGGGGTCAGTCTTTACCTGGGGTGGGAAGGGCAGACTTCCTGCGGCTGCTTCGGAAGCTTCTCCGTCAACCCGTGGTATGCCCTTGCGGTTGACCTGGCTGCCCTGACCGCCCTTCTGATCGGGCGTCCAGATATACGCTTGTTGTGGGAGCGGTCACGCTCGGACTGGTCGCGCCTGCTTTGGCGGGGGGCGTGTGGCCTGGCCGGTGTGACGGCGGTGCTCGGTCTGCTGGCCGGGGCGGCTTTCCTCCACTTCGGCTCGGTCGGGGCAGCCCTGGCCGCGCTGCGGGGCGAGGAGGTGTCGGTTCGCCCTGCCCTGGTCGAGGCGGGAGAAGGCGCACCGGGTGAGCGGCTGCAAGCGAGCGTCGAACTGGTCAACTGGACGGATCGGACGATCCGGATTGTCGGCGGGACGTCCGATTGCTCGTGCGTGGCGACGGCTGACCTGCCGCTCAGCATTCCGCCTGGCGAGGCGCGCTCAGTGAGCGTTCGGGTCGGGCTGAAGGGCGGGCCGGGCCGGTTCACGCGCGAGGTGGCCTTCCTGACGGCGGACGAGAAGTTGCAGGTAATCCGGTTCCGATTGACGGGCCGGATTCTGGGGAAGTGAGGGTGGTCCGCGAGCCGAACGGTCGGCATGTATACCGGACGCGGGCCGGTCTGACACAAGCCCCAAGCGCCAGCGCGGGGACCGCGGGTCCCGTCGCTGGCGCTCCGGGCTTGTGTCAACTCGCCCCGCGTTGAGTATAGCAGGTGGGCCCGTGGTGGGTTCGCAGCAACAAGGAGAGGAACATGACTCGATTCTGCAAGGCGGCGTCCTGGTTCTGCAACTGTCTGGCAGTCGCTCTGCTGATTGTCGGCATCCTGGCAGTGCCGGAAAAGGCACGGGCGGACGGAGGGCTGACCTGCGCGGACTACTGCGTGGGGGCCCCGGACTTCAACGCGTGCATGCAGCAGTGCCAGTTGGCTGGGCTATACCCTTGCGGGGGGTGGAACACCACCGACACGTGCTGCGCCGGCTGTGAGACGCAGGGCCCTACCTGCTCCGGCACCAACGCGGGCTGCGGTGCCTGGACGACTGGCTGCGACCAGTGTAAGTGCCTAGCCACAGGCATTGCGGCCCACCCGTGCGGCTGCTACTAATTGAGTTGCGCGCCAGGCGACGCGACGAGGAAAGCGGTTTTTCCCGGTTCGGCCCTGACGAGCCGTACCCAGTTCCGAAGAGACTGTTGGCTACTTGGAGACCTGTATGGCCTTCGCACATCGCTGTGGCCTGAGCCCTCGGCTCCCGGTTGTCGCTCTCGTCGCCGCGCTCATTCTCGGGCCAGCAGGCGCCGTTTGCGGTCAGGAATCGTCGTCCCTGAAGGAACGCTTCCTGACCGAGGCGCCGAAGGCCTGGGAAGACTATTGGGCGTTCGCCGAGCGGCTGTCGGGCACCCACACCTGGCAGAGCACGCATACTGAGCCCAACGGGAAGGTGTTCCTGACGACCACGTGGAAATACCAGGTCAAGCAGAAGGACGACCACCGCCTGTTCGCCGTCGAGGTGGTGGAGGGGTCGGGTAGTCTACCCACCAGAGTCGAGGCCGCGAACCCGCGCTATGCTTTCCAACTCACCCGTCCCGAAGGCAAGACGGATTGGATTCTGTCCAAGCTCGACCTCAAGGTCCTTGATGGCTCCACGGTCAGCCTCGGTGGCCTGTCCCTCAGAGAACTGATCCGCGAGCAAATCTCGGGGCACTTCGTCGCGGAGAGGCATACGTTAGCTTACCTGATCCGCCGGCCGACGTTCAAGGTGCTCCGCGCCAGCGCTGTCACTCGGGACGGCCGCGAGCTCGTCCGCATCGACTTCGATAACGCGCACCCGTGGGTGACTCCCTCCGAGCGGAGCAAGTTCCCCAAGAAGTACCCCCCGTTTGACCCCGTTCAGAGCGGCTCGCTGTTGCTCGATCCGGACCATTCCTGGTGCCTGGCGGAGTCCGAGATCGTGGAAGAGTGGATGAAGCCCGACAATAGCGGCCCTTTCCGACGACCCGTCAAGTATATCTACGAGTATCGCGAAGGGACCGACCGCTTTCCGATCCTGACCCGGATCGTTACTCAAGCCAAGCGAAATCCGGAATTGAACGTTCGCGGGTGGGAATTCCTCTTCGAGTTTGACCTCCGCGAGTCGCCGGAGCCGGAGGACGAAGAGTTCACGTTGACCGCCTACGGCCTGCCGGAGCCGGTCGGGATGGAACTGCCGCGGCGCTCCCGTGCCTGGCTCTGGTTCGGCCTGGCAGCTGTGGCGGTGCTGGGAGTGGGCTTCCTGTTCCGCAGGGCCGCCCGTCGTCGGGCCGCCGCACAACCCGCTGGGGCCCGGACCGCTGTTCTCAAGTGAGGGACTGGCATGGTCGATTCGCACACGGACACTGGCGCCCCGGCTCGGCTCGGCCGCTGGGTGAGCGGGGCCCTGATGCTCCTGGGACTGGTTGGGCTCGCCTGGGCGGGGTACGCCTATTGGGAATCGCGGTCCATCCCGGACACGCCTTCTTCCTCCGAGCGCAGCGAACTCATCGTCGACAACCCGGACTACGTGGTCCCGCCCCCGATCAAGAGCGGAATGCTGTACGCCACCTTCACTCTGCGCAACCCCGGTTCCCGGCCGACCCGCGTGGTCGGCGCCGGCGATTTCTGCACTGAAAACGTGTGTCCGGTGCGGATTGAGGGAGTTCCGATGGTCATCCCCCCGGGCGAGAGCCGGCAGCTTGTGGTTGGCTGCGGGGTCAAGCTCTTCGGACGGGATGCGTTCTCCGTGAGCGTCCCGGTTTACTACGAGTCAGCCCCCGGCACCCTGGAGATCATCGAGCTGTCCATCTCCGGCCGCAACCCGCCGGACTTGAACGTCCCAAGGGATACCAAAAAATCGGAGTGATTCGGAGGTGCCGCCATGACGCACTCGCGCCGGTCTCGCTGCCGTGGCTTTACCCTGATCGAGTTGCTGGTGGTCATCGCCATCATCGGGGTCCTGCTGGGCCTGACCCTTCCTGCCGTGCATCAGGTCCGTGACGCGGCCTTCCGCCTCAAGTGCGCCAACAACCTGCACCAGATTGGCCTCGCCGCCCACCACTACCACGACACCAAGGGCAGCTTCCCCGTGGGGATGCGCTACCAGGGCGGCCGCGACCCGTACCGGCTGATGAGCTGGCACACCCAGTTGCTGCCCTACGTCGACCAGCAGTCCCTCTGGGACGACACCCAGAAGGCCTACCGGGAAAATCGCGACGCGCTGCGCAACCCGCCGCACATCGGCCTGTCGACCGTGGTTCCTGTTTTCACCTGCCCCGCCGATCCCCGCGTCGACAACGTGCAGACCGCCCAGCGCGAGCAGCTCCAGGTCGCCCTGACGAGCTACCTCGGCGTCGAGGGCCGGGATGTCAACACCCTCGACGGCGTCCTGTTCCGCGATTCACGGATACGCCTGACGGACATCACGGACGGGCGCAGCCAGACGCTGTTGATCGGCGAGCGACCTCCCAGCACCGACTTCCAGTTCGGCTGGTGGTACGCCGGCGCCGGCCAGCGCTTCACGGGCTCGGCGGACATGGTCCTGGGCGTGGAAGAGCCGAATCTGCTGCTGGTGACGACGGGCTCCTGTGCTCCCGGGGTCTACCGTTTCGGGCCGGGCAGCATTGGCAACCAGTGCGACATGTTTCACTTCTGGAGCCTCCACCGCGGCGGCGCTCACTTCCTCTTTGCCGACGGTTCGACCCATTTCCTCGACTATTCGGCGGCAAGAATCCTCCCAGGCCTCGCCAGCCGTGCCGGCCGCGAGGTCGTTCCCGACCTGGATTGAGCCCGCCACCTCCGCCCGTTGGCCCCGGTGGTTCGCCTTCCACACCCCCTTTCTTGCTTGAACAGCGGAACGGCATCCTTACAATCAAGGAAGTAAGGACTTCCTCGCCTGAAACGTGCGACCTTCCCAGGACCTTCTCCACCGAACCGCACAGGATCGGGGCATGACGCACTCCATCACCGGCGTGGTGTTCAGGGCCTTTTCATTGCCGGCCCTGCTCGTGGCGACTCTTGTCGCAGCGCCGACGCTTTCGCGCGCCGACGCCCCGACTCGTCCACAGGTCGAGTTCAACCGCGACATCCGGCCGATCCTCTCGGACACCTGCTTCGCCTGTCACGGCCCCGACAAGGCCAAGCGCAAGGCCGACCTCCGCCTGGACACCGAGGACGGCGCCTTCGCCGACCGGGGCGGCTATCGACCCCTCGTCCCCGGCAAGCCCGAACAGTCGGAACTCTACCAGCGCATCACCGCCGCCCTGCCGTCCGAGCGCATGCCGCCAGCCCGCTCCGGTCGCAAACTCACAACGAAACAGATCGAGCTGATCCGCCACTGGATCGAACAGGGCGCGAAGTGGCAGAAACACTGGGCGTTCCTGCCGCCACGCCGGGAGCCGCTGGCGAAGGTGAGGAACACTACCTGGGGACGCAACGGTATCGATGCCTGGGTCCTCGAGCGGCTGGAGCGGGAGGGACTGTCGCCGTCACCCGAGGCGGACCGGGCGACGCTGATTCGCCGCGTCACGCTCGACCTGACGGGCCTGCCGCCGACGCCCGCCGAGGTCGACGCCTTCCTCGCCGACCGCTCACCGGGGGCTTATGAGAAGGTCGTCGACCGGCTGCTCGCCTCGCCGCGCTATGGCGAACGCATGGCGGTGCTCTGGCTCGACGCGGCCCGCTACGCCGACTCCAACGGCTATCAGAGCGACGGCGAGCGAATCATGTGGCGCTGGCGCGACTGGGTCCTCGATGCATTTAACGCCAACATGCCGTTCGATCAGTTTACGATCGAACAGCTCGCCGGCGATTTGCTGCCCCGGCCCACGCTCGAACAACGGATTGCCACCGGCTTCAATCGCAATCACCGCGGCAACGCCGAGGGCGGCATCATCCCCGAGGAGTACGCTGTCGAGTACGTCGTCGACCGTGTCGATACGACGGCAACGGTCTGGCTCGGCGTGACGCTGGGCTGCGCCCGCTGTCATAGCCACAAGTACGACCCGTTTACTCAGAAAGAGTATTATCAGCTCTTCGCGTTCTTCAACAACGTCCCGGAGCGCGGCAAGGCGATCAAGTACGGCAACTCGCCGCCGATGATCAAGTCGCCCACGCGAGCCCAGCAAGAACAACTGCGACACCTTGACGACCGGCTGCGGTCAGCGGAGCAGGCGTGGGAAGGGCTACGGGCGGAGACCGATCGTGCCCAGTCGGAGTGGGAGAAGGGGTTGCCGTCCTCGCCGGCCGTGCGCTGGACCTTCTCGAAGGGGCTCCTTGCCCGTTACCCGCTCGACGGCGATATGACCGACGCAACAGGACACGGACGACCGGGGAAGGTTGAGGGCGGCGCGGCCTGCTTCGTCCCGGGCCGCGTTGGCCGGGCCGCCGACTTCGACGGCAAGCGCTTCGTGAATGCGGGCGACGTCGGCAACTTCGGTTTCTACGACAAATTCTCTCTGTCGGCATGGATTCAGCCGCGCGGCGGTGAGGGCGTCATCGTCTCGCGCGCCGAGGACAGCGACCGCGGTCATGGCTACGCCCTCCAGCTTGCCGGGGGCAGGCTCCAGCTCAACCTGGTCCAGCGCTGGCTGGACGATGCCCTGCGCGTCGAGACGCTGCGCCGCCTGCAGCCGGGCCGCTGGCACCACGTCGTCGCCACCTACGACGGCTCGCGCGTCGCCTCCGGTGTCCGCCTCTACGTCGACGGCCGGCCCGAGCAGCTGAAGGTAAACCTTGACGACCTCAACCAGACCTTCGACACGAAAGAGCCGCTGCGGATCGGCGGGGGTGGAGGGCCGGCGAACCGCTTCCGCGGCGCCCTCGCCGATGTCCGCGTCTGGGATCGTTGCCTCTCGGCGGACGAGGCGGAGCTGGTTGCCACGCCCGACGCCATCGCCGACATCCTTGCCATCGCCCCGGCGAAGAGAACCCCGCCGCAGGCACGGAAGCTGCGGGCCTGCTATCTCGACCACCCCGCACGGCAGCACCTGCGCGAGGCCTGGTGGAAAGTGCTGGCCTTGCGTGAGGAGAGGGCTCGTCTGTTCGAGAGCTTCCCGACCACGATGGTCATGGTCGAACTGCCGAAACCGCGCGACGCCCACCTGCTGATCCGCGGTCAGTACGACCGACCGGGAGAGAAGGTGACGCCGAACGTTCCCGCCATCCTGCCGCCCTTGCTGGAGCGGCGAGGCGTTAGCCCGCCGGTCCGGCCCGATCGGCTCGCCCTGGCCCGCTGGCTGGTCAACGGCGCGAACCCCCTGACGGGCCGGGTGGTCGTCAACCGCTACTGGCAGATGTTCTTCGGCACCGGGCTGGTCAAGACGGCAGAGGACTTCGGCCTACAGGGCGAGTCGCCCAGCCACCCCGAACTGCTCGACTGGCTGGCGACGGAGTTTGTGAGAGTGGGCTGGGACGTCAAGGCGATGCACCGGTTGATCGTCACTAGCGCCACCTATCGGCAGTCGGCGCGGGTCAGCGCCGAGCTGATCCGGCGCGACCCGAGCAACCGGCTGCTGGCGCGTGGGCCGCGGCTGCGGCTGTCAGCGGAGATGCTCCGCGATCAGGCCCTCTTCGTCAGCGGGCTGCTCGCCGAGCGCGTCGGCGGGCCGTCGGTCAAGCCGTACCAGCCGAAGGGACTATGGGAGGAACTGGCCAGCATCCCCTACAAACAGGATCAAGGAGAGAGTCTGTATCGCCGAAGTCTGTACACCTTCTGGAAGCGGACGGTGGCGCCGCCCTCGATGATGACGTTTGACGCCACGGCGCGGGAGGCCTGCACGGTCAATCGCTCGCGCACCAACACGCCGCTGCAAGCGCTGACGCTCATGAACGATGTGACCTTTGTCGAGGCGTCGCGGTCGCTGGCGGAGCGCATCCTGCGTGAGGGGGGCGCGACGCCAGGCGAACGTCTGGCGTGGGCGTTCCGGGTGGCGACGTCGCGACCACCGCGTCCTGCGGAGTTGGCCGTGCTGCGCGCCGGCCTCGACTACCACCGAGCCCACTACCGCCAGGATCGCGCCGCGGCGACGGAGCTGGTGCGACAGGGCGAGTCGAAGCCCGACTCGCGCCTCGACGTCGGCGAACTGGCGGCGTACACGACCGTCATGGGACTGATCCTCAACCTCGATGAGGTCCTTTCCCGAGAGTGAATTCCGGCACGGCCGTCACTGTCCCGGTCTTTCAATCAGGCACCAGAACCTGCTTCCCCGTCGGCCCTAGAGCGGTTTGCATTTGCTCGTAGCACAGGCGTCTCGCCTGTGCGCTGTCGCGGTTCGGCACAGGCGAGACGCCTATGCTACGGCACAGGCGAGACGCCTGTGCTACGGCCGACTGCAAAACGCTCTAGACAGACTGCTCCCCTAATCGGAGACGCGCTTTTTCCCTATAGAAGGCTGCATCACGTCCGGCGTCCCGTCTCCGCGTTCGCGGGCCGGGGAGGGACTGCTGCATGGGGTCACAGGGAAGTCGTCATGCTCTGGAAGCAGCTGTTCGCCAAGAAGTCGCTGGAAACCCTGCTCGCTGAGATGGCGGGCGACCACCGGCTACGGCGCGTTCTCGGCCCGCTGGCGCTGACGTCGCTGGGCGTCGGCGCCATCATCGGCGCGGGCATCTTCGTCATGACCGGCCGCGTTGCCGCCGAGACGGCCGGCCCGGCGATCCTGGTGTCGTTCGCCGTCGCTGGCGTCGGCTGTGCCCTGGCCGCCTTCTGCTACGCGGAGTTTGCGTCGATGGCGCCGGTCGCGGGCAGCGCCTACACCTACGCCTACGCCACCCTGGGCGAACTGCTCGCCTGGATCATCGGTGGTTCAACTTACCCGCCGTGGCGGTCCTGCCCCTGGTGACCACCGTGCTCGTCATCGGCATCCGCGAGAGCGCCGCGTCGAACACCGTGCTGGTGCTCATCAAGGTCGGCGTGGTGTTATTCGTCGTTGCGCTGGGGATCGGCTACATCAACAAGGACAACTGGGTCGACGTCCCTGTCGAGGAGCGGAAGTTGCCGGCGGAGGCCCTGATCGACGGCGCTGCCGAGGACTACGTCAAGAATGTGGAAGGATTGAAGGGCAAGGAGGCCGATGACCGTGCCGAGGAGTTGCAAAAGTACGCCATGGCGGTCTACCAGACCGAGCGGGTGAAGGAGGTCCGCGCGGAGCTGCAAGCGAAAGACCGGCTGGCGCCGAAGGTCGTGGAGCGCCTGCGGAACATCGAGAACAAGTACGCCGACAACCTGCCCAAGGAGCCAAAGGACAAGGACGCGGTCAACAAGATCCTGGCCGACGCGAAGGAGCAGGCGACAGGCAAGGAGACCGAGTCGTGGGGCCTCCTCGGCCTGGTGGGGCTGAACAAGAGCCTGCGCGAGGTCGACGACAAGACGCGGTCCAACTTCGCACCCTATGGCCTGTCCGGCATCATGCTGGGCGCCGCCATCGTCTTCTTCGCCTTCATCGGATTCGACGCGATCTCGACACACGCCGAGGAGGCGGTCCGGCCGCAGCGCGACGTGCCCATCGGCATCCTCGCCTCGCTGTTCGTCTGCACGATCCTCTACATTGCGGTATCAGCGGTCATCACGGGCATGGAGCCGTACCCGACCATTGACACCAAGGCGGCCATCGCGACCGCCTTCGACGAGAAGGCCAAGGTCGAGAACAGCGGCGCCCTCAAGGCGTCGGCGGCCCTGATCGCCGCGGGCGGACTGGCCGGCATGACGAGCGTGCTGCTGATCACCTTCCTCAGCCAGGCCCGCATCTTTCTGGCGATGGCCCGCGACGGGCTGCTGCCGGAGCGCATCTTCGGCGCCGTCCACGAGAAGTTCAAGACGCCGCACGTCTCGACGATGGTGACGGGCGGGATCATCGCCGTCGTCGCTGCTTTCACGCCGATCCAGGACCTGGAGAAGATGGTCAACATCGGCACGCTGTTTGCGTTCGTCATCGTCTGCATCGCGGTGATGCTGCTGCGCATCCGGCGGCCCGATGCGCAGCGGCCGTTCCGCTGCCCAGCGCTGTTCGTCGTGGCGCCGCTCGGCATCTTCATCAACGTAACCATGATGCTTTTCTTGCCGCTGGCGACGTGGCTACGGCTGGTAGGCTGGCTCGCGGTCGGCCTGTGCATATACTTTTCCTTCGGCGTGCGCTTCAGCCGCCTGGGCCGTCAGCAGTGGGCGGAAGGCGAGCGGGGGGTGTGAACCCCCCGGTACATCGACGCACCGGGGGCGGACCCGCTGGCGCGGGTGCCCCCAGCCCTCGCTCGCCGGGAAAATACCGGGGGGTTCACACCCCCCGCTCGCCGGAGGCAACTTATTTCTCCTTCAGGAAAGATGGCAGTGATACCCACACACAATCCCACGGTCGGGCCGGCAGGACGTCGCTGGCTCTTGCTGACAGTCCTCTCCGTTGTCGTGTTGTTGCTGGCGGGCACCCCGGCCCACGCCAGCGAGGCCGACCTGGCCATCCCGAACCTCTGGGAGCACGGGTCGTTCACGATCTTGGGGCAGACGATTAGCGCCGGGCTCCTCCTCCTCGTGGGGTCCGCCGTCATCTGCGGGACCCTCGGCTTCAGCCTGTACCTGCGGACGCAGATCCACAAGCTCACCGCACACCGGTCGATGTTGAACGTCGCCGAGACCATCTACCAGACCTGCAAGACCTACCTCATTCAGCAGGGCAAGTTCCTGCTGATGCTGTTTGTTCTGATCGCGTCCGCCATCACGTTTTACCTGCTCTACTCCTCGGGGGAGGGCGAGCACACCATTCCCCCCGGCGTCACGGTGGTGCTGGTTCTTCTCTTCTCTGTCGTTGGCATGGGCGGTTCCTACGCGGTCGCGTGGTACGGCATCCGCGTGAACACCTACGCCAACTGCCGCACCGCCTTCGCCTCGCTTCGCGGCGAGCCGTGGGACGTCGTCAACATCCCTCTGCGGGCGGGCATGTCGGTCGGCCTGTTCCTGATCTCGCTGGAACTGGTCATGATGGTGTTCATCCTGCTGGTCCCGCCACGCGAGATCGTCGGCTTCTGCTTCCTCGGCTTCGCCATCGGCGAGTCCCTTGGCGCCAGTGCCCTGCGCATCGCGGGCGGGATCTTCACCAAGATCGCCGACATCGGCTCCGACCTGATGAAGATCGTCTTCAAGGTGAAGGAAGACGATCCGCGCAACCCCGGCGTCATCGCCGACTGCACCGGCGACAACGCCGGCGACTCGGTCGGCCCCACCGCCGACGGCTTCGAAACCTACGGCGTGACCGGCGTCGCCCTCATCGCCTTCATCACCCTGGCGGTGCGTAACCCGGACATCCAGGCGAAGCTCATCGTCTGGATCTTCGCCATGCGCTTCCTTATGGACTTCATGTCCGGCGTTTCCTACTTCATCAACCAGGCGATCTCGGAGAGGAAATACAAGGGCCTCCGGGAGTTCAACTTTGAGGAGCCGCTGACCCGCCTCATCTGGATCGCGTCGATCCTGTGCATCAGCACGTCGTTCTTCATGAGCTGGCTGCTCATCAGCGACCTGGCCGTGGGGGGCCAGCCGTTGCCCAACCTGTGGTGGCAGCTGGCCACCATCATCAGCTGCGGCACGCTGGCCGCCGTGTTGATCCCCGAGTTCACCAAGATCTTCACCAGCTCCCACTCCAAGCACGTGCATGAGATCGTCACCGCCTCCCGCGAGGGCGGCGCGTCGCTGACGATCCTGTCCGGCATCGTGGCGGGCAACTTCAGCGCCTTCTGGAAGGGCATGCTGATCGCCGGCCTGATGGCGGGTGCCTACTTCGTCAGTCTGCAAGGGCTCGATGAGGTCATGAAGGTGAACCTCGACCCGGACAACCCGACCAAGCTGGTGGGCGTCGGTTCCATCTTCGCGTTCGGACTGGTGGCGTTCGGCTTCTTGTGCATGGGGCCGGTCAACATCGCCGTCGACAGCTACGGCCCGGTGACCGACAACGCCCAGTCGGTTTTCGAGCTGGCCCAGACCGAGCACATCCCGGGCATCAAGGAGGAGATCCAGCGTGACTTCGGCTTCGATCCGGACTTCGAGCGCGGCAAGCACTACCTGGAGTCCAACGACTCGGCCGGCAATACCTTCAAGGCGACCGCCAAGCCGGTGCTGATCGGTACGGCGGTCGTGGGCGCCACGACCATGATCTTCTCGATCATCCTGCTGTTGGCCAAGGCGAAGATGCTGCACCTGAGCCTGACGGATGCCCCGGTGCTGCTCGGCTTCATCTGCGGTGGGGCGGTGGTCTTCTGGTTTGCTGGAGCGTCGATGCAGGCCGTGACCACCGGTGCGTACCGGGCCGTCGAGTTCATCAAGCGAAACATGAACCTCGATAAGAAGGCGGCCGACATCGAGGACTCCAAGACCGTCGTCCGCATCTGCACGCAGTACGCCCAAACCGGCATGTGGAACATCTTCATCGCCCTGATGACCATCACGCTGGCGTTCGCGTTGTTCAACCCGAACTTCTTCGTGGCCTACCTGATCTCGATCGCGATTTTCGGCCTGTTCCAGGCGATCTACATGGCCAACGCCGGCGGCGCCTGGGACAACGCCAAGAAGCTCGTCGAGGTCGACTACAAGGAGAAGAACACGCCGGTCCACGCGGCGACCGTCATCGGCGACACCGTCGGCGACCCGTTCAAGGACACGACCTCGGTGGCGCTGAACCCGATCATCAAGTTCTCAACGCTGTTCGGTCTGCTCGCCGTGGAGATCGCGGTGGAGATCAAGAAGGCGGCCAGCGCGGGCCACGGTACGGACTACACCGGCATCATCGGCGTCTTCATGCTGGCGATCGCGCTCGTGTTCGTGTGGCGTTCGTTCTACGCCATGCGGATTCCGAAAGAGGAGCCGACCCGGACCGGCGGCGAAACGGGCACTGGCGATGGCGCGGTCAAGAGGAGGGAGGCCGGGGCGGTGGGCAGCGGTCATTGACCAGCAAGGCGGACAGGGGCAGTGATTGACTGGCCCGACGCGCCAGTGGGGACGCCCTCGCTGGCGCGTCGGGCTGGTTTCGTTTCGAGACGGTTCTGGCCGTGGTCTTCGTGGGGCAGGTTTCTAACCTGCCTGGGTGAAGATAGGCAGGTTAGAAACCTGCCCCACGAAGACCGGGAGGCAGGGCATGGCGCCAGCACTGTGGGCGGGGATCTTCTTCGAGGAGCACTCGGGCCGCTTCCGGGCGATGCCGGTCATGCTCGGCGTCTTGTGCGTCCTGGTGATCGCTTACCGTTACTACAGCGCCTTCCTCGCCCACAAGGTCGCCCGGCTGGACGATGCGCGGCCGACCCCGGCCCACACGCTGCGCGACGGCCAGAACTACGACCCGACTGGCCGCTGGGTGCTGTTCGGCCATCACTTCGCCGCCATCTCCGGCGCCGGCCCGCTGATCGGGCCGGTCCTTGCCATCCAGTTCGGCTACATGCCGGGCCTGTTGTGGCTGTTGATCGGCGTTTGCCTCGCCGGGGCAGTGCAGGACATGCTCGTGCTGGCCGCGTCGGTGCGGCGCCAGGGGAAGTCCCTGGCCGAGATCGCCCGCGCCGAGCTGGGGCCGTGGGCCAACCTCGTCGTTTCGGCGGCCATCCTGTTCATCGTCCTCATTGCCCTGGCCGGGCTTGGCATCGTCGTCGTCAAGGCACTGGGGGGCGAGGAGGTCAAGCTTACCGCGGGGATGCAGGTCCGCCTGCCCGACGGCCAGAATCCCCAAGAGGACGAGGAACGCTCGACCGGGGAACACGTCGTCTACCACTTCCCGCCGAAGTGCCAGGTCCGCTATCCCGACGCCAAAAAGTTCACCGAGCGCTCCGAGGACTTCCTGGTCCAGGTGCCGGCCGAGACGCCGCTGGAGGTCCGCGTCCACGCCGACGGCTGGCGCGGCGTCACCCTGCCGGCCAGGTGCAAGCAGATCGTCAAGGGGAGTTCCTGGGGCACGTTCACCATTGCCTGCACCATCCCGATCGCGCTGTTCGTCGGTCTGTATATGTACAGAATCCGCAAGGGACACGTCGTCGAGGCGTCGCTGATCGGCGCGGTCGCGGTGGTGGCGGCGACGGTCTTCGGCCGGTTGATCCCCGGCTCGCCACTGGAGCCGTTCTTCTCGCTGACACGCCAGCAGACCATCCTGGCCCTGGTGGCCTACGGCTTCTTCGCGTCGGTGCTGCCGGTCTGGCTGCTGCTCTGCCCGCGCGACTACCTATCGAGCTTTTTGAAGATCGGCACCATTGCCCTGCTCGTGGTCGGCGTCATCATCGCCAACCCGACCCTGAAGGCGCCGCCCTTGGACAAGGTGTTCAAGGGAGACGGGCCGACGTTCAAGGGCGACCTGTTCCCGTTTGTCTTCATCTGCATCATGTGCGGAGCGGTGTCGGGCTTCCATTCCCTGGTGTCGTCAGGCACGACGCCGAAGATGATCAACAAGGAGAGCGACATTCGCCCCATCGGCTACGGGGCCATGCTGATGGAGAGCCTGGTCGGCGTCGTCGCCCTGGTGGCGGCCGCCTCGCTCGATCCCAAGCTCTACTTCGACATCAACACCGACCTGGCCGAGGTCGCCAAATATCAGCCGAAGCTCAACAAACTCTACGACGAATTAAAACAGCAGGGAGGCTCCGACCCGCTGCACAAGGTCGGCGTGCGCGAGCCGCACCAGCTGCCGGTCGAGCACGACCTGGCCGAGGTGGAGCGGCTCGTCGGCGGCGAGCAACTCCGCGGCCGGACCGGCGGGGCCGTCACGCTGGCGGTCGGCATGGCGCTAATCTTCACGGACGCCCTGCGCTGGACCGGCCTCGCCATCGAGGAGGTGATGCAATACTGGTATCACTTCGCCATCATGTTCGAGGCGCTGTTCATCCTGACCACCATCGACGCCGGCACGCGCATCGCCCGCTTCCTCTTACAGGAAGCAGCGGGCAAAGTTAACCGCAAGTACGCGAAGACCGACTGGCTGCCGGGTGCGATCGTGTCGACGCTGGTGGTGACGGGGGGCTGGGGAGCGCTGATCGCCACGGGGTCGATCGACACGATCTGGCCGATGTTCGGCATCGCCAACCAGTTGCTGGCGGTGATCGCGTTGGCGCTCGTGACGACGCTGCTGATCAACAGCGGCCGGCAGCGTTACGCCTGGGTGACGCTGCTGCCGATGCTGTGGGTCATCAGCACGACGATGACGGCGGGTGTGCAGCTGGTGAGCTATCGCTTTCCGCAGATGATTCGCGATGGCAAGGTGCTGGCCGGGACGCTGAACATCGCCTTCACGGTGTTCGTGATCGCCTGCGTCGGGACGCTGCTGCTGATGGCCGTGGCGCGCTGGCTGACGGCCCTGCGGCAAGCCGCCCCGAACTACCCCGGCGAACGGCCGGCGTGAGCCGGCTGGTGCGCCACCATGCCGCCGATTTGGCGGCGCACCAGCCGGCTCACGCCGGCCGTTCGCCATCCCCCGAACCGGGCAGGAATCGTCGCGACCGTTCTGGTAACATGGAAGAATACCGCTCGGACACGCTGATCGCCTGCGGGTTCTGGGAGGACGGCTGGTGCTGCGAGAAGAGCAGATCGACATCCGGCGCAAACGCGCTGCCGAGGGGCAGTTCCAGATCGACAAGCTCGGCAAGGGCCGCGTCTTTGGCGAGTACAAGGTGGTCAACCCGCGCAGTCGCGGCGAGTACCAGGTCACCATCCGTGGCTTCGAGGTCGGCGACAACACCTGTACCTGCCCCGACTTCCGCACCAACACGCTCGGCACCTGCAAGCACATCGAAGCCGTCCTTGCCGACCTGCGCGAGGAGACCCCGGTGCAGTTGCAGCACCGCAAGGCGACCGTCGCACGGCCCGAGGTCTTCCTCCACTACGGCGAGCAGCTCAAGGTCGGCCTGCACCTACCCCCGCGCCACTCCGACTGTCTGACCCAGCTCGCTGCCAACTTCTTCGACGACAAGGGCTTGTGGAAGGGCGCCGGCCGCTACGACGACCTGCTGGTCGCCCTGGAGCAGGTGCCCGAGCAAGTCACCCTCTTCTCCGATGCGCGCGACTTCATGGAGCGCGAGATCGAAAAGCGCGAGATGCTGCGCCGCGAGCAGGAGCGCGTCGCCCAGCTCGACCGCGGCGAATTGCCCCTAGACCTGCTTCGCGTGCCGCTCTATCCCTACCAGCTACGCGGCGTCCTGTTCGCCGCCCACCGTGGCCGAACCATCCTTGGCGACGACATGGGCCTGGGCAAGACGGTGCAGACGCTCGCCGCCGCCGAACTGATGGCCCGCGAGCGTGGCATCGAGCGCGTGCTGGTGGTGGCGCCGGCGTCGGTCAAGTACCAGTGGCAATCGGAGATCGAAAAATTCTCCAATCGGCCCGTTCAGGTTGTTGATGGCAGCAACCAGGCCCGCAAGGAGATGTACGCCCGGCCGACCTTCTATCGGCTGGTCAACTACGAGCTGGTGCTGCGCGACCTCGACCTGCTCAATGCCTGGAAGCCCGACCTGATCGTCCTGGACGAGGCACAGCGCATCAAGAACTGGGAGTCGAAGATCTCGCAGGCGGTCAAGAAGTTGCGCAGCCCCTTTGCGATCGTGCTGACCGGCACGCCACTGGAAAACAAGCTCGAGGAGCTGTACAGCATCGTCTCCTTCGTCGACGACCGCCAGCTCGGCCCGGCCTTCCAGTTCCTGCACGATCACCGCGTCCTCGACGAGGGCGGCAAGCTGCTGGGCTACCGCAACCTCGACAAGGTCCGCGAGAAACTGCAACCGATCCTCTTGCGGCGGACCCGGCAAGAGGTACTCACCCAGTTGCCCAGCCGCACCGACAGCACTGTCTACGTCGAAATGAGCGACGCCCAGCGAGTCCCCTATGGCGAGCAGCAGACCACCCTCGCCCGTCTGCTGCAAAAGAAGTATTTGACCGAGGTCGACCGTCGCCGCATCCTCTGCTGCATCGCTAACATGCGCATGCTGTGCGACAGCACGTTCCTCTACGACCACCAGACCAATG
>JACOUH010000149.1 GCA_016177925.1 Planctomycetota bacterium | reverse complement strand
GCTCGCACGTCGTGCCCGAAGCGATGGCCTGCGGGCTGCCGGTCATCACGACGCGGTACAACGGTGCCAGCGAACTGATGAACCCCCCGCGTGAGGGCTTCGTCATCGACGACCCGCATGACCATGCCCGCCTCGCCGAGTGCCTGACGCAGTTGCTCGACCCGTCTCGCCGTGCGGCGTGTTCGCAAGCGGCGCGGCGCACTGCCTCGCAATGGACGTTCGAGCATCACTACCGCCAGATGCTCGCCGTCTTCGCGGAGGCCGCCGCCCGCCGCCAGGCCGCCTGAAATCACATTCTTCGTCGCGTCGGTTTGAGGACATATCACCTGTCAGACGGAGCGAACGCTAAGCCGCAAGCGGGAGATTCTGGGTTGTTGACGTCCCCGAGGCGGCGCGTCCTTTCCTTGACTTCCCCCGCGGCCGCGGGGTATCGTTCGAGAATGGTCGTCTGTGACAGGGCCGCGCGAAGGAAAGGGCGTTCATGGAAACGGTTCTGGTGACCGGCGGCTGCGGCTTCATCGGCAGCAACTTCGTCCGCTACCTCCTCGACACGGAACGCGACGTTTCCGTTGTCAACTTCGATTGCCTCAGCTACGCCGGCAACCTGGCCAACCTGGCGGACCTGGCGAACCATCCGCGCTATCGCTTCGTCAAGGGCGACGTCGCCGATCGCGACGCGGTGCGGGCCGTTGTCGGCTCGGGCGTCGGCTCGATCCTCCACTTCGCCGCGGAGAGCCACGTCGACCGCAGCATCCACGACGCCACGCCCTTCGTTCGCACGAACGTGCTCGGCACGCAGGTGCTGCTTGACGCCGCCCGCGAGTTCAAGGTCGAACGCTACGTGCAGGTTTCCTGTTATGACGAGAGGACCCGGGTGCTCACCCGGGAAGGGCTCAAGCACTACTGGGAAGTCCGCGTCGGAGAGGAGGTTCTTTCCCTCAACTCGGAAACCGGACAGGTCGAGCCGAGGCAGATATTACGGGTGATCGTCCAGGACTACTCTGGCCCAATGATCGTGTTCAAGAGCAACCGGATCGACCTCAAAGTCACCCCGAACCACCGGATGCTCTACGTCTACCCTCGGGGGCGTCGTCCGGAGAGGATCTACGAGGCAGAAGCCCGCGCGGTTGCGAAAGCAAGCGGCCCTTCCCTGCCGCGCGGGAAATGGTTCGGCGTCGATGAGGACACTACGCCCGTCGAGGGCATTGGCCCGGTGGACACGGAAAACCTGTTCTACGTCGCGGGGGCTTTCATCGGCGACGGTTTCCTGGCAACACAGGTCGCGAAGCGGCCGAACAAGACCGGTCTTTCCCGGCCAGAATACCTGAGACGGGCCCGTGGGAACAACGGGCGCTTCATCTCCGGCCGGTTTGGTGACGCGATCACCTGTGACTGTACCTCTTATCGGATCTTCTTCGACATCCCCGAGCAGGACAAAGCCCGGTCACGGCTGGAGGAGAGCCTCACTCGCCTCGGCATCCCCTGGAAAGCGCACCGGGGGCGCTCCGGAGAGCACATCTACTTCTCTTCCCAAGAGTGGTCGCGGTTTTTCGAGCAATTCGGCCAGGGGGCGGAGAACAAGCGCATCCCTGGGTGGATGCTGGGCTACTCCCCCCGGCACCTCCAGGGATTGCTCGAGGGGATCGTCGATAGCGACGGCTACCGTCCAGGTCCTCGGATTCAGCCGAGGGTGTCTACGTCATCCTTCCCCCTGGTTCAGGGGCTTTGCGAGTTGGGAATCAAGCTGGGTCTCATGCCGCGGTTTTCCCAGCTCCCGTACCGCGAGACACGACTCCGTACGGGGCGTGTCATCAAGCCCACGCGCCCTCAGTATTGTGTCCATTTCCGCAATGAGTGGATTGGGGTCAATAAACGGATCGCCTCCACCGAAGAGTACCGGGGAATGGTCTGGTGTCTGCAAGTCGAGGGCAATCGAAACCTGATCGCAGAGCGGAGCGGCATCCTGACCTTCTGTGGAAACACGGACGAGGTCTACGGGAGCCTCGGTCCGACCGGTGCCTTCCGCGAGGAGACGCCGCTGGCGCCGAACAGTCCCTATGCCGCGAGCAAAGCCGCGGCCGACCTGCTCGTCCGCAGTTACGCCCACACCTTCGGGCTGCCCGCCCTCGTCACCCGCTGCTCCAACAATTACGGCCCCTACCAGTTCCCCGAGAAGTTAATCCCGCTGTTCATCTGCAACTTGCTTTGCGACGAGCCCGTGCCGGTTTACGGCGACGGTCTGCAGGTGCGCGACTGGATTCACGTCCGCGACCACTGCGCCGCGGTCCACCGCGTCTGGCGCGAGGGCCGGCCGGCCTGTCGCTGGAGGCGCTCGGCATGTGCTTCATCGCGTTCCAGCGCGGCGGCGCAGAACACCGGCTTGCCGGTGCGACAGGCCACCTCCAGCGGCCACAAGCGATACCAGAGCGTATCCAGCAGCAGGACCGCCTCCACGGCGTCGTACCAGGCCACGATTTGTAAGACGACTTGGTCGAGGAGTTCGTCTGTCAGCGGGACGCAGTTCGCCTTTTCGTGATGGACGAGCTTCGGAGCCGAGCCGGTCACGACCGGCTCGGCGAGCCAGGAGAAGAACGCCTGCTCCTCCCGCATCGCGAAGAAGAAAAGACAAACGGGGTAGGTGAACTTCCTCATCCCCCGGAACTGTCCCATCGTCGGGCCGAGGACCTTGTTCGCGTTCTCGGCGGTCAGGGGAGACGAAACCCCACGGAGGAGGACGCCGAACGTCAGGCGCATCGGCTTGTCCTCGCGCTCGATGTGGACGTGGAAGTCGAGACCTGTGTCCCGCTTGGTCTCGACGACCGTCAGATCCCCCCGCCGGGTCAGGATGACCGTGGCATGTGCCCGAACCCACTCTGCGAGGAATTGCTCTTTCATCTCTTCCGTCATGGCTGCACCTCAGTCCGAGAACGACGATGTCGGCTGTGTCATGTCGCGGCCCTGCCAGAACGCCCGGACCTCATCCCACAGCCGCTTGAGCGTCGCGCAGTTCAGTTCGTGCGCGGTGGTGATGGACGAGATCTTCTCGCACATGCCAGCGCGCACCGAGAAGAGGAACGCCCGCTCCTCAACCTCATGCACGCCAACGACGTAGGTCGGGGCGGGGTAGGCGGCCATGCGCCGGACATCGTTCTCCGACACCTCGACCCGCAGGCGCGGGGGTATCTGGGTCTTCGTGTAATCCTTGCATGTGCTCTTCACCTGGACGAAGAAGAACGGCGTCTTCTCGCCCGCGTCCACCAACTCGACCAGGAAGTCGAGCGTCTCGAACTTCTCGCCGAGGTAGTGGGGCCAAAAGTACGGCAGATCCGCGTCCACCCGGCAGATAGGGGCCAGCCGGGTGAAAGCGATCGCCTCGCCCCTGCCCCCGATGAAGTCTGTGATCTCCATCAACACTCCCGGTCTGCCCGGCGCGTTCTTGGGATCATCGCCCCCACTCCCTATTCCATCATTTTACGGACCAACTGAGCAACAGACATCCTTGCCTCGCACGACGTCCCCGTGCGTCTCATTCCGGCCGGTCGATGTCCTCGGGGTTCACGAACACCTCATCCGCGAACAGCCATAGCCCATTCGTGTGCGCCACCAGCCGCACGAACCGGCCACGCACGCCAACCAGCTTCGCCGTCAGGGTTCGTGTGTAGGCCGGCCGGTTGTCCGGTTCGTGCTGGATCGACACGACCTTCTTGAACTTCTTGCCATCGTCTGACTCTCCTACCGGCCACGATTCCGGTCCGGAGGAGACGTCGCTGGACGCCAATCCGCCTTCTCGACTGGGGTGGCGGTGGCCTGCTACTCCTGGTGGCAGCGGGTTTTTTTTCGTTTAGTTTTGGCGGGACCATCACGCAGCGGATCACGAAGCCCTGATTCATGATGTCCCCTTGCGTGTCTCTGTTCCTGGCGATTACGGATATGCGATCTGGATCGTATCCACGGCCACGTAGCCCTGGGCGATGCTGGACGGCCAGACGGGATAGTCCTTTCCCGGCCGGAGCCGGTGCGGATCGCCAGCAAGCGTTCCCATGGGGCGAGGCGTTACGGGAAAGAGGATGAGATAGAGGTTCACGTTCACGTCGGCGAGAATTCGGTTCAGCGGAGTGCGGCCATAATACTCCTGCCGATCATGGCGTGCGCCGAGGCAGGTCCACTGGGACTCGTCGGGACACAAACGGATCGATTGATCGGAGTAATCCGTTCGGACTTCAATCGTCTGGCCGGAATGGATCCAGCCCGTGACCACGCCGTCCAGGGCCCCCTGGATCAGCACACACACACGTGTCCCGGCAGCTTCCAGTTCCCCTTTGATGCGGACCGAAACGACGGCATCCGTGAGGTCCCGCGAGAATCCGCCTGTCACGAACCGGTTGTCGCCACCCACCTCGCGGAGATATTCGCCGAACGGTCCCTTGGTGTTCAGGCACATCAGCAATTGCAGGTAACCCGCCCCGGGCGGCGCATGGTTGTAATCGACCCACCAGGGGCCGAACGACCAGAGTGCCCCCTCCCGGACAGGCAGCGCAGCAGGCGGCTGGACATTGTCAACCACTCGCACCCACCCGCCCGGACCGTCATCAAACGTCTCGACGTACCTCTTGAAGGCCATGTTGTCAGAATCTCCCGAAACCTCCGGATGCTGAAACCAAGGTGGAGGCACGTTTCCAACGGGCCGGGGCAATTGGCACGTTGGAAAGGTGCCGCCACATGCTGTTACTCAAACTGTAAAAGCTCCCCCGCAGGGGTAGCATGAGGTTGCCTAAAGGAAGGGTCTCTCCTTCCATGACAGTGGAAAAACTGCCCGGTCTTACGGCCGGCGCATGGAGGAAAGACCCTATGCCCAGAATCACCAAATTCCCCCCGTTTAGCAAGCGTGTTTTCCGGCACGCCCGCAAGCTGGTCGGCCGCTGCAACTTCGAGCACTTCTGGCGTGCCATCTGTGCCATCGCCAGCCTGCACGGCAGAAAGAGCCGCCAGAAGGGATGCTGGATGCCGAACCAGAACTGCGGCGGTGCCGAGGAGTTGGCGGTCCGGGCAAAATCAAATCGCAGCGTTATCCGCTCCAGGAAAACGGTTCTTCGTGTTCTCCGCGGATGGGTGGAGGTTTCTTCGGCGTGCGATAGAATGAAGCCAGGAGGTGCTCCACCATGAAGGCCGTTGAATTCCAATCCGAACTGCGTCCCGATCAGACGCTGAACGTCCCCGCGGCTGCTCTCGAGCGAATCCCGCGCGGCCAGATCCTGCGTGTGCTGGTCCTCGTTCCAGAAGACACCGGAGATCAGGTCTGGGAGCAACGCGCCGCTGCAGAGTTTGGCATGGGTTACGCGGACAGTGATGCCATCTATGACCAGCTATCCCGTGCCGACGAAGCGTTTGCTACAAGGGAGGACGATTGAACTCGCGGAGGGCATTCTCGATGACGCTGACCATCCGAGCCGTCTACGAAGGCGGTGTTCTTCGCCCGCTTGAGCCGCTCACCCTTCCTGAGGGCGAGACCGTCGATGTGACGATCGCCAAGGCAAACCCGGGCGGGTCGCCACTACGTGCGCCGACTCCGGAGGAGGAAGACTACGCGCGGCGGATCAAGGCGGCCAAATCGCTGGACGAAATGTTCGCGGTGATGGAAACGGCTCCCCCGTCGCCCGATTACCCAGATGACATCGTCAACAGGCTCAACGAAAGCCGACAGCTAACTGGTTTCCGGATGCCAGATCCCAAGCCGGCTGGGGGCGAATCGCAGTGAGTGCTGCCGTTGTCCTCGACTCAACCCCGCTGGGCATCTTGTGTCATCCGCGCAACCCGCCGCATGTCCTGGCTTGCCGACAGTGGATCACGGGACTCCTCGCCGCGGGCCGGCGAGTGATCGTCCCCGAGATCGCGGACTATGAAATCCGACGGGAACTGATGCGGCTGGGCAGTACAATCGCACTGACAAACCTGGACGGCTACGGGAGCCAGTTCGAGTACCTTCCCATCACTACCGCCGCGATGCGACTGGCAGCTGAACTTTGGGCGCAGGCGCGGAGCGCTGGTCTGCCGACGGCGCCCGACCCCGCCCTCGATGGCGACGTGATCCTGGCGGCTCAGGCGCTCAGCCTGAATACACCCGTTGTCGTTGCTACAGGCAATCCCGCCCATCTGACGCGGTTCGTCCCCGCTGACTTATGGTCGCACATCACCCCCTAACCCTTGTCAGGCCGAGCGGCCAGTCAAAAAGGATGCTGGATGCCGAACCAAAACTGGGGCGGCGCCGAGGAGTTGACGGTCCGAGCGAAATCGAAACGCAGGGTCGTCCGCTCCAGGAAGCCGAGCCAGGAAACATCCAGGCGCAGCCCGCAGCCGAGCGCGTGAGCGACCGGCCCCACGGGATGCCGGTCCAGGTAGGCGGCCCCCGCATCGTAGAACGGCGCCAGCGATACCCGGTGCAGGGCGACGGCACCGTCTCCACAGCTGCAGTCCAGGTCCTCCAGCAACGGAATCCGCCACTCCGCGCTGCCCACCCAGACGTCGCTGCCCTGTCGCTCGCGCAGATCGAAACCGCGGAACAGCAGGCTGCCCCCCAGGCTGAACAGCTGGGCATGATCGGGAAGGGCCGTCGCCCCGTACAGGCGCAACGCCAGGCGAGTGCGGCCGAACCAGCCGAGTTCCTCCGGCAGCGACTGCACGACGGACACCTGCCCGATGCCCTGCAACGTCTCGGAATGCTGACCCAGCACCGGCAGCCCGCCGGCGACGGTGCCGTCTAGCTTCACGCCATATTCCGGGTCCCAGTAGGGCGTGAGAAGGTCGAGGTGATAGTGGGCGCCCACGGTTGACAGGGTGTCGAAGCGGCGCGCGCGGCCATGCCGGGTGCGCGGCAGGGGAAGGTAATGGTTCTGGTTGGCGGCGAACGCCTCCAGGTATTGCATCGGCGGCAGGTAAAAACTCGCTGTCTCGTCGAAGATGTAGCGGCCATACAGGACGGCACGATCCAGGTCGGCACCGCCGGGCCGCAGCCGGGCCAGGCTGCGCTCGATGTTGAAGCCGGCCTCCGCCTTGGGGAAGGGCCAGTTCGGCAGCGTCAGGTCGGCGCCGTAAGCGAGGTCGCGGTAATCGGGCCGCAGGCCGGTGTAGACGCCCCCCTGGAACTCGTGCGCCTGGTACAGGCCCAGCCGCGGTCCCAGTACCGTCGCCCGCATGAACCACGGGTCGCCGTAGCTCGGATCGAAGTACCACAGCCCCGCCAGGACGTTCAACTGATCGTGTGCGCAGGTCAGGCTCGTCTCGTCGAGGAAAGTGTACAAAGGCGACAGGTGAAAGCTTATTTCCGGCTGCCAGGTGTTGTTCGCCGGGTCACGGTCGAGCAGCACTCTGTCAGGGTCGACGGCAATTTGCGCCGGCCGGGCCGGCAACAGTACCACTACCCGCAGGCACCGATCGGGCAGCGGCTCGACGCGAGCCGGCGGATCGTGCCATTCCAGCAGGCCGGCGTCGCGGTCGATCGGCACGCGCAGGGAATAGCCGTCCTCCCCCTTCAGCCGCACCCCCAGGACGGTCGGTTCGTCGATCTCGCCTTTCTGCCGCAAGAGGACGGTTGCCAGGCACATCCCGTCGTTCCGGGGCGCCAGCGTCACCTTTTCGATGCACCAGTCGGTCAACCCCGCGCCGTACACCCAGGAGCGAAAGAAGTCCTCCCAGGACTGGCCGGTCCGCTCCTCCAGCTCGTGCCGGAGGTCGGCGGTCTTGAGGATGCCGAAGGCGCAGCGCCCTGCCAGGTCATGGAGCAGGGCCAGGAACGCGTCCTCGCCCAGCTGGGCCTCGATCATGCCGAACACCTTGCCGCCGCGGCCGGCGGTGAGGGCGGCCAGCCGCGCCGGCTCCTCGAAGTGTGGCACCTCCTGCGCCGCCGGCCCGCCCTCGCCACGAGCAAGGTACTCGTCGAGCAGGCTGGAGCGAAAGTCGTCGCGGCCGACGTTCGGCAGCCAATCGAGGCCGCGCGGGTAGTGGAAGAATTGGCTGTCGCGGCCGTGGGCGCTGTCGAGCAGGCGGTGAGCCAGATGCGACGACAGCCCCGCCGACAGGTACGCCTCGGCGTACTCGTTGGTGCCAACGAGGTGGCCCCACCACTGCTGCGCCACCTGCTCGACGACGAGATACTCGGCATAGCCGGCCGAGACGGCAGGCAGCGCGAACACCCGCGCGTCGATCATCGCCAGGCCGGGACAGGAGCGAACGTTCCAGCCAAGGTAGGTCTCGGCGAGGATGAATTCCGGATACGGATAGGGGCCGAACCACCTGGCAGAGTTGGCCAGGGCCAGGCGGGCGGCACAGAGCATCCGCCGGGCGGCGGCAGCGTGTTCGGGGAAGGCAACGCAACGCACCGTCACGCTCCCCACGCGATCGGTGAACTCCTGATAGCGGTCGCTGCACAGCAGGGCGAAGTCGCGCGCCGGCAACGGGCCGAGCTCGTATTCCTGCCAGTCTCCCACGTCCCGGGGCGGCGGCGCCAGTCCCGTGCAGACGAACACTTGCCCGTGGGGGACGCGCGCCCGGACACGGTAGAGAGCCGCCTCCTGGTACTGAGCCTGATACCAGGGAACGAACGGCGTCGGCCGCCAGCCGTCCGGGCCGCGCGGCGCCAGCGACGGCAGGCACCCGGTCAGGAAGGTCACGCCGCGCCACTGTCCCCAGCGCCCCTGCCGCGCCGGAAGCCGCAGCCGAAGATGGAGGTCGACGGACACGGACTCGCCCGGCGCGAGCGGCCTCGGCAGCGGCACGGACAATGTCGTCTGGTCGGCGCCGAAGTGCCACGACAGCGGCGTCACCCGCGACCAGTCCGGGCCCGACAAGAGATCAATACCGAGAATGTCCAGCGCCGGACCGGAGCGGTCAATCGCCTCCGACGGAGCAACCCGGACCAGCTCGAGCATCTTGCCGATGTGGAGCAACTCGGAGCGGGGAAGCTGATAGTGAGCGTGGGCGTTGAAGCACAACTCGCCGACCGCTCCCGGGCCGGGGTTGACCCAGGTCACGCGCTGCCGGACGTCGGCCTGCCGCCCGGCGACATCGAGCACCAGGGCGATGTCGCAGAACGGAGCCGGCGGTCCGGCCGGGGCAGCCCCGCGAACGAGTCGCGGTCCCCCCGCGCCGGCCAGCAGCACCAGCAGGGCGAGGCCAGCCCGGCGTGCTCGAAAGAGCAGTAACCTCATCGGCAAAAGGGCTTTCTCGCAGGGCGCCACCTGCGGGCACAGTCTCCCCTCCGGACGGCCCCGGACGCCGCGCCAGGCGAGCCCTTTACCCGATTCGAGCGGACTTGTGCAACGCCAATCGTGCGGGCCCGAGGAGTGACACCAAACGGTCATCGTGGAGAGTGATTGCTCACCCTGGTCAGCGATCGCTCACTCCGAGAATCTCGAATTGCTCTTGACATTTGCCCAATCATCCCAATCGATACTCGCGCCGGAAAGTTGGGCGGGCGGGGCACAACCACCATCTCTGGTATGAAATGTGCGGGGGCTGAGGGTGCGAGTACAGGCCCCGCTCCCCTCCCTGATTCCACTCCACTCTGCACTCGACTGCCCCGCTAGCGTCTTTGCGCGCCGGCGGGGACGCCGGCCTCTCCGGGAGAAGGAACTCCCGGCGGTCTGGAGGACCCGGACCGGCGGCAACGATCACGGAAGAACGGAAGGAGAGGCAGATGGATCACATCCTGGGCCCGGGCAGCAACGTCCTCGTCACGGGCGCCACAGGATTCATCGGCGGGGAGGTTGTGCGCCGACTCGAGGCTTTCACCCGTGGCAGTGTCTGGTGCCTCGTCCGTGCGCGCGGCGATGAGGGCCCCGCCGAGCGGCTGGCCGCGCGGTATCGGCGCAGTGGCCGGGGGTGCCGGCCCAGGCCCAACGTCCGGGCCATCGGCGGCGACGTCACGCTCCCCAACTGGGGCCTTCCTGCCGATGAGTTGACCCGCATCACGGACGACGTCGATGTCATCGTCCACAGCGCCGCCGACACGTCCTTTGTCGCCGACTCCAACACCGAGCGGACCAATGTCGAGGGAGTCCGCGGCCTGATCGACCTCGCTCGTCGTTGTGCCCGGCGGCCCCTGGTCGTGTACCTGAGCACGGCGACCAATGCCGGCAGCGTGACGCCGCACGCCTGCCTGCGTGAGGAGGATGGTTGCCGGCCGGACAACCAGCACTTCAACGGCTACACGCACTCCAAGGCGGTCGCCGAGGCGTTGCTGCGCGAGAGCGGACTGCCGGTGCTCACCCTGCGGCCAAGCATCGTCCTGTCGGCCGGTCTGCCCGACGCCGGCTTTGCCAAGCAAATCCTTTGGTGCGTGCCGCTGATGCGCTGTTTCCGCGCTTTGCCGCTCGACCCCGATTCGCGCCTCGACCTGGTCGACGTGGGCTTCGTGGCCGACGCCGCCGTGGCCCTGCTGCGCCGCCCGCGCCGCTTCGACTGCTACCACCTCTCGGCCGGCCCGTCGGGGGCGGTGACCATCGGCCAACTCCGGGTCGTCTTCCATGCCTTCTACTGCCGCCGCCAGTTGCTCCGCCTGGTGCCGCCGGCCGAGTGGACGCCTCCGGTCCATCGCAAGGCGGTCCGCACGCCGCTGCAGCGCCGCCTGTTCCGCTCGCTGCGCTACTACCTGCCGTTTTTGAACATCGACATCGTCTTCGACGACGCTCGCCTGCGCGCCGACCTCGGCGAGGCGCCGGCGGTCCGCCCCGTGTGCGATTACTTCGCCGACCTGCTGGGACTGATCCGGCCCAAGGCAGCCCTGCGCGAAGCGGCCTTGCCCTGATCCTGCGACCCGCTATCGTGTCCCGCCGCGGTGGTGACTGGGTGACAGGGTGACAGGGTAACGGGAATGAGCACGAGCGGGGCGGAGGAGGGAGGGCGCGCAGCGCCAGCGATCCTGGCGCTGATCACGCTGATCCTGTTCACCGACATCATGAGTTACGACATGGTGGTCCCCCTCCTGCCGGACTACGCCCGGATGTGGGGGATTGGCCAGACCGGGCTGGGACTGCTGTCGGGAACTTACGGGCTGGCCCAGCTGCTGACCGTTCCCCTCGGCGCGTGGGTGTGCGACCGGCTCGGCGCGGTGCGCGGCCTGCGCCTCGGGGCGGCGGGTCTCTTCCTCAGCCAGTTCCTGTGCGCGATCGCTAACGGCCGCGTGATGTTGTTTGCGGCGCGGGCGCTGCACGGGGCCGCCGGCGGGGCAGTGTCGACCGCCGGCCTGGCGCTGCTGGCGAGCGCATTCCCGGCGGGACAGCGCGGGCGAGCCCTCGGGACGGCGATGGCCGGCATGTCGCTGGGCCCCCTCGTCGGGTTGCCACTGGGCGGGCTGCTGTTCACCCGCGTCGGACCGCGCTGTCCGTTCTTCGTCTCGTCCGCCTGGACGCTGCTCCTAGTCGTCGGGCTGGCCTGGTTGCCGTCGCGGCTGTGTCGCGGTTCACCGCGAACTCGACGGCGGCCCCTGTCGGCATGGGCGGCCTACCTTCGCCCCGCCAGCGCGGTCGTGCTGGGTTCCGCCCTGCTGAGCAGTCTGGAGTTGACCCTCCCCCTCCACCTCGAGGAGATGCTCGCAGCCACACCAGAGCAGACGGGACTGCTGCTTGGGCTAGCGGCGTTGCTCTACGGGCTGGCCGCTCCGCTCGCCGGCTGGGCATCGGACCGCTGGGGCGGCTGGCGAGTGCTGGCCGCCGGTTTGGCTGCGTGTACCGTGGCCCTGCCGCTGCTGGCCGTGCCGCGGTCGTGGGGCGGTGAGGTAGTCGCCCTGCTGGTCTTCGGCGTCGCCTGCGCCTTTCTGCTGTCGCCGACCCTTCCCGAGATTGCCGCCGCCTGCGAGCGCCAGGGTGATCGGTCCTTCGGCAGCGCCTACGCCGTGTTCAACCTCTCCTACGCCGTCGGCATGGCGGCCGGCCCGATCGCCAGCGGGGTGCTCAAACCGGCCCTTGGCTTCGGGCTCACGCTGGTCACCCTCAGCGCCGTGGCGGCGCTGTCCCTGTTCTTCCTCGCCGTCCCGCCGCCCGAACGCTCTCCCTTCGCCAGCGAGCCCTCGCCCCGCGTTTAGCCCGACGCGCCAGCGAGGAACACGTCAACCCTTGCTGGCGCGTCGGGCTCAACGCGGGGCTGCAAACTTTCGGCATGCCGACTATCCTGAAGAGGGAGGCCCGGTCTCCCCGTCCTGCGTCTGCCCGCGCAAGGAGGAAGAATCCGCATGCCCCGACTGTGCTGTGTCTTCTGCGTGCTCTCCTGCTTGCTGCCCGGCCGTGGGGCAGGCTTCCAGCCTGCCGACCCCTCGGCAGGCTGGAAGCCTGCCCCACGGGGACTTGTCGCCGACGAGCAGCGCCTGCAGCACGCAGGCGTCCGCAGCGATGGCACCTCGCTGCTGGCGTTCTTCCGCAAGCGCACCGCGCGGGTCGGGCAGGATGCAGTGCGCGCTCTGGTCCGGCAGTTGAGCGTGCGATCCTTCGCCAGCCGCGAACGGGCCGCGAAGACCCTTGTCGAGCGCGGCGCCAGCGCCGTCCCACAACTTCTCCAGGCAACGCAGAGTCCCGACGCCGAGGTGCGCCGTCGCGCTGTCGAGTGCCTGCGCCAGATCGACCAGAACACCGTCCCGGCCCTGGTAGCCTCGGCGGCGCGGTTACTGGCCGACCGCAAACCGCCCGGTGCCGCTGAGGCGCTCCTCGACTTCCTTCCCGCCGTGACCGACGAGACCGCACGCGAGGCCGTCTTTTCCGCCGTGATCGCGCTGGCCGTGCGAGACGGCAGGCCGGATGAGGCGGTTACCCGCGCCCTGTCTGACGAGGCCCCGCTGCGCCGCGCTGCCGCCGCCGTTGCCCTCTGCCGGGCCGGTGTCAAGGAAAAGCGCGGCGCCGTCCGCCGCCTGCTCGACGATGTCGACCCGATGGTGCGGCTGCACGTCGGGCTCGCCCTTGTCGACGCCGGCGAGAAGGACGCCGTCCCCGTGCTGATCCGTCTGCTGGGCACGCTGCCACGGAGCCGGCTCTGGCGGACCGAGGACGTCCTTTATCGCCTGGCAGGCGACAGGGCCCCTGCCGTGGCCCTGGGTGAGGACGAGGAAGCGCACGGGGCGCTCCGCGCTGCCTGGCTGGCGTGGTGGCGCGACCACGGCAAGGAAACCGACCTTGCCGGCCTGCACGTGGAACCCTTCCGCGACTGGACCCTGCTGGTGCTGCTCGACGAGGGCCGCGTCCTGGAGCTGGACAGCGACGATAAAGTTCGTTTCAAGATCGACATGCTCGCCCTTCCGCTCGACGTGCAATCGCTGCCCGGTGAGCGGGTGCTGGTGGCGGAGCACGGCGCCAACCGCGTGACGGAGCGGCTCCGCGATGGAACGGTCCTGTGGCAAGTACGGGCCGACGAACCGCTCGTGGCCCAGCGGTTGTCCAACGGCAATACGTTCATCGCTTGCAAGACGCACCTGGCCGAGGTGGACCGCGATGGCCGCGCAGTCTTCCGCTACGCGCGGCCGGCGGGCAACGAGCAGTTCATGCGCGCCCGCAAGCTGCCCGACGGCACCATCGCCGCCGTCGTCCAGGCCCGGCTGCGCGGCGAGCAGTATTACGTCCGCCTCGATCCGTCGGGCAAGGAGTTGGCGCGCTTCGCCGTGAGCGTCTACACTTTCGGCGGGCGGCTCGACGTCCAGCCCGACGGCCGGGTCCTGATCCCGCAGATGTACGACAACCGCGTCGTCGAGTACGACGCCCAGGGCAAGTCGGTACGGGAGTTCCCGATCCTCCAGCCGATTGCGGCGACGCGGCTGGCCAACGGCAATACGCTGATCACCTCCATGCTCGAGAAGCGGGCGGTGGAATTCGACCTCGCGGGGAAGGTAGTGTGGGAGTACAAGGCGACAACGCGCGTGACGAGAGCGTATCGCCGCTAAGGCGATGGGCGTTCTGGCGGCGGGTGGTGGCGGAACTGTTGCGCCAGGGAGCGCTGTTCCTGGTCGGCTTCCTGCTGCTGACGGCGTCGCCGAACCGGCCCGGCGATGGCGTCCCCGGACCGGACCAGCCTCCCGTGTCGACCCGTCCCGAGCTGCGTCAACTCCGGCAAGCGGTCGACGGGGGTGACGCCGTCGCGCAGCTCGCCTTTTTCCGCAAGCTCACCCTCTCCGACAAGGATCGCGCCGCCCTTTCGGCGTTGATCGCCCGCTTCGGCGACGAGTCCTTTGCGGTGCGCGAGCAGGCCGCCCGTGACGTAATCAGCTGGGGACCGCGTGCGGCGGCCCTGCTCCGTCGCGCCTCGCGCAGCGCCGACCCCGAGACGGCGACCCGCGCCCGCGACTGCCTCCGCAAGGTCCTCGAGGGCGCGGCGTCCGCCGTGCTGGTCGAGGCGGTCCATCGCCTGGAGAAACGCCCGCCGCCGGAAACCGCAGCCGTCCTGCTCGCC
>JACOUH010000250.1 GCA_016177925.1 Planctomycetota bacterium | reverse complement strand
ACAACAGACTCCTTCCGCGGCGGGCGAGGGTGGCCTGTCACACGCCACCACTCTACCGGGCGACTGGACCGCCAGGAAGGAGTCGTTTCCTTTGATCATCGACACACCGATACAAACGTTGAGCGCAACTTCAAAACGCGCCAGCGAGGTTCGCTGGTTGCCTCGCTGGCGCGTCGGGCTAAGCTGGTTAGACAACCAGGCGTTGCGTGACGGCGGCGATGTCCTGGGCGCTGCCCGGCTTCTGGCGGGCCTCAGCGGCGAACGGCACGGCGGCGATCAGCACCGCGTTGACGCCCACTGTCACAGACAGGCGCACGAATTGCTTGCCGCTGGACAGCTGCGTTGCCTTGATCTCAAGGGTGGCGATCTTGTTGCTGGCGCTGATCTGCGTAATGCTGGCACCGCTGATGTCGGTGTAGGTGCCGCCCGAGGTGGCGCTCTCCTGCAGCTTGGCGTTGACGGTGCCGGAGGCGCCGACACTGCCGACCATCAACAGGAACAGGACGCGCTCGAACTTCGACATGTCAACGCCGCCGCTGGTGACGGTGGCGACACCCTGGCTGACCGGGTCGAGCTCGGCCGCGGCGATCGACAGGGCCTGCGAAAGTTGCTCGGTGATCATGATTGTCTCCTCGTAATTTGTAGTTTGTAATTTGTAATTTGAAGAACAGCTTCAACCGCCCCACTTCAAATTACAAATTACAAACTACAAAATCCTTTGGTTTGAGGGGCGGCCGAGCGGCTGCTGCTGGAGGAGTGAGCCAGCAGGGCGGGGAAGCCGGGGCCGCCCCAGGAGGGTTACGTGAGATAGACATAGGGGCTGACGGTTGACGTCGCGTCGGCCAGCGTGATGCTGCCGCGCAGCCAGGGCTGGCCGTCGATGCGGGAGACGAAGCGCCAGGTGCCCTGGTTGTTCGTGAACTTGAAGTGTTCGCTGTAGGCGACCTCGACCTGCTGGCGGTCGCCGATCAGGTAGTGCTGGAAGTCGACCAGCAGGACGTCCTTGGCGGTCCCGAGGGCCGGCAGCTTCTCACTGATGCAGACCGGCAGGCCGAGCAGCTGCATCGGCATCTTCTCGCGCAGGTTGTCGAGCCAGCCGACGCCCGCGGCCGCCGACACCATCTGCACCATCTGGGCGATGACGGTCGGGTGGATGACCCAGCAGGTGGTCGCCGGCGACCAGCCGGGCAGCAGCTTGCCGAGCATCGTGCCGGCATCGACGAGCTTGAACTGGCCGCCTGTGTTGCGGGTAACGCTCAGGGCGGCCGGGGCGTTGGCGACGCCGAGCGGTTTACCGACGCCGTCGCCGCGCAGGAAGGCGTAGTCCTCGAACCAGGCGATGGCCCCGCCGAAGATGCGCACCAGTAGCTGCTCCAGACCGATGGCGTTGTCGGCGAGGAGAGCGTTGCTGATGAGCGAGTAACCGGACAGTTCATGGGCGACCAGCTCGAGCTGGCGGAAGATCGGCTCGGTCTCGTTGAGCGGGGCCGCCTCTTCGGCCCAGCGGGCAACGACGGCGCCGAAAAAGGCGGTGTCGCCAGCGGTCGGCGCGTTGGTGACGTCGAGGTAGGGCACCTGGATGCTGCGCGACGTCATCGGCACGACGGTGGCACGTGGCCGGACAACCGCCTGCTCGGCGGCGGCCTGGAGCAGGCGCGGCAGGAAGTCGGTCGGGACACTGTAGCCGCCGATGGTGCCGCCGGGGGTGGCCAGGGCGGCCTTGCCCTCGCCCCAGTCGGCGAGGCGCGAGTCGTAGACATCGGCGAGGCGCTTGGCGTCGTTGCGGCGTACGCACAGCAGCCAGTCGCCGAACGACATGCCCTTGGGGTCGCTCCCGTCCTTGCCGAAGATCAGCGGGCTGGCGTGGCGGTGCGAACGGCCCTGGGCCTTGACGAACTGTTTGAGGGCATTGTCGACAGCGCCGTCCAGGGCAGTGCTAAAGCGGCCGAGGGCATTCTCGAAGGCCCGGCCAACCGCGGGCCCGATGGGATCGTCGGCGACGGCGACGGCGACGCCACTGTCGACGAGGTGCCGGGCGTCGGCGTCGCTGACATCGATGCGTTCCCCCGGCGGCTTGCCCAGGTACTCGCGGGTGAGTTGAACGAACATGGAGATTCCTTTGCAAAATGGTTCACAGGAGTAGGTCAGGCTTTCCAGCCTGACGTGGAAAGCCTGACCTACGAGATTCGGAAACGCGGCTGCCTCCGGGGCGTCCGGACCGGCGGCTTGGTGTCCGCCTGGCCCACCTACCTCTGACAGCTCGCAGTAACAACACAAGAAAAATTGGCCACAGATGAACACAGATAAACACAGATGGAAGAAACGATGGGAGAAGGAGGGCCGAACGGCTGGGCATTGAGCGGGGGCCTCTGCCCTCCTGCTCGTTTGGTCATCCTTCTTCCCTCTGTGTTTATCTGTGTTCATCTGTGGCCAATTCCTGTTCTCAGACCCGGCCGCGGGCGCGGTCGAGGGCGTTCTCGACGGCGCGGCGGGCCAGAGTGTCGAAGTCGATTGCGTCGACGCGGCGGCGGACATGACGCTCCACCTCTCCCAGCGGCGTGAACGGGACCAGGGCCTGGGGCGGTGCGGGTGGCGTCTTCAGGACATCGGTCAGGTGCAGAGCTTGTTGGAATTCGTCGGGAATGACGAGGCCCTTGCTGACCGCTTCGACGACCGCGTTCTGCTGGGCCGGCAGGTAAACGCAGGCGTACTCCAGCAGCACCCACTCCTCGATGATGCGCTGCACCTTCTGCAGTTCGGGCCGGTGTTGGCGTTCGTCGTCGGTGGGCGGGCGGACCTTTGTCGGTAGAAAGCCGATCGACTTGCCGCACAACAGGCCCGACTGCACGAGAGTGAAGGCGAAGTCGGGCGGCCAGTCGGCGACGTCGGGCCACGCTTCGGGCCGCTGCGGATACTGCGTCTTCGCCTTGATGCCGACGAGGTCGCCATCCTTGACGCGCTTGCGCCAGAGCGAGCGGCCGACCGGCGGCAACCAGTAGGAGTGCTGCAACGTGACCAGCGGGTTGAGCTTGAAGTGCTCGTCGTTCATGCCGCGCGCGATGACCACGTCGCGCATGCGGTCAGGACTCTCGGCGGAGATCCACGACACATCGCAGCGCTCGCCGGGCAGCAGCTCGGTGGTCGCCTTCTCGACGACGAGGTGTCCGGGGGCGTACAGGTCATCGTTGGGGAGTGCGTTGAGGACTGACTCGAGGGCGCGGGCCTGGCGGTCCAGACAGGGAATGCCGAGCGGCCCCTCGCAGTCGCCGTAGTGCTGTTTGAGGAAAGCGGCCATGAGATTGATCTCCTGACACCCTTCGTAGTGTGATGATTTGTACACTAACGTTCAGAGAGGGAGATTGCAAGAAAAAAGTTGGGAGGCATCCCTTGTCGCTCAAAGTCCTCGAGAATGACCTTCTGACACAGAGGGAGACACGGGTGTCGGAGGACGGCGCTGGCGGACGAGTTGCGCAGGACCTGGCCCGATCAGCACACCTCCCAAACTTGGCCGTGCTCGACTTGCGACGACACTGGATCACTGAAGCGGCCGCCGCACTGCTGCGCCAGCGCGTCCTCAGGCCAGTCAGGACGGAGGTGACGGCCGGCGTTCCGGACGGACTGGGCGGCTGGCTTCCGTCACTGGTGGGGACCGGAAATGAGCTGATTCCGGAGTAGTTCGAGGTGTGGCCGAGGCTGCAACACTGGGCGGGACAGCCGTTCTCCCCGACAGATGGCTACCGAAACTTTGGGAAAAGTGAGGAACATTTGTTTGACTCCCGAAAAAAGATTCGTCAATCTCAGACCAACCTTTGAAGCTAACTTCCCTTGGGGAGGGCTGGCCCGGATCTTCGCAGCCCCAAAGAGAGCTACCCGATCGGTGTTCGCGTGGAGTGCTCTGGGCCTCGGGAGGCGGCGTTGACCTGTGATCCGCCCGGCTGGAGGGAGGCAGAACAATGAGACGCTGGCTGTTGCTGGTCGCGCTGGGGGCGGCGCTGACACTGGCCATGCTCCGTGTTGGCTGTCCGCCCGTTCCAAACGACGCGCCGGCCCCGCGCGACGAACAGGCACAGAACGACAAGCCCCACGCCCTGCCCCCCGGCGCCCGCGAACGCCTGGAGGCACTCAAACGCTATCACTCGCGCGGGTCGTCGTCCCCAGCCTCTCGGGAGTGGGAGTATGTGCGGGCAGCGGCCTTCCTGGCCGACGGCCGCTCCGCCGTGGCCATGACCAGCAGGAATTCCCTGGTCGTCTTCGACCTGGAGACCGGCGACCGCGTGCGGCGCTTCACGGACTGGCAGAGCGGGGAACCGGACGGCGAGCCGGTCGTCCTGCCCGGGGGACACCTCGTCCAGGTCAGCTGCAACGACGGGCGTTTTCTGGTCTGGGAGCGTTTCTTCGAGGGCGGTGGGCCCGGCCTGGTCCGCGCCCTGTCAGCGGACCGCGGCCGCCTGGTCGCGGCGGTCCCGGTTGGTGGTGGCGCCCAGACGTTGCAGGTGTCGGACACGCAGGCGGGCAGGTTGCTGCGGACCTTCGGCCCGTTCCCGGAGGGGGTCATAGCGACGGCCCTGTCGCCGGACGGGCGGCTGCTGCTGTCCATAGCAGCGCCTGGGAGGGACGACCCCGGCAACGAGATCCCTCTCTGTGTCTGGGATGTGGAGACGGGCAAGCTCGTGCGGCACCTGAGCGGGCACGCCGACGGGGTCTACAAGCTGCGGTTTGCCCAGGACGGGCGGCGTGTGCTGTCGGCCAGGCACGATGGGACGGTCCGGGTCTGGGACGTCGTCAGCGGCCGGGAACTGCGCTGCCTGGGTACGATCACCACGCGGAGGAACGGGCCACGGATCCGGGACGCGGTATTCGTCTCGGGCGACCGCTACGTGCTGGCCGGGGGGGACTTCACCGACGTCATTCTGTGGGAGGTGGCCAGCGGCAAGCCGGTGCTGCGCTTCGATCCCCAGCCGCGCCGCGGCGTCGGGCCCTTCGAGAGCGTCGCCGTCTCGGCCGACGGCACGCGGGCGTTGACCGCGACCCAGGGCATCTTCCGGTTGTGGGACCTAAGGACCGGCGCGTTGGTGCGTGAGCTGGACGGGCGACGTCGGTTCGACCCCGAGGTCAACTGCCTGGCGTTCTTGCCCGATGGCAAGCGGCTGCTCTCGGGCAGCGACGTCGACCTGGTGCTGTGGGATGTCCAGACGCGTCGCGCCGAGCGGTACCTGCCGGCCACGACGCGGGCCCTCGCCTTGGCCCCCGACGGCAAGCGCGCCCTGTCGACCACGAAGGGCGAGCTGCGCCTGTGGGACCTGGCGACCGGGAAAACCATCAAGATCCTCCAGGACCTTGAGCAAGGGGGCTTCCGGGTCCGCTTGGCCCCGGGCAACAAAGTCGTCACGTTCGGGGGATGGAACGGAAGGAGTGGCACGGTCCAGGTCTGGGACCTTGTGAAGGGACAGATCGAGAGAACCTTCGAGTTCGAGGGTTTCCCCCTGCTCTCGGCGGACGGGATGCGACTGGTTACCTCGACAAGGGATGATGCCCCCTCCTTCGTGGTGTGGGACGTGGCGAGCGGCCGGCGCGTTCGCATCTTCCCTGGACGACGCGTCGGGATTGGCGGTCTGTCCCCTGACGGCCGGTATCTACTCGCCAGCGAAAGAGGCTGGGTAGAGGGCAAATGGGCAGAGGGCAACTCGCTGGAGATCCTGCACGTGTGGGACCTTGAGACTGGTCGCCTGGTCCGGAAGTTTGACCCGGTGCGGGGCTGGGTGACCGCGGCTGCGTTCTCGCCGGACAGCAAGTGGCTGGCGGCCAGTGACGACGAAACCTTCTCGGTCCGGCTGTGGGAGGTGGCAACGGGGCGGCAGGTGCGCCGGTTCATTCGCACGACCCTGGCCACGCGGATCAAGGCCATCGCCTTCTCTCCGGATGGCAAGCTGCTGGCCACCGGCGGCGAGGACTTGACTTTGAAGCTCTGGAACATCGGGACGGGGCGCGAGGTCGGCCCCTTCGTCGCCGACGAGGAGTAAGACAGGGTCCGGCAGACAGCATCCTTCGGTAGGTTCGGCGAGCCAGGTGCTCGGAGTGGACGAAGCCACGGCACGTGGACGGGATGCAAGTCCCCTCTGGGAGATGGTTTAGGGAAAACTTGGGAATTCAACACAATCTACTTGACGCTCACAGAACGACTTGTCAAGCTACAACGCTTGTGCATCTGCCGCTCAGGACTTCCAGAACCCGGACACTTGCAGACGCCTCGAAAGGCTTGAAAGTGAGGGGAAATTTGCTTGACTTGCCGGATAAGGGGGGACTACCACTTGGAAGCGGAGAGACTTAGATATTACCTCGGCAAGTAAGATCATCACATATCTAGGGCGGCGGCATACTGGACGGACGGATGCTGAAAATAACTGATGACATGCTCCGGAAGATGAAGCAGTTTTCGCATGAAGGTCTGGATTCGCGAACGCACCTCTTGCTTGTTGTGCGGCAAGCCCGCCTCATTCACCTGCCCCTTCAGGTCGTTGTTCAACTACTCGTCCGGGTTCAACTCCGGCGCGTAGCGCGGCAGCTCAAACACTTCGATCCGGTCCCGATGGCCCGCCAGCCACGCCATCACCTCCGGTGTCTTATGCGCCTGCAGCCGATCGATGATCAGGAAGACTTTGCCCGTCGTGCTCCACAGCAGTCGACCCAAGAACACCAGGAACAGGGCTCCGGTCATCGTCTGGGTATAGGTCATGAAACGGACCTTCCCCTCGTTGGTAATGGTCGAGATCTGGTTGGCGCGGATATGCCGATCCGGCACGTCCATCGTCAGCCGCTCCCCTTGGGGGGCATAACCACGGGCGGGGTGCTCGTCCGCCGCGACGCCCACTTCGTCACACCAGTGGATCTCCGCTCCCTCCTGTTCGGCCCGTGCCGCGAGGGCGGGGTAGGTCTCCTCCAGCCACGTGCGCACTTCCTCGGGGTCTTGGTCCCGGGAATGGCGGCGTGGCCGCTTGGCCGTAAACCCCCAACGCCGCAGGTACAGGCCCACCGTCCGCACGGCCAAGATCACGTGGCATTCCTGGCGGATCAGCTCACGCACCGCGCGGCGGCTCCACAACGGGGCAGCGATGCCCACCTCCTCGGGGCTGTGCGTACGGAGCAGTTGCTGGATGTGGCTCGCCTGCTCCTGCGTAAGGACACGTCCGGAGCCGAGCGGACGGCCGGTGCGATCCCGGGGGAGGGTATCCACCCCTCCGTGGGCATAAGCCGACCACCAGCGGCAGACCGTTTCGCGGCAGACGCCGAGGAGGTCGGCGACCTCGGCCTCGGTGAAGCCCAACTCACACCCATGCAAGGCCCGCAGGCGGAGGGCTTCGAGGACTTCATCGGACAGTTCACGTGCGTCGGGCAAGGAGATAGCCATGAGACCTTACTCCAGGCGAAAGGGGCATCATAGCATTGATGAGCAACTTTCATGCCGAGGTAATATACTGTGAGCGTCGACTGGGGTGACGGGACCTCGCTCGATACCAGCACCGGCTACGTGACGTCCTCGGGAAGCACCTTGACGGTCTACGGCACACACACCTGGGCTGAGGTTGGCTACTACAATACCGTCGCTACTATCACGCGGGGCAGCTTCTCCATCGTCCTGAAGCCGAGCTTCGTGGTGGATGAGGCGGCCATCACCGTCTCTGTGACGAACATCACAGCGTCCGCCGGGACGGCGCTCAACAACGTGCAGGTGGCGACCTTCACGGACGCCGACACGTCCAGCGTGGTCGCTGATTTCTTTGCGTGGATCTACTGGGGCGACTGGTCCGGTGCCGCTGAAGGCGGCACGGTCAGCGGCAGTTCAGGGAACTTCACGGTCTACGGCAGTCACACGTACATGTATCCCGGCTCCTACACGTTCCGGGTAGGCGTCGGCGAGGCGAGCGGCTACTACGTCACCGGCCCGGGAACGGCGACCATTACCGGCCCAGTCACCGCGCACGCGGTGGCTGTTACTGCCACGGAAGGAACATCCACGGGTTCCCAAACGGTCGCAACGTTCACGACTACCGCAAGCGGTCCGTTCTCCGCCACCATCGACGGCGGCGACGGGCACGTCAGTGCGGGTACGGTCTCCGCCAATGGCAGCGGCGGCTACAACGTCAACTGGAGCAACACGTTCGGCAGCGCGGGCAACTTCCCCCTCCGGGTGAGGATCTTTAACAACGGTGTCCTCTCCAGCGTGGTCGACACGACGGCCTCGGTTTCCCCGCCGCCGCTGACCGTCCTTGGCTCGTCGCTGTCCACCAGCGTCGCTGCTGCCCTGAACAACGTGGTCGTCGCTCGTTTCACCGACCCCAACGCCACCCACACGGCGGACTTCTACAGCGCCTTGGTCGACTTTGGCGATGGCAACATCGTGGACGGGACCGTTATCGCGGAGGGCGGTGGCACATTCGCGGTCCTCGCCTCCAACACCTATGCCCGTGCAGGAACCTACTCCGTCGACGCGTCGATCAGCGATGAGGAGGGAAGCACGGCCGATGTTCTGAGCAGTGTCAGCGTGGCGGCATCGGGCCCGGTTGTCACCGGGCTGAGCACGAGCGGGGGCCCGCCCGAGGGCGGCACGGCGGTCACCATCACCGGCACGGGCCTATTCAATGCCACGGGCGTATCGTTCGGGGGCACCGCCGCAACGACGTTCCTCGTGAACCCGGACGGCTCCATCACCGCGGTCGCGCCGGTCCTGGCCTCCGGGTCCACCGTTGACGTCCAGGTGACGACTGCTTCGGGGACGTCGGCCACCTCCACGGCGGATCGATTCACGGCACTGGCCGCCGCGCCGACCATCACAGGACTCAGTGCCACGAGCGGCGCGACCGGCGGCACCAACACCCTCACCATCACGGGGACCAACCTGGTCGGGACGAACCAGCTCCTGTTCGGCACGACGCCAGCCGACAGTTTCAGCATCGATTCCGCCACGCAGATCACGGCCACGGTGCCCGCCGCTGTCAGTGGAACCATTGACATCACGGCCACGAATCCGTACGGCACCTCCTCGACGTCCACGGCGGACCAGTACACCTATGTGGCGACCGCGCCCGTGGTGACGGCGCTGTACACCACCAGCGGCCCTGTGGCAGGCGGCAACCTTGTCACCATCGTCGGTAGCAACTTCAACGGGACGACGGGCGTCTCGTTTGGGGGTGTCGCGGCGACCTTCGAGGTGTTCTCCTCCACGACCATCGTGGCAACGGCGCCGGTCCTGACGGCCGGGACAGTGCATGTCCAGGTGACCACGCCTTACGGCACCTCCGCCACCTCGAGCGCCGATCAGTACACAGCGGTTGATGCTCCGACAATCACTGGCCTCAGTTCGACCTCAGGCCCGACCGGAGGCGGCGGAACGATCACTATCACCGGGACCGGTTTCACCGGCGCCAGCCGCGTCGCGTTCGGCGACATCGACGCAGCCTTTACGGTTGCCTCGTCCACGTCGATCACTGCCACCGTCCCGCCGGCTGTGGCCGGGGCGGTGACGGTCAGCGTCCAGACTCCTGGCGGCGTCTCGGCGGGCGGGTCGTCGGCCATCTACACTTACAACGGCACTGCCCCGACGGTCACCGCGCTGAGCGTCAACCGCAGACCGCTCGCCGGAGGGACGCAGGTCGTCATCAGCGGCACCAACCTCAACGGCGCGACCGGCGTGGTCTTCGGCAGTGTCGCAGCTACTGAGTTCAACATCGATTCGGCGACGCAGATTACAGCGACGGCGCCGGCCGGGACGAGTGGGACGATCAATGTGACGGTGACGACTCCCTACGGCACTTCCAGTACCTCGTCGGCCAGCCAGTTCACCTACGCCGACGCTGCCGCGCCCGCCGTCACCGACGTCAGTGTGAGCGGCACGACCGTCCCGTCGGGGCCGATGGCGGGCGGCACCAGCGTCGTGCTGACCGGCTCGGGCTTCACCGCCGCCACGCTCGTCCTCTTCGGGGATGTCGCCGCGAGTTTCGTCGTGAACTCGGACACGCAGATCACCGCCACCGCGCCGGCCGGCAACGCCGGCACGGTTGACGTCAGCGTCGAGACGCCCTATGGCGTGTCGTTGGCCTCGCCCTTTGACCGCTATAGCTACCTTGCTGCCGCCCCGAGCATCACGTCACTGAGCCTCACCAGCGGCTCGACGGCCGGCGGCGACAGCGTCACGATCAGCGGCGCGAACTTCCTCGGCGCCACCCGCGTCACCTTCAACGGCGTCGATGCCACGTTCACCGTCAACAGCGATAGTTCCATTACCGCCACCACACCCCTGGCACCCGCTGGCACCGGCGATGTCGTCGTCTGGACACCCGCGGGCAGTTCGAGCACCGGGACGCAGACGCACTTCACCTTCAATGCCGCGACCGGCGTGGCGACCGTCACCGGCCTGTCGACGACCTCCGGGGCGACCGGCGGCGGGACCTCGGTCACGCTCACCGGCACCCATTTTACGTCAGCCACGCGCGTTCTCTTCGGTTCAGTCAGTGTAACCAGTTTTATCGTCAACTCGGACACCTCGCTCACGGCCGTCACCCCGCCCGGCGTGGCCGGCAGCGTGTCCGTCCAGGTGATCAACGACGTGGGAATGTCAGCGACAGGCGGGACGTTCACCTACGTCGCGACCGCGCCCTCGGTGACGGGGCTGAGCATCGCGAGTGGCCCCGCCGCGGGCGGCACCGCGGTGACCATCACCGGCTCGAACCTCAATGGCGCCTCCGCCGTGTCGTTCGGCAGCGTAGCCGCATCGACCTACGTGATTAACAGCCCGACCTCGATCACCGCCATCGCCCCAGCCCAGGCCGCTGCGACGGTATCGGTCAGCGTGACGACCGCTGCGGGAACATCCTCCAGCTCGGGCGCCAGCCAGTTCACCTACGTCAGCGCCTCGGCGCCGACCGTGACCTCCGTCTTCCCGGGCTTCGGGCCGACCGCCGGCGGGACGCAGATGATGCTGGTCGGCACCGGCTTCACCAACGCCAGCCAGGTCCTCTTCGACGGCAGCGCGGCGAGTACGTTTACGGTCAATGATGACACGCACATCACGGCGACGGCGCCGCCACACGCCTCGGGTACGATCAACGTCCAAGTGGTGACGCCGGCTGGCACTTCCGATCCCGCCAACGGAGTCGCCTTCCTCTACACAGCAATCGGGCCAGCGATCAGCAGCCTGGGCACGACCTCCGGCCCCACTGCCGGCGGCACGGTCGTGACGATCAACGGCAGCAACCTCACCGGCACAACTGGCGTCTTCTTCGGCACCACGCCGGCGCTGTTGTTCCGCGTCGTCAATGACGGCCAGATCAGCGCGGTCAGCCCGCTGGCGGCACCGGGCGCCGTGCAGGTGACGATTGTCACGCCTAATGGCACCTCGCCAACCGGGACGGGCACGACGTTCACCTTCAACACGGGCTCCACCACAACGCCCACGGTGACGTCGCTCAGTACGTCGAGCGGTCCCAGCAGCGGCGGTACGGTGCTGACCTTAACCGGAACCAATCTGGCCGGTACCACCAGCGTCTTCTTCGGGAACACGCCGGCGCTGTTCTCGTTCGTGTCGTCGACATCGCTGAGCGTGACGGCCCCGCCGGGTGTCGTTGGTACGGTCGACGTCACGGTGCTCACCCCGCTGGGCATCTCGGCGACGTCCACAGCCGACCACTTCACCTACCAGACCGCGGTCCCGACCGTGACTGCTCTCAGCCCGTCGACTGCCACCACGGCGGGCGGGGTGTCCGTCCAGATCACGGGGACAAATGTCGTGACGGCAACCGGCGTGGCGTTTGGCGATACGCCTGTCTATCAATACACCATCAACTCGAATACGTCGATCACTGCACTTGCTCCTGTCCATGCGGCGGGCACGCTCGATGTCACGGTGACCAACCGCGATGGCACCTCTTCACCTTCAACGGGGTCGCCGTTCACCTGGACCACAACCACCAGCACGCCGACCGTGACCTCGCTGTCGCCAAGCAGCGGTCCGACGGGAGGCGGCACCTCGGTCACCATCACGGGCACGAACTTCACCAACGTCAGCGGCGTGTTTTTCGGCACGATGGCAGCGGCCAGCTATTCGGTCGCTTCGGCGACCCAGATCACCGCCGTGTCCCCTGCCGCGGTCGCGGGCGCGACCACCGTCACCGTCGCGACCGCGGCAGGCGTCTCGTCGGCGGGGATCGGCACGACCTTCACCTTCAACGCCACCGCTCCGACCGTCACGGCGCTCAGCGTGTCGAGTGGACCAACGGCGGGCGGCACCACCGTTGTCCTCACCGGCACCAACCTCAACGGCGCCACCGCCGTGTCGTTCAATGGGACGGCCGCGAGCAGTTTCAGCATCGATTCGCCGACGCAGATCACAGCCACAACTGCCGCAGGGACAGCCGGCAGCGGTTACGCCGTGGTGACGACTCCCTACGGCACTTCCAGTACCGGCACCGCCAACCAGTTCACCTACGTCGCGGCCCCGACGGTCAGTGGCCTGAGCGTGACCTCGGGCTCGACCAGCGGCGGCACGTCGGTCACGATCACCGGCACCAACTTCAGCGGCCTCGTCGCCGCGTCGTTCGGAGGTGTGCCGGCAGCGACGCTGTCGGTCACCTCGTCGCCATCGCTCACCGTCACCACGCCGGCCCGCGGTCCGGGCACTGTTGACGTCGTGGTGACGACTTCCACGGGGACGTCAACGACCTCGACCGCAGACCAGTTCACCTTTACGGCGCCGGTGCCGACCATCACCTCCGTCAGCCCGGCAGCAGGCCCGGTCGCCGGAGGGACCTGGGGCGGCCATCACCGGAGCGGCACCCATCACGGGCAACTTGACCAATGCGGGCAGTATTCACCTCGGTGGACCCGGCGCCGCCGGGCGGCTGACCATCACCGGCAACTTCACGCAGACGTCGACGGGCGCCCTCAACGTGGAACTCGGTGGATTGACAGCAGGGACTCAGTTCGACCAGCTCGTCGACTCGGGATCGGCCAGCCTGGACGGGGCCCTCAACGTTACCCGGCTGAACGGCTTCACCCCGGCGACCGGCAACACCTTCCAGGTGCTGACGTTTGCATCGCGCACTGGCACCTTCGCCACCATCACCGGCCTCCAACAGGGAGATAGCCTGCTCACGCCGCAGTACAACAGCACCAACTTTACGCTAGTGGCGAGCAGCCTCGACCTCACGGAGGCCCGGGACCCTGTGGGTGGCTGCTGATCCGCCGGCCGGTGTCCGGGGAGGGGGAGGTCAAGTACTACCTGTCCAACGCGGTGGCGGAGACACCGTTGGCGGTGCTGGCCTTGGGGAGCGGCTGTCGGGTGCGTGTCGAGGCGTACCTGGAGGACGGCAAGAGTTTGCTGGGCATGAGCCAGTACGAGTGTCGCTCGTGGGCGGGCAGGCACCACCCCATGCGTTTGGTGGCGTTGGCCCAGCTGCTGGTGACACGGGTACGGCTGCGGCTCAAAAAAAACGAGCGGGCTGACCTTCGACAGGGCAGTGCGTTTGTTGAAGGCGGTGCTGCCGCGGCCGCGGCGGACGCGGGCGGACGCGATCCGCGTCGTCGAGTATCACCTCCGCCGCAACGAGGCGGCGAAGCGCTCCCACGTAAAACGGTGGAAGGAGAGACACAAAGGTGTCGAAATCGAACCACTGTTGAAGACTTTCCCTGTGCTACTTGTGTGTTAATCTGGGGAAAGAAGAGCACGCGCTGTAGAACTAGAGCAGGGCCGACAACAGCTGTGGGGATCGTTTCTCTTCTTCTCGCCACTGCGCGGGGGGAAGGCGAATGGTCCCTGGTGATGGCAGGGGGGTATCATAGCAGGTGAAAGAGACGGCCTTCCACCGGACCCGCGAAGTGCCCGCGCTCTCGAGCTGATCCGAAAATCGTTTCTCCTGAAGAGGGACCGTCATGGACTTGATCAGCCGCCGCGGCGTGCTTCAACTGGGGGCGTTGGGCGCCTGTGGGCTGTCGCTGCCCGCGCTCCTTCAGGCTCGCGCCGCCACGGCTGCGTCTTCGAGTGATCCTGCTCTCCGACGCTCGGGTCCGGCCAGGGCTTGTATCATCCTGTTCCAGCAAGGCGGCCCGTCTCACCACGACACCTTCGATATGAAGCCCGAGGCGCCGGTGGAGATCCGCGGCGAGTTCAAGTCGATCGCGACCAGCGTGCCCGGCTACCGGGTCTGCGAGCACATGCCGCTGATCGCACGGCAGGCCCATCGGTTCACTGTCGTGCGCAGCGTCCACCATGACGACCCGCAGCACAACAACGCCGGCTACGCCACCCTGACCGGCACCAAGCCCGCCCTCTTGCCCAATACCGTCGAAGCCCTGGCCGGGCCTCGGCCGGACAATCACCCTCCCTTCGGGGCAGTCCTCGCCCGGTTGCGGCAGACCCCTGCGCCCTGGGTCTCTCTCCCTTACCCGTGCGTCAACGGGATTCATTACCCCGGCCAGACCGCGGGCTTCCTCGGCGCCCGCTATGAACCGCTGTGGCTGCGGCCCGATCCCAAGGCGCGTGAGTTCGTGTTCCCGGAACTGGAGTTGCCTCCCGGGTCCTCCGCCTCGCGCGTCCGCCGCCGCGAGCGCCTTCTCCACGACCTCGACGGCGTCCTGAACGGGGCAACCCACGCTGGCGCGGTCGCAGACCTGACGGCCTTTCAGACGCGCGCTCTGGACCTCGTCACCTCTCCTGCTACCCGGCGAGCGCTGCGGATCGATCTGGAAGAACCGCGCCTGCGCGACCGCTACGGCCGCAACGTGTTCGGCCAGAGCTGCTTGCTGGCCCGGCGGCTCGTCGAGGCCAGCGTCCCGCTGGTGAACGTCTACTCGGTCGGCTTCGACGGTTTCCCCGGACCGTTGCCCCTGTCCTGGGATACGCACTGGGACAATTTCAAATTCCTCAAGGAGGGCATCCTGCCGATCCAGGACCGCGGCTATGCCGTGCTCCTGGAAGACCTCGCCCAGCACGGCCTGCTCGACGAGACGC
>JACOUH010000249.1 GCA_016177925.1 Planctomycetota bacterium | reverse complement strand
GTGCCGTAGGCGACCAGCAGAACGGTCGGCTTCAGGGCGAGGACATGTTCCGTCAGGTGGCGGAAGCCGTCGGCGGGCGAGCCGAAGCCGGCGCGGGCTTCGCCCAAGACGGTATCGCCGCTCCAGCCGAGGTTGCGGAACGTGACGTCGCGGTCGGGATAACGTGTCGTCAGCACCGTCTCCCAGTAGCCGAAGCGCTGCTCGCGCTCGACAAGCGTGTTGCCGAGCAGGACGACGCGGTCGCCCTGGCGCAGCTCGATACGGTCGGCGGCGCGGGCGGCCGGCGTTGCCAGCACGGCGACAAAAAAGGATGGGAAGAGAAAGCGGTTCATCGCGGACCTCTGCGGCGGGTGTGGCGTGGGAAGCTCCCGGCTGGTAAAGGGAATCATACGAAGTGGAACGTTAGCGCGTCCCGAGAACCCCTTTACTCTGGCCGCTGTCCCGGTGGATAATTGAGGTTAGTCACGTACAGGCTTGTGTCGGTCACTCTCGGCGACGGAGCCCCTGTCATGATCCCGCTGACCGTCGATGTGCCGATGAAACGACTACCCTGGGCAAACTGGGCGCTCATCCTGGCAACCGTGGTGATCAGCCTCGCGGTGCCGTATGGCACCGAGGAAGTTTCGGTTCGGTCCTTCGAGGGGAGAATACAGGTACGCACTCGCCACGACTATTCCCCCCTCGTGCTGCAACGGGAGGGGTTCGCGACGTATCAGCTCGTCACGGCCCTGTTCCAGCATGCCGACCTGATTCACCTGTTTGGGAACATGCTGTTCCTGTTTGTGTTCGGCAACGCCATCAACGCCAAGCTCGGGCACAGCGGCTTCCTGGCATCGTATCTTGGCATCGGCGTGCTGGTACACCTCGTCTGGCTGGCGGTGGGCGGAGGAGAGGCCTACCTCGGGGCGTCGGGGGCAATCATGGGGGTATGCGGGATGTTCCTGGTCCTGTACCCGCGCAACGGCGTGCGGGTGTTCTGGGGCGAGGGGAGCCTCGCCCTGCTCGCCCGCAGCTGGACGGGCGAAATCCCCGGTTGGGCGATCGTCCTGCTCTACTTGGCATTCGACGTCTGGGGGGCAATCTTCGACCGCAAGACAAACATCGCCTACGTCAGCCACATTGTCGGCGGTCTGCTCGGCATCGCCCTGGCAATCGTCTTGGTCAAGGGCGGCTGGCTGACCCCGGACCGCGGGGAACAGACACTGTTACAATGGCTGTCCGGGCAAGGTCCGGTCGAGGAAGACGTGCCGGCCCGGCCAAGACGCAGAAAGAAACGCCTTCCGTCGTAGGACGGATTTCCAATCCGTCCTCTTCGGCGAGGACGGATTGGAAATCCGTCCTACAGCTCAGCCGCCGCTGGCACGCTCGGGACGTAGCGAGCGGACCACACTGCCGGCGCGCCACAGCTCGCTTTCGGCGATCTCTTTTAGAACCTTCTACCGCTGCTCGCGGTCGTCGGGGGGGGCTGTTGCACTCGAGAATCCGCTTCGTCTTTTCACCGGACTCGATCTTCTTGCACAGAGCTCTCTTTTCGTTCCTTGTCGATCTCTTTTAACTCCCTCTTGAGTTGCCTAAGCGCTTTGAAGAAATAGCGATCCACGAGTGCCAGCAGCATGAGCGTTTCCATCAACCCGAGAACCACTGAAACGGCCAAGGAGAAGAATCCCCTGGGCGCACCGACAACTCCGAGGAGTATTGCGGCGTTGATCCCCGAGAGCAGTCCCCAGGTAAGGGAGAAGGAGGCGATCAGTATCAGTCCCCGAGCGAAGGACATTTAGCAGACCCAGTTCTGTTCAGCGGATTCCCGCAAGGGCAGATAGAATATAGATTACGCTGAAAAGGATGCAGAGGGAACCCCCGTAGGCGAGGGGAATACCCAGGAGGGGACCGCCCCACAAGTGGGCAGAATACTCCGCCGCAAGAGAGCGGAGCAAGCCCGGCGGTTGCTGGAACAAACCGGACTTGAAATCCTGAACAGCGTGAAACAATTCATGGCGCATGGCGCTCTTGCCGTAGAAGGGAATCCGGTAGCCTGCAATGCCGAAAAGCCAACGCCCGTCTGGCGTCAGACCGGCCCAGCCCAAACTCCGCCGCGCCTCCGTAGCGTTGGCGAATCTTCGGAACTCGGCCGCCGCGAGCCGCCGTTCAAATGCTTCCCAGTCAAACGTGCCACGCCCGGTAAGACGGGACCAAAGGTTCACGCGGAAGCGGAAAGACGCCGCACGTCCCTGCGCAAGCATGGCTTCTTTCAGGGCGGAGTCCTCCGGCCCCGACGGGGCAGGGGCCTCCGAGCCGACCCCGAGGAACCGTTGTCCACTGCCGGGGCGGTCCACACGTCATCCTCTTACTTCTCCGAGACACGCTCGGGACGCAGCGAACGGACCACGCTGCCGGCGCGCCACATCTCGCTTTCGGCGATCTCCTTCAGCTCTTTTTCGAGTTGCTCGCGATAGTCGGAGCGGCTGTTGCACTCCAGCGTCCGCCGCGTTTCCTCGCCGGACTCGACCTTCTTGTACAGCTGCTCGAACAGCGGTTTGACCACGTCGCGGAAACGCTTGAACCAGTCGAGGGCGCCGCGCTGCGCCGTCGTCGAGCAGTTGGCGTACATCCAGTCCATGCCGTTCTCGGCGATCAGCGGATACAGACTCTGCGTTGCCTCCTCGACCGTCTCGTTGAAAGCCTCCGACGGCGAGTGGCCATGCTCGCGCAGCACCTCGTACTGAGCCAGCCACAGGCCGTAGATGGCACCCATCAGCACGCCGCGCTCGCCGGTCAGGTCGCTGACCACCTCCTTGTGGAAGGTCGTCTCGAACAGGTAACCCGAACCGATGGCGATGCCGCACGCCAGGCAGCGCTCGCGGGCCCGGCCGGTGGCGTCCTGGTGGACTGCAAAGCTGGCGTTGATGCCCTTGCCCTCGAGGAAGTGCCGCCGCACGGTCGTCCCCGAACCCTTGGGCGCGACCAGGATCACGTCGATGTCCTTGGGCGGCACGACGCCCGTCTGCTCGCCGTAGACGATGCTGAAGCCGTGCGAGAAGTACAGCGCCTTGCCGGCGGTCAAAAGCGGCTTGAGCGTGGACCAGTAGTCCTTCTGGCCTGCGTCGGACAGCAGATACTCGACGATGGTCCCCCGGCGGGCCGCCTCCTCCAGGGGCAGAAGCGTCTGTCCGGGCACCCAGCCGTCCTTCTGGGCTGCGGCCCAACTGCGTGTGCCCGGCCGCTGGCCGACGATCACGCGCACGCCATTGTCCTTCATGTTCAGCGATTGCCCGCGTCCCTGCACACCGTAGCCCAGCACCGCGATGGTTTCGTTGCCGAGGATCTGACGGATCTTCTCCGGCGGGTAGTCGGAACGCTCGATCACGGTTTCGGTCGTTTCGCCAATCTTGATCTGACGCATCGTAGTTCCTCTCGGCGGGCGCGGCTGCGGACAACACGGGAAGTATGCAGATTGTAGCGGTGTAACTTCCTGGCGAACACGGGGAAAAAGTGTTTGCCAAGCCATCCCCTGGCGTGATAAAACTATCTCCTTCTCCGGGGATGCCCGCCGGCGCCCCGCCTCACCCCGCCGCACGGAAGGGACAACTTGGCAGATGCCTCACGGGAACCGCCTGCTGATCGCCGATGCCCACCTCGACCTCGCCTGGAACGCCCTCGACTGGAACCGCGACCTGCGCCTGCCCGTCGCCGCCATCCGGCAGCGCGAGAAGGAACAGGGCATGACCGACAAGGGCCGCGGCCTTGGCACCGTCTCGTTTCACGAGCTGCGCCGCGGCAGGGTCGGGCTCTTCATCGCCACGCTGCTGGCCCGCTTGATCCGCCCCAACCTGATGCCGGCCATCCAGCGCTACGAGTCGATGGAAGCCGCCCAGGCCGCCGCCTACGGGCAGATGGCCTACTACCGCTCCCTCGAGCGGCAGGGACACCTGCGCTGGATCAAGGACTGGCCGGCCCTCGAGGCTCACGTCGCCCGCTGGACCACCGCCCCCGATGCCGAACTCGAACGCGAGCCGCTCGGCTTCATCCTGTCGATGGAAGGCGCCGACCCCGTTTTGTCGCCCGACGAGGTCGAGGAGTGGTGGCAGGCGGGGCTGCGCATCATCGGCCCGGCCCACTACGGCGTCAGTCCCTACGCTCACGGCACCGGCACGGAGGGGGGCCTCTTCCCAGAGGGGCCGGCCCTGCTCCGCGCGATGGAGCGCGTCGGCATGATCCTCGACGTGACGCACCTGTCCGACCAGTGCTTCGACGAGGCACTCGACCTCTATGGCGGGCCGGTGCTGGCGAGCCACCACAACTGCCGCGCCCTGGTGCCCGACCAGCGACAACTTACCGACGGGCAGATCAAACGCCTGATCCAGCGCGGAGCGGTCATCGGCGCCGCCTTCGATGCGTGGATGTTGCACCCTGGCTGGGTTCGCGGCAAGACGCGGCCCGACGAGGCGGGCGTGACGCTGGAGCGCGTCGTCGATCACATCGACCGCGTCTGCCAGTTGGCCGGCAATGCCCGCCACGCGGCCATCGGCACGGACCTTGATGGCGGCTTCGGCACCGAACAGTCGCCCTATGACCTCGACACCATCGCCGACCTGCAGCGGCTTCCCGAACTGCTGCGGCGGCGCGGCTACACGCAGGAAGCGGTCGAGGGAATTCTTCATCGTAACTGGGTTCGGTTCTTCGAGCGGGCGTGGAAAGCGAGCGGGGGGCGTCAGCCCCCTGATTCGTCGGCGCAATCAGGGGGCTGACGCCCCCCGCTCGCCGTTCAGGTGCCGGCGAAGATTTCTCGCGGCACCGAACGCGTTCTCGCGATTGGATGAAAAAACCAGCGAATCGGACTGGAGAGGGGACACACAGACGCTAGACTTGAGGAAGTCGTGTTGCATAACCCTGTGCTGAAACCTTCCTCCGGTCCGCCCGTTGCCAGGCGCGACTCCGCCGAGCCTCCGCCCGTCTGAAGCTCGTCCGAAAAACCGGCCTCGTTTGGCGCCGTGCGCCGCGGCCTGGGAAAAAGTGGCCTCGCGGAAAACGGATCGGCCTGTCCGATCACTGAACGCCCGTAGCCCAGGTAGAACGTGGACCCGTCCTTCCCGATTACGGTTCTGACGCTCCTGCTCCTGATCCAGGGAGTGGGCAGCCTCTTCCTCGCGATCATCCTGGGGGCGCTGTACGGCTACCGGCGACAGGCGAACCTGCTGTACTGGACGCTGGCGTGGCTGTGCAACGCCCTGTGGCTGCTCCTGGGCAGTCTGAACTTCCGTCTCGTCGCCGAAGGGGCGCCGGTGCCGCGCCTGGGCGGCGAACCGGTGCTGCAACACGTCGCGGTCGTCTGCGGCTGGCTGCACGCGGCGCTGTGGCTGCTCAGCATGCAGCACTTCCGCGGTCAGACGGAGGGGGCCCCGCCCGAACAACCCGTCACCGACCACGCCCCGTCTGCCCCAAAGCCCAGGCCCCTCTCCGCTCTCTTCCCGCCCACGCACCTTGCGGTGCTGCTGGTGACGGCCCTGGCCGCCCTGGGGATCAGCCGCTCGATGCCGCTGACCCAGCGCAACGCCTGGCTGGGGTTGCTCCTGGCGGGTGTCTACCTCTGGAGCGCCCTGGTCCTGGTCCGCTTCGCCCGCAAGGTGCGGCGCGTCGTCGCTAACTTCCTGGCCGTGGCGCTGGCGCTGTACGCGGCGGACCGGCTCCACTACGGCTGGGTGTACTGGACGGAGCCGGCGGAGGTCTACGCCAGTTACGCCGCCCTGGCCGACTTCCTGATGCAGGTCCTGACGGCGGTCGCCCTGCTGCTGTTCTTGCTGGACACCGAGCACGGCGAACTGTCCGACGCGGTGCAGCGCCTGGAGGAGTCCGAGGAGCGTTTCCGTCTGATCTTCGAGCACTCCGGGGTCGGCATGACGTTGCTGACGCGCGACGGTCGATTCCTCCAGGTCAATCCCGCCCTGGTGCGGATGCTCGGCTACACCGCCGAGGAGTTGCGCGGCCGCCGCCTGGTCGACCTCGTCCACCAAGGCGACGTAACCCTGGAGTCGGCCGCCGGACAGCCGCCCGCCGGCGAGACGCCGTCGCTATACGAGCGTGAGAAGCGCTACCTCCGCAAGGACGGGCAGTCGATCTGGGCGCGCGTGGTGCGGGTGCCAATCCGCGACGCCAGCGGCAAGGCTCGCCATTATGTCGGTGTCCTCGTCGACATTACCGAGCGCAAACGGATGGAAGAGGAGTTGGCGGCCAGCGAGCAGCGCTATCGGCTGCTCAACCAGACGGCCCACGAGGGCATCTACGTGACGGGCGAGCGCGGCGAGTTCCTCGACGCCAACCCCGCCTTTTGCCGCATGCTCGGCCTGCCGCGCGACGAGGTGCTGACTCTGACCCTGGAGCAAGTGGCGGAGGACTCCGCTGCGGTGCGCCAGCACCAGGCGCGCGTTGGGCAGCACGGCGGCGACCGGCTGGAGACGCGCCTGCGTCGCTCTTCGGTTTCCGGCGAGCCCGTCGACGTCGAACTGAGCGGAGCGCGGCTCGACCTGGAGGGCCGGCGCTTCCTGCATGGCATCTGCCGCGACGTCAGCGAGCGGAAGCGAGCCGAGGAGGCACTGAGGGAGGCGCAGGAGCGTCTCCGCGAGGAGCGCGACTTCAGCAAGCAAATCCTCGAGACAGCGAACGTCTTACTCTGCGTGGTCGACCGCGAGGGCCGCATCGTCCGCTTCAACGGCACCTGCGCCGCGCTGGCCGGCTGCAGCGAGGACGAGGTGCGCGGCAAGATCTTCTGGGACCTGTTCTCCGGCCGCGACGCCGCGGTGGCCCGCGAGGAACACCTCCGGCTCGTCGCCTCAGGGGTCAGGGGGCAGGAGTCAGGGGTCAGCAAAGAAGCCGGCGGCCCTTCTTCCCTGACCCCTGACCCCTGTCCCCTGACCCCTGGGCTGTTCGAGACGTACTGGCCCAGTCGTTCGGGAGAGGAGCGGCTGATCGCCTGGCGCAACTCGGCGGTCCGCGACGCCCAGGGGCAGGCTCGCTACGTCATTAGCACCGGCATCGACGTCACGCAACAGCGGCAGATCGAGGAGCAGTTGCGCCACGCTCGCAAGATGGAGATGCTCGGTACGCTGGTCGGCGGCATCGCCCATGACTTCAACAACCAGTTGACCGCCGTCCTGGGCCATATCAGCCTGGTCCAGAGCGACCTGGACGAACGAGCGGAGCGCGGCGTGGGGCTGGAGATCGGTCCGCTCCGGGAGCCGCTGGCGCATGCCGAGTTGGCTGCCCAGCATTGTGCCGACATCACGCAGCGACTGTTGACGTTCAGCAGCGGCAAGGTCGGCGCGACCTGCACACTCTCGGTCGACAGCCTGCTGGCCGAGACGGAGAAGACGCTCCAGCGCGAGCTGCCCTCAAGCATCCACTTGCATGTCCAGCGCAGCGCCGACACCTGGCCGGTCGCCGGGGACATCACGCAGTTGCAGCAGGTGCTCCTGAACCTGGTGGCCAACGCGCACGACGCCATGCCGGACGGCGGAACGCTGACCCTGGCCGCGGCCAATCAGGAGCTGAGCGAGGAGGACCGCGCCTCCAACGTGGAGGGACGGTCGGGCCGTTTCGTCGAGCTGTCGGTTTCGGACACCGGGGTCGGCATGACGCCGGAGGTGCAGGCGCGGCTGTTCGAGCCATTCTTCACGACCAAGAAGCTCGGCCACGGCGCCGGCATGGGACTGGCGATGGTCTACGGCATCGTCAAGGCGCACAAGGGCTGGGTCAGCGTCCAGAGCATGCCCGGCCAGGGCAGCACCTTCCGCCTCTACCTGCCGGCCGCCGTTTCGGCCGTCCGACCCGCTGGCGCGGGTGCTCCGCGGCCATCGGCTATCGGCAATCGACCAGAAGAGCCGCCGGCAGCCGACAGCCGGCAGCCGATCGCCGAAGCAGAGTGCGTCCTCGTCGTCGACGACGAGGACCTGGTCCGCGCGCTCGCCGAGGCCGTGCTGCATCGTTGGGGCTACCGCGTCCTGACCGCCTGCGATGGCGAGGAGGCCCTGGCGATCTTCAAGCAGCGCCGCGCCGAGATCGACCTGGTGCTGCTCGACTATTCGATGCCGAAGCTGACCGGGCTGCAAGTTTTCCAGCAGATGCAGCAACTCGACCCGCAGGTGTGCGTGATCTTCTCCAGCGGTTACGCAGTGGACAAGGACAGCGATCAGCTCTTGGCCGGTGGGGCGCGGGCGTTTCTGCCCAAGCCCTACCGCGCCGACGACCTGATCCGCACGGTGCGGCACGTCCTCGATCAGAAGTCATCTGCCGTCACCTCGAACTCCGAACGCCCGTGAGGAACTTCCCATGCAAACACGCTCTCCCCTCGTTCTGGGATTGGTCTGTCTGCTGTCTGTCGCGGGCTTCGCAGCCCCGCCCGACCCGACGAAGGTCCCGCCCGAACTGGCCAAGGCGAAGCTCGCCGCCGCCCGCAAGGTGTACGAAACCCGTTGGAAGCGATTCGAGGGGGGGCTTGGAACGTTCGACCCCGAGTTCTTCTCCCTGTGGTCGCATCGCTGGAGGGAGGCCCAGCGCGAGGCGAGTACCGAGAAGCCCGGTCAGGTCGTCGCTGCCCAGGAGCACCTCGAGCGCATGAAGAAGTTGGAGACGATTGTTCAGCACCGGGTGAAGGAAGGGGCCGCGACGGAAGGGGATGCCGCCGCGGCAGCGTACTATCGCATCGAGGCGGAGATCGCACTGGTCCGGGCGAAGGCCCGCTGAGACGTGCGGCCGGCGAAAAACGAGGGCCCCTCTCGTTTTGTTGTTGCGATTCGTGTAAAATGCGAGTAAGACGCAAGGCCGTCGTAAAAAGCTGGATGTGGGTTGGTCCTCCGCCACACAAAAAACAAGGAGCCCGCCATGACCGCCGTTCTGACCGACATCGTTGACGAAATCAAGCACCTCAAGGCCCGCGAAAACGCGACTCTCCTCGCTCACTACTACCAGGACGGTGAGATCCAGGAACTGGCCGACTTCAACGGCGACAGCCTGAGCCTCGCCCGCGCCGCCACCCAGGTGAAGACCGGCACCATCGTCTTCTGCGGCGTCCACTTCATGGCCGAGACGGCCAAGATCCTCAACCCATCCAAGCGCGTGCTGATGCCCGACCTGGACGCCGGCTGCAGCCTCGCCGATAGCTGTCCCGCCCCGAAGCTGGCCCGCTACCAGGAGATGCTCCGCCTCAACGGCCGCAAGTTCCACACCGTCACCTACATCAATAGCACCGCCGCCGTCAAGGCGCTGTCCGACTGGGTCGTCACCTCCGGCAACGCCCAGGACATCATCAAGCGCGTGCCCGAGGAATATGAGATCCTGTTCGTCCCCGATCGGCACCTGGGCCAGTACCTGCAGGAAGTGACGGGTCGCACGATGATCCTGTGGAACGGCTCGTGCATGGTTCACGAGATCTTCTCGGTCGGCGACCTGCTGGCGCTGAAGCGCAAACTGCCCCGCGCCCTCACGATCGCACACCCGGAGTGTCCGGCGAACATCCGCGAGCACAGTGAGTTCGTCGGCGGCACCGAGGCGATGGTGCGCTACGTCGACAAGATTGCCGAGCCGACCGACTTCCTGGTGGCGACCGAGGCAAACATGCTGTGGCAGCTGGAGCACAAGGTGCCGCGTCACCGCTACCATCCCGTCCCCGGCATCACCTGCGCCTGCAACAAGTGTCCGCACATGGGCCGCAATACGCTGGAGAAGTTGCGCGACTGCCTCGCTACCGGACGCCCCGAAGTGGTCTGGCAGCCCGAGTTCGATCGTGCCAAGGAGGTCCTCCAGCGCAGTCTGCTGAGGTGAAGGTTAGCCGCGACGCGCCAGCGGAGCGCTCCGCTAGCGCGTCGCGGCTAACCAGGGACTGGTCTGGGTTTCTCGGAGGCCGCGATGCCCCTCGTTCCTCATCGGTTCCTCTTCCGTGTCGCTTATCCCTGCCGTTACGTCAAGGACATCCCGCGCGAGGAGGGCGATTCTCTGCTCGACCTGCCCGCCGACTGCGCTCTGGACAACTTCGCAGCGATGGACGGTCAACACAACTTTGCCGAGGTGCGCCTGGCGTGGAACGAGCTGGGGCTCGGCGTGCAGGTCGAGGTCCGCGGCAAATCGCAGCCGCCACAAGGCGACATCGCCCGGCCGCGCGCCTCCGACGGTGTCACCCTCTGGATCGACACGCGCGACGCCCGCACCAGCCATCGCGCTAGCCGCCACTGCCACCAGTTTCACTTCCTGCCCAGCGGCGGCGGCCCCGACCACGACGAGCCGGTCTTCACGCAGACGAAGATCCACCGCGCCTTGCAGGACGCCCCTTTCGCCTCGGCGGCGGCGGTGCCGTTCCGCTGCCACCGCGAGCGCAATGGCTACGTCGTCGAGGCATTCCTGCCGGCGACTGTCCTCAACGGCTTCGACCCCGAACAGAGTCGCCGCCTCGGCGTCTGCTACGCCGTGCGCGATACCGAACTTGGCGAGCAGATGCTGGGTGTTGATGCGGAGTTCCCCTTCGTCGAGGATCCGAGCCTGTGGAGCGTCCTGGAGCTGATCTCCTGAAGTCCGCAGAAGAG
>JACOUH010000248.1 GCA_016177925.1 Planctomycetota bacterium | reverse complement strand
GGTTCGCCGCCGACATGCAGCTCTTCGCGGCGGCCGGGTACGTGGTCTTCTACGCCAACCCGCGCGGCAGCACCAGCTATGGCGAGGAGTTCGGCAACCTGATCCACCACGCCTATCCCGGCGACGACTATGACGACCTGATGTCCGGCGTCGACGCGGTGCTGGCACGCGGCTATGTCGACCAGGACAACCTGTTCGTCACCGGCGGCAGTGGCGGGGGCGTCCTGACCGCGTGGGTTGTGGGCCGGACGAACCGCTTCCGCGCTGCGGTCTCCGCCAAGCCGGTCATCAACTGGTACAGCTTCGTGCTGACCGCCGACATCTACCCCTTCTTCACACGCTACTGGTTTCCCGGCCCGCCCTGGGAACACGCCGAGCACTACCTGAAGCGCTCTCCTCTATCGCTGGCCGGGAAGGTGACAACGCCGACCTTGCTGCTGACCGGCGAGGCCGACCACCGCACGCCGATCTCCGAGGCCGAGCAATTCTACCAGGCGCTGAAGTTGCGCAAGGTGGACACTGCCCTGGTGCGCATCCCCGGCGCCTCGCACGACGTGGCGGCGCGGCCCAGCCAGATGATCGCCAAGGCGGCCTGTGTCCTCAAGTGGTTCGAGACCCATCGCAAGGCCCCGTAAAGGTGAGCGGGGCACAGCCAGGCGAGCGGGGCGTGTGAACCCCCCGGTCACACGCCCGCTCGCCTGGCTGTGTCAGGGTCATATACTACCCTTGCGTCAACTGGTTATCCCAGCGAGGACGGACCATGACTCACGCCTCAAACGGCGGCCCCGGCTGTGACGATTTCCGGTTCACCGCGCGCCTCCACCGGCGCCAGGTGCTCCAGGTCGGCGGGCTGACGGGGATGGGACTGCTCCTGCCCGACCTGTTCCGCGCCTGGGCCGAGGCAGGGGAACCGGCGGCGGACCCGCATAGCGGGTGCCCCCAGCGCGCCGCTCAGGGAACGTTCGGCCAGGCCAAGTCGGTCATCATGCTGTACCTGCACGGCGGGCACGCGCAGCAGGAAACCTGGGACCCCAAGCCGGACGGCCCCACGCCGGAGAAAGGCGAGTTCGGGGCCATCGCCACCAGCGTGCCGGGCGTGAGGGTCAGCGAGTTGCTGCCGCGCTGCGCGCGGATCATGCACCGGCTGGCGGTCATCCGTTCGTTGAGCCACAGCAACGCCAACCATGTCCAGGCCAGCTTATCGGCAATGACCGGCCACGCCCACCCACCCAACCTGGAGAGCCGGGGCGACTTCCCGCCAACGCCTTCCGACTTCCCACCGATCGGCGCCGTGCTCAGCTCGCTTCGCAAGCCCGGCCCGCTGCCGACATGGGTGCAGGTCGGTCCCCTGATGCGGCGGAACAACGGCACCGTGCTCCACGGTCAACTTCCCGGCTTTCTTGGGGCCCGCTATAGCCCATTGACCATCGACCAGGACCTGCGGGCAGAAGCCGTGCGCATCGGGGCGATTAGCCCCGCCCCCGAACTGTCAGTGGCCCGGCTGAGCGACCGGCACAGTCTTCTGAAGCAGATCAACAGCCAACGCCGGCTGATGGACCAGTTCGCCGAGATACGCAGCCTCGACGGCTACCAGCAGCGGGCGTTCCGACTGCTCAGTTCGCCGGCTACCGGCAAGGCCTTCGACCTGGCCGCCGAGCCGGCGCCGGTGCGCGAGCGCTACGGGCGGACGCAGTTCGGTCAGTGCTGCCTGCTGGCGCGCCGCCTGGCCGAGGCTGGCGTGCCGATGATCAACGTCCACTACTGCCACACGCCGGAGGGTTCCTGGGACACGCACGGCAATCACTTCACCCAGATGAAGCGGTCGCTGTGCCCGACTTTCGACCAGGCGTTCTCGGCCCTGGTCGTGGACCTGGACGAGCGGGGGCTGCTCGACCAGACGCTGGTGCTGGCCAACGCCGAGTTCGGCCGTACGCCGAAGATCAACAAGGGGGCGGGCCGCGATCACTGGCCGTGGGTCTACTCGATCGCCTTGGCGGGCGGCGGGATGGGACGGGGCGTGGTGGTTGGCGCTTCCGACAAGGTGGCGGCATATCCGACGGCGCACCCCCACGACCCCCGGGACATCGCGGCAACGATTTACCACCTGCTGGGCGTCCCGGCGGACACGATCGTCCACGATCAGACGTCCCGGCCGCATCAAGTCGTGATTGGGCAGAAGATCGATCGGCTGCTCGGCTGAGCTGCCGGGCAGCTGTCAATGGGGGGGTGAGATGCTGGGTGATCGGGCCGCTGTCATCGGTCGCGTCCTCCAGACCCTCCGCAGTGGTGGCCGTGCGAGCGCCGCTGACATCCTCCATGCCGAGTACCCGTTCATCTCAGTGACCCCCGAGGACCGTCGCTACACTGAACTACTGGCGCTCCAAGTGTTTAGGCGGGATGGGTTCGTTGACCGCTATTCGGGCCAGCGGCTAGTGTTCCCTGGGGTTCTGCGGCTGCTGTCCGCGGTGTTGCCGCAGGAGTTCCCGTTCCACCCGAACTGGAAGATGACCGAGACGCATCCTGCCTACTGGGAGTTGTTCCCCACCATCGATCATGTGCTTCCTGTTTCACGGGGTGGAGTCGATAGCGACGTGAACTGGGTTACCACGTCGATGGTGCGCAACGCCGCCAAGGCGAACTGGACATTGGAGGAACTCGGTTGGGGCCTTTGCCCTCCGGGTTCGCTGGTCGAGTGGGACGGCCTCACCGGGTCATTCCTGGAGTTCGTTGATTCAGACCGCTCGGTGCTGGGAGATGGGTATTTGCGGCGCTGGTACAGCGCGGTTGTCCGGATGGGGCTGGCACCAAATTCGTGAATACGGCCTACGGGCTGACGGCGGAGGCAGTCGCGCTGATGTGGCGGACGGCACCGCCGCGGATGCCGGGCGAACTTCCCGGCGTGTGAGGAGAAAACGAGGTTCTCATGCGAAGAACCGCCAGAAACACGATCACCCAGGCGCTGATCCGCCGCGTCGTCAAACGGATCGTGCAGCAATTCGACCCCGAACAGGTCATCCTCTTCGGCTCCCAGGCGCGCGGGGACGCCGGCCCGGACAGCGACGTGGATTTACTCGTGGTGATGGACGTGCAAGGTTCCCGGTTGGAGAAAGGCTTGGCGATTCACCTCGCGCTGCGCGAGTTCCTCGTGCCCATGGACATCCTTGTCACGACGCCCGAAGACTTTGCGTGGCGCAAGGACGTCGTCGGGACCATCGAATGGCCCGCTTCCAGGGAAGGCAAGGTGCTCTATGCCCGTGTCTGAAGCCGTCCTCACAGTGGTTCGTGAATGGATCGTCAAGGCGGAGCACGACTTGACGGCTGCTGCCCAGATCCTCACGCTGGGAAAGGCCACTCCGACCGAAACCGTTGGTTTTCACGCCCAACAGTGCGTCGACAAGTATCTGAAGGCGGTCCTCGTTTATCGAAGCATCCCCTTCACGAAAACGCACGTTATCCGCGCTTTGATGAACTTGGTTCCGCAAAGATATGAGACTGTAGCAAGGAAAGTGGGTTTCCGCCTCGTTCCCAAGCTCTGCTTGGGAACGCAGGGCCGCGAAGCTCTGCTTCGCGTCAGCGTCCCCAGCAGAAGAGAACGTCCTCTGGCCGGTCCCGCCGGACGAAGCAGAGCTTCAAGGCCGTGCGTTCCCAAGCAGAGCTTGGGAACGAGGGGACGAGGGGCAAACAAGGGGCAAAAGGGCCGATCCTACCCACTTTCCTTGCTACAGTCTCCAAAAAGACCGGATTTGAACCATGCCAGTTGGCACGCTGCCTCTGTCGACACAACTCCTTGAGGAACAAGGTACTTGGGGCGTGTCTCTTGGGGCAGCCTGCCAGCCGGCCGGGGGGTCTCGGACATACCTGCCATGGCCCGCCCTAGCCAGGACGACGAACCTGCGGGGCGATGGGAGTGTCGGAGCAGGGGAACGCCGTCCGAGCCGCCCTTCTCCGTGACGTCGCCGGTAATGCCGCAAGCGGCTCGGTCGTTTTCAGCGCGACGCGTGGACGATGACGCGGTCCATCCACACCCAGGCGCGGCGGACCAGCACGCGCGACTCGCCGACGACCCGCACGTCCGTAAAGCCCACGCGCTTCAGCATTTGTCTCAGACACGTCCAGTTCGGCGCGAACCACGACCGGCTGTCACTGACCGGACTCTCTCCGCCGCCATAGACCAGCACACAGCCGTCGCGCGGCGTGGCGCTGAAGTCGATGGAGATGACCATCCGCCGGGCCAGCGGCGCCAGCACGTTGAGGGCGTGCAACGGCGAGAACAGGTGGCCGAGCACATCGCCGAGAAAGACCAGATCGAAGCAATCGACGCCGGTCCGGGCCGGGGTCAGATCGTAGAGGCGCGACAGGCAACGACGCACCCGCGAGCCCAGCGCCCGGTGGCAGAACTGGAACGGCCCCTCGACGTGGCGCCAGTACAACTCTTCCGGCGTTGACGCCTGCTGCCACGCCATGAGGCGCTTCAGCAGTGACTCGCGCTCCGACCAGACCAGGTCCCAGTCCGCCAGCGACGGCAGGTCGACCGAGACCACCTCGGCCCCGCGGCGCTCGAACTCGAAGGCGAAGAAGCCCGTCGCCGAGCCGACATCGAGGACCTTCCAGCCGTGCATCGATTCGGGGAAGTGGTAAGCGGGCAACTCGGCGCGGAGGTCGTAATCGCCCGGCGTCACCAGGCCCTTGCCGAGGTCGACCGTGTGATACCAGTAGAAATGCTCGATGTCCCCCAGGTTGCGGCGGCGAACCTCTTCCTCGAAGGAGGCGACCGCGGCGGGGAATAGCGCCTGCTGGAGGACCTTCTCCCGATCCTCGGCGGACAGGCCGGCCGGCGTCCGGTGTAAGAACGGCTTGACCAACTTGCGCACACCGCGCTTCAGGAGCCCCGTGAACCCTTCCTGGGCAATCACCGCCGCCGCCCGCTGATGGAACCGCATCGGAACGCGTCTCCTTTCCGCGTGTCGCTTCTTCCCGGCGGACCTGATAACCCCGGCAGGCAAGAAAGTCCAGCCGGACCTATGGTGGGGCGCCCCACAGGATGTTGGCGAGCGGGGGCTGGGGGCACCCGCGCCAGCGGGTCCGCCCCCGGTAAGACGTCACCGGGGGGTTCACACCCCCCGCTCGCCAAATTCGGAATCCCTTTTCCACGCCTGCCGAACGTGCCATAATACGCGGGCAGGCTTGCAGTCCCAAAGGGGAAGGAGTCGTTCCGTGGCCAGCTCCCTCAAAGAAGCCATCTTGCGCATTCTGCCGCGGGTGCAGAGTCCCGCTCAGTACATCGGTGGGGAACTGAACAGCGTGGTCAAGAACCATCGGCAGGTGCGCGGCAAGCTGTGCCTTGCTTTTCCCGACACGTACAGCATCGGCACCAGCCACCACGGGCTGCAGGTCCTCTACACCATCATGAACGACGACCCGCAGTGGGCCTGCGAGCGGGCGTTTACGCCGTGGGTCGACTTCGAGGCCGAACTGCGCCGCAACCGTCTGCCGTTATACAGCCTCGAGACGTGTACTCGCCTGTGCGAGTTCGACGTGGTCGGCTTCAGCCTGCAATACGAGGTCTGCTACACGAACCTCTTGACGATGCTTGACCTCGGTGGCATCCCGCTGCACAGCAAGGACCGCACCCGCGACGACCCGCTGGTCATCGCCGGCGGCCCCGGCGCCCAGAACCCCGAGCTGCTGGCGCCGTTCATCGACCTGTTCATCATCGGCGACGGCGAGGAGAGCCTGCCGTGGGTCATGGACCGATGGATGACCCTCAAGGAAAAACGGCGAGCGGGGGGTGTGAACCCCCCGGTATCCAGGGAGGACATGATCGCCGAGATCGCCGGCAGCACGACCTGGGCGTATGCACCGATGTTCTACGAGCCGGAGTACCACGCCGACGGCACCATTGCCGCGGTCAACCGCACTCGCTCCGACGTGCCCCGGGAAGTCCTGGCCTGCACCATCACCAAGGACTTCGACGACATCCCGCTGCCGGCAAGGCCGATCGTCTCGTTCGTGCAGACGCCGCACGATCGCATCGCCATCGAGATCATGCGTGGCTGTCCCTGGCAGTGCCGCTTCTGCCAGTCGACCGTCATCAAGCGGCCGCTGCGCGTCCGCTCCGTCGAGACGATCGTCCAGGCGGCCCTGGAGAGCTACAGGAACACCGGCTACGACGAGATCAGCCTCCTGAGCCTGAGTACCAGCGATTATCCCTACTTCGAGGAGCTGGTCCATCGCATGCACGAGGTGTTCGCCCCGCTCGGCGTCAACGTGTCGCTACCGAGCTTGCGCATCAACAACCAGCTTCGTAGCGTACCGAAACTGATGGCAGGGGCGCGCAAGAGCGGCCTGACGCTGGCGCCCGAGGTGGCCCGCGACGACATGCGCGAGCAGATCCGCAAGAAGATCAAGAATGAGGACCTGTATGTCGGTTGCCGCGAGGCGTTCGCCAACGGCTGGCAGCGCGTCAAGCTCTATTTCATGTGCGGCCTACCCGGCGAGCGCAAGGTGGACCTTGATGGCATCGTCGACATGGCGGAGGAGATCGCCCGCATCAGCCGCGAGGTGACCGGGCGCTACCGCGAGGTAACGGCGTCGGTGTCGAACTTCGTCCCCAAGCCGCACACGCCGTACCAGTGGAACGGCATGCAGACGCGCGAGTACCTGCGCTGGGCCGGGAACTACATGCGCCAGCGCTGCAAGATTCGCTCGGTGAAGGTGAAGCAGCACGATGTCGAGTGCAGTCTGCTGGAGGGCATCCTGACGCGCGGCGACCGTCGCGTGGCGGTGGCGCTGGAGGAAGCATGGCGGCGCGGGGCGCGACTGGACGGCTGGCGCGAGTGCTTCAACGCGCGGCTGTGGTGGCAGACCTTCGAGGACCTTGGCCTCGACGTAGCGTGGTACTCGCAGCGCAGCCGGCCGCTGGAGGAACTGCTGCCGTGGGATCACATCAACGTCAAGAAGGGCCGCGAGTACCTGGAAAAGGAGCAGACCCGCAGCCTGGTGCAGCTGCAGGTAATGGCCGAGGCGACGTGAGGGCCCGACAAGGAAAGTCGGGTCAGGAACCGGAGGAGGGAAATCGATGCGGGCCGTGCAGGCCTCGCTGAATACTGGATTGTCAATCTTTTCGACGGACAACTGGAGGTCCACCGCAACCCGGTCGCGGACAGTGCCGCGCCGCTGGGGTTCCGCTCTACGGACGTGACGATCCTTGGGCCGGCCGACTTCGTGTCGCCGCTGGCCGCGCCGTCCGCCCGTGTGCCGGTCGCGGACCTGTTACCGTGAACCTTCCGGGCCGGGGGGGGCTACCTTGGCAGAGGGGTTGTGATGCGCCTGCGTTTTCGTGACTGGCCGCTGCGGCTGAAGGTGCTGACGGTCCTGTTCGTCGCCTCCACGCTGCCGATGGCGATCTCGTTGTTCATCAGCTTCCGCCTGGTCCAGGTGGAGGGCTTCAAGCGCAGGCAGGAGCACCTCGAGGCGCGCGGCGACGAACTCGCTGCCCGGCTGGACGAGTTCCTCGTGACGCACCAGCGGAACGCTTACTTCACCGCCAAGCGTGACGAGATCCGCGACTACCTGGGGGCGGGCTCGAACGATCGCGCCGCCCGCGAGGCCCGCCTCCGCGGGTACTTCAAATCGAGGCTGGACAGCGACACCGACCTCTTCGCCTACGCCCTCCTCGACGCGGACAACCGGATCACCTTCGCCACCGCGGAGGGGCTGGCCGGCCGGCCCATGACGTCCCTGGGCCACCTCGCCCGGGCGCGGGAGGGACTTACGACCATCTCCGACCTCCACGTCGTCCCCGGGGACGCGAAGGGCGGTACGCGGCCCGTCATCGCCTTCACCGAGCCGGTCGCCGCCAGCGACAAGGTCGCGGTCCGCGTCGCGGTACTGGTCAAGGCGGAGCCGTTCTGGGACCTGATCAAGCGGAGCAACAACGCGGCCGGAGAGGGCAGCTACGTCTCCGTCTTCGACAAGCACGGCGTGCGCATCGGCCACAGCTTCAACCCCAAGCTGCTGTTCTATCCGGGCGGCGACCTCGACCCGGACGTCGAGCGCACCATGCGCCGCGAGAAGCGGTTTGGCGACACGACCGGCGCTTATCTCGACGAGGTCAAGCACTTCGACGAGCAGTTTCAGAGGGCAGTGGCCGACGACCCCGACCGCGAGGTCTTCGAGGGCTTCGCCCGCGCCAACCGCCAGATGAACATCGGCGTGGCCCGCCGTCTGGAGACGGTCCCCTGGACGCTCTTCTTCATGATCCCGAAGGAGAAGTTGAGCCAGCCCGTCCACGAGCTGTTCGGGCGCGTCGCCCTCTGGTGTGCCCCGGTCGTCGTCCTCGGCCTGGTGATCGGGATGCTGCTGGCCGGCCGTATCCTGCGCCCCGTCGGCTCCCTGTCACGGGCGCTGCGCCGCTTCGGCACCGGCGACCTCAGCTCGCGCGTCACGGTCCAGAGCCGCGACGAACTGGGCGAGCTGGCTGGCGGCTTCAACACGATGGCCGGGCAACTCGAGACCAACATGCAGGTGGTCAGCGAGCGCGAGTCTCGCATCCGCGCCATCATGGACACGGCCGGCGACGGCCCTCGTGCGCGGCGTCAGCGCGACGGAGTCGACGCTGATGGGCTTTCGCGACGAATTGGAAGCCCGCCATCAGACAGGCCGCGTCTTCCCGATCGAGCTGGCGCTGGCGGAGGTTCGGGCCGACGGGGTGCGCCGCTTCACCGCCACCTTCCACGACCTGACAAGGCGTAAACAGACCGAGGACGAGCTCCGCCACGCCAAGGAGGCCGCCGAGCAGGCCAACAGCGCCAAGAGCCAGTTCCTGGCCAACATGAGCCACGAGCTGCGCACCCCGCTCAACGTCATCATCAACTATGCCGAGATGCTCATGGAGGAAGCCGAGGAGCAGGACCTCCCCGACTTCCTCCCCGATCTGAAGCGCATCCACGCCTCGGGCAAGCACCAGTTGTCGCTGATCAATGACATCCTCGACATGTCGAAGATCGAGGCCGGCCGCATCGACCTGTACCCCGAGCGCTTCGACGTGCCGGCGATGGTCGCCGACGTCGCGACGACCATCCGTCCCGTCGTCGAGAAGAACGGCAACGCCCTGGTGGTCGACTGCGACGCGGCCCTCGGCGCCATGCACAGCGACCTGACGCGCGTCCGCCAGTGCCTGTTCAACCTGCTCAGCAACGCCGGCAAGTTCACCGACAAGGGGACGGTCGCCCTGCGTGTCACCTGTGAAGAGCGCGACGGGCAAGAGTGGCTCCGCTTTTCCGTCCGCGACAGCGGCATCGGTATGACGCCGGCGCAGCTCACGAAGCTGTTCAAGCCGTTCACGCAGGCGGACGCCTCAACGACGCGGCAGTACGGCGGCACGGGGCTCGGCCTGGCGATCAGCAGGCGGCTGAGCGAGATGATGGGCGGCACGATCGAGGTCACCAGCGAGCCGGGCAGCGGGTCGACGTTCACGCTGCACCTGCCGCGCAACATGCCCGGCAAGCAGCCAGAGAAGCCGCCCGCCGCCTCCTCTCCCGCGCCGGACCGACGGGGCGACACGATCCTCGTGGTCGACGACGATCCGTCCGTGCGCGACATCCTGCAGCGATTCCTGACGGGCGAGGGCTTCCGCGTCGTCACCCTCGAGCGCGGCGAGGACGTGGTGCGTGTGGCCCATGAGGAGAACCCGCGAGCGATCACGCTCGACGTGATGATGCCGGGCCTCGACGGCTGGGGGGTGCTGTCGGCACTGAAGAACGACCCGGCGCTGGCGGACATCCCGGTGGTGATGCTCTCCATCGTCGACGACCGCAACCTCGGCTACGCGCTGGGGGCATCGGAGTACCTGACCAAGCCGCTCGACCGCGACCGTCTGGTGTCGGTGCTGAAGAAGTACTGCGGCTCGACGAAGCCCGGCCTGGCGCTGGTGGTCGAGGACGATGTGCCGACGCGCGATCTGCTGCGGCGCATGCTGGAAAAGGACGGCTGGGAAGTGCAGGAAGCGGGCAACGGCCGGGTGGCGCTGGAGTGTGTCGAGAAGCGCAGGCCGGCGCTGATCCTGCTCGATTTGATGATGCCGGAGATGGACGGCTTCGAGTTCGTCGCTGAGATGCGCCAGCATGAGGACTGGAGGACGATCCCGGTAGTCGTGATAACGGCGAAGGACCTGACGCCGGAAGACCGGCTGTTCCTCAACGGCTCGCTCTTGCTGAGTGGCCACGTAAAGCGCGTTCTGCAGAAGGGCAAGTTCAGTCGCGAGGAGCTGCTCAACGAGGTGCGCCGCCTTGTGGCGGCGGGCCGCCCCTCAGGCCCCGCCGCTCGCCGGTGGCCTCTGCTCCTCAGTGCAGGACCTTCGTGACAGTACCGGAGCCCACGGTGCGGCCACCCTCGCGGACGGCGAAACGCAGGCCCTCCTCCATCGCGATTGGCGTCTCGGCCGGCAGCTCCACCTCGAAGCTCACCAGGTCGCCCGGCATGCACATGTCGACGCCCTCGGGCAGAACGACTGCGCCGGTGACGTCGGTGGTGCGGAAGTAGAACTGCGGCCGATAGCCCGAGAAGAACGGCGTGTGACGGCCGCCCTCCTCCTTGCTCAGCACGTAGACGCTCGCCGCGAAGCGCGTGTGCGGCGTGATTGAGCCGGGCTTCGCCAGCACCTGGCCGCGCTCGACCTCGTCACGCTTGATGCCACACAGCAGCACCCCGACGTTGTCGCCGGCGACCGCCTCGGGCAGCACCTGCTTGAACCGCTCCACGCTGACCACGACGCTGCGGCGTCCCTGACGGGCCAGGCCGATGATCTCGACCTCGTTGCCAGCCTGGACGCGGCCACGCTCGACACGGCCGGTCGCCACCGTCCCGCGGCCCTCGACGTGGTACACATTCTCGACCGACATCAGGAACGGCCGGTCGACCAGCCGCTCGGGCACCGGCCGACCGGAATGCTTGTCAGAGCAGACACGCCCCCCGCGCCGGAAGTTCAGTCAGTTTCTTGGCGAGCGGGGGGGTGTGAACCCCCC
>JACOUH010000116.1 GCA_016177925.1 Planctomycetota bacterium | reverse complement strand
GAAGCGTTAGCGAGGTCGATCCTCGCTAACGCTTCGGGTTAGTGTGAGCAGCTTACCTGCCGAGGTAATACCGTCAACCGCCGGGGCCAAAGCAACGCCACCACGCAGCGAGTGCCGTCGGCCGCGATCCGCAAACTTACGGGGGAAGGACCGACGGTTACCCGGACGGGTGATTCCAGTCGGGGGCCCTGGCGCCGGAACACGGCGAGCTCACCAGCCTCTTCGTCCACTGCAAGCAAGTGGTTGCCGTCCGCCGTAATGGCGAGGTCCGAGACCTTCCGACCGACTGGTACCTCGGTTACGACCTTGAGCGAGACAGAATCGATTACCGAGACGGTACCACTCCGCTGGTTGGCGGCGAATATCCACTTGCCCTCGTCGGCGAGCGCCAGCGCCACCGGCCGGCGCAGCGACCGGTGAGGAGGTGCATCGGAAGGGCTGGTAGCGCTTGCCGGCTCGGCCGGGAAACGGCTCAAGGCCGCGCCCGCCAGGACGGCCCCGACAAGGGCCACGCACGCGAGTGTTCCTCTCGCCATCATTTCCCCCCTTCCGAGCCCCACTCTTTGCTTGAGCCGACCCCCTTCAACCCATCGCGCAACACCGCCACGGCGGAGGCGAGTTGAGGGTCTTCTGGCGCCCGGTCGTCGCTGCCGCGAGGGAGCACCGGCAGTTCTTTCGCCATCAGCCATTTCTCGACCACCGCCCGTTGTTGCTTGGTCAGCTCGACCGCCCGGTCGGGCCGCACCGGCCAGCCACGTACCTTGTCAGCTCGCTCCAATTGCCCGGTGAGGACGGTGATGATCCCATCCTGGTCCGGCAGGTGGAAGTTCCGCCGGATGGCGCCGTCGGCCTTCGTCGGCTCCCCCACCAGGACCGCGCGGCGGTTGTCCTGGAGCGCGGCCAGGACGGCGCCCTGGGCGTTGTCGTCGATGTCGTTGACCAGGACGGCCAATGGCCAGCCACGGAACAGACGCGTCCGCGCGAACTCTTCGGTGGCGGTGCGGTAATACTTCTCGCCGCGCAGCCGGCCGTCCTCGGCGTCGTGAACGTCTTGTAACACGCGCCGGCAGACGGCGAACACCATTCGCTCATGTCGGCAGACAAGCCGCTCGAGAGCGGCTTCGTCCCGGTGGGCCACGAAGCGCTTGAGGAGTTGCGCGTCCGACAGCCCGTCTCCTCCCGGCGGCCGGGTCGCCCGGAGGACCGCATGTAGCTGACTGTTGGCCCTCTCGCCCGTTGCCCCGTTGTGCGACTGCCCTATATAGTTAGACAGTCCAGCCGGCGAGCGCTTCCGCTTTTTCTCAGGTCCCTTGCTCTGGAACGCCTCGGTCCTTCTCCCGGCACGTCAGCAGGGTCCGAACGAGCTTGCCGAGGACCGGCTTCGTTAGCGTCGCGGGGCGTTCCTCCCTTCCGGGAGATCGTGCAGAAGAAAAAGTGTATCAAAGTGGTGTCGTGCAAGAAGTATATGGGTAGAGGACGACAGTGGCGGCATCGAAGAGATGGGCATGGCAACCAGCCGGACGAACGTGGTCCTCGAGCACTTGCGCAGGTCCGTGCTGCTGCCGGGTGCGGAGGGATTGACCGATAGGCAACTGCTGGAGTCCTTCCTCAGCCACCGCGAAGAAGCGGCCTTTGAAGTCATCGTGCGGCGTCACGGTCCGATGGTCATGGGCGTGTGCCGCCGTGTCCTGCGCAACCGACACGATGCGGAAGACGCTTTCCAGGCCACCTTCCTCGTGCTCGTCCGCAAGGCGGCTTCGATTGCTTCCCGGGAGTTGCTCGCCAACTGGCTGTACGGGGTCGCCTACAACACGGCCCGCAGGGCGAAAGCGGCGGCCGCCCGGCGGCGGGTGAGAGAGAGGCAGGTGACCCAGATGCCCGAACCCGAAGCGGTGGAAGAATGCCACGGGACCGATCTGCAACCTCTGCTTGACCAGGAGTTGAGCCGTCTTCCTGACAGGTTCCGGATTCCCATCGTCCTCTGCTATCTGGAGGGAAAGACGCGCAGGGAGGTGGCGCGGCAGCTCGGCTGGCCCGAGGGGACGGTGGCGGGGAGGCTGGCCAGGGCAAGGGCGATGCTGGCGAGGCGCCTCGCGCGACACGGCCTGGTGCTGTCCGGCGGGTCGTTGGCGGTGCTGCTGTCGCAAGAGTCGGCGGCGTGCGCGTTGCCCTCGGTGGCGCCCGCCACGATCAAGGCCGCAACGCTCCTTGCGGCGGGAGAAGCCGTGGCCACGGGCGCGATCCCGGCGAACGTTCTCGCCCTGACGAAAGGAGTGCTCAGAGCCATGTTGATGAGCAAGCTCCCGATCGCAACGGTGGTCCTGTCAGTCCTCGCCTGTGTCGGTCTGGGCATCGGCGGACACGCATTCCGGACACAAGCCGCGGAAGAAACGGGGTCTCGCAATGACACGGGCCTTGCGGCGCAGCAGGAGGCGACGGCGCAACCGGAAGGTGGCAAACCCGTCAATGGACTCGTTGCCAGCGCCGTGGTGGTGGAAAAGCCCGCCAGGGGGTCCACCGCATTCGAGCTCCGATTCCGTTTGAAAAACGTGTCCGGGAAGCCCATTACCGTTTGTGACTACCTGGGCCACCAGCCGCTCAAGGTCCTGTGGACCGGACCGGATGGAAAGCGGCTGAAGAGCAAACATTACGATTGCCTGGCCCACGCGAAGCTCGTCGCGTTACGCAAGGACAACTTTGCAGTCATCCCTCCGGGCGGCATGCGTCTCATCCGGCCCGAGATCCTGTTCTACCCTCCCACGACAAAGGAACCGTTCGCCGAGTTGCTCAACATTGCCCAGGTCGGCAAGCACCGCGTGACGGTGAGCTTCACCAACAATCAGGACGGCAAGGAGTTTGGGTTGCGGGATGTGTGGACCGGGACCGTGGTGGCCAATGAGGTAACTTTCTCGGTGAAGGAAGCGGGGATAATTGGGAACGCACCTCCCGAAAAGGACGGAACCGCCAAAGGGCTGAAACTGACGTTGAGCGCCGACAGGACCGAAACCACCCTGAGACCCGACGGCAGCGATGCCGCCCCGGTGAAACTGCGGTTGACGTTCACCAACGTCAGCGACAGGCCGGTCAGGCTGAACGTCACCGACAGGGCGATCAAGCCCAGCACCCACTCCGTGCAGTATCGGGTGCGGTTCCGCTGCACGGGCCCGGGTCCCGGCAGCGTGGAGGCATTGGTTGAGGAAATCAAACGGCCGCCGTTACCACCCCCTGCTGCGGTGGATTTCCCCGTCCTCCAACCCGGCAAGAGTTGGTCGCCGGCCTGGGCAATCGCCTTCCCGGGAGAACTCATGGAGGGGCCCTTTCGGGGCGTGTTGTACAGGCTCCGCAAGCCGGGCACGTACAAACTTCGATGCACTCACGAAGACCTGGAGAGCAACGAGTTGGAGTTGACCGTGAAGCGGCCCTGAGAGGGAGACCATGCGGATTCGAGCCCTCACCCTCGAAGACTACGCCCCCATCATTGGGGTCGTGGATGCGTGGTGGGGCGGTCGAACGATGGCCGCGATGCTGCCCCGGCTGTTCTTCATCCACTTCCGTGACACCAGCTTCGTCGCCAAGGGGCAACGCCGCCAGCAATCCGGCGGGGTGGTTCCCTCGTCTATCCTCTGCAAGGGACCGGACCTTTGCAACGGAGGGTCGCGATGAAGATAGTTCTCCCCCTGGCTGTCGGCCTGGTGCTCGCCGGGCCTGCGCTCGCCGAGTACCGCGTGGTCCTCATCCGCGTCGCGCACACGAAGGAGGGCAAGCCCCTGGTCACGATCCGCTCGGACGCGAAGGCCGACCGGAGGGAGGGGGTCTCGGTCGACGAGGCCTGCAAGGCCATCAAGCAGATGACGGGCTGGGGGAGTGCCGTCGGCGTCCACGTCGTGTCGGACCGGGGCCTGATGGGCCCCGAGGCGAAGAGACTGCTCGGGGCGATCCTCGACAACTGCTGGCTGACGCTGCTCACCCTCGGCTGGGATGTTGTCCACGCCCCAACTTCACGGGCTAACGTCTCTATATCACCGATGCGTCGGTCCAAGCACTGCCGGGCCAGCACACGCAACTCCAGCTCCGCCCTGTTCAGCCACGAGGCATGCTGGGGCGTGTAATGAAACTCCAACCGGCGCACCAGCCGCCACGCCTCCTCCGGCTCGAAGGCCGCCCACAGCGAGCCTGGCCCGTGCGTGTTCAGGTTGTCCAGCACCACCCGGATCACCTCCGCGTCCGGGTATTCCACGTCGCACCAGTGCTTCATCTGGTGGGCGAAGTCTACTCCCGCCCGGTGTTCCGTGACCCTCACCCGACGCCGCCCCGCCAACGGCTCGACGAAGAGGAACAGGTTGGCGGTCCCCGCGCGGCTGTACTCCTAGTCCTGCCGGGCGGGCTGGCCCGGCTGCGGCAACAGGGGCGGCCGTGTCTGGCCGTGCAGTTCCTTGCGGGCCTCGTCGAAGCAGACCACCGGGCGTTTGGGATCATACGGTTGGGCGTACAGGTTCAGGACCTCTTCCCTCTTCCCGATGAACTCGCCGCTGATCCCCTCGGGCAGGCACCCGGACTGCTGCTGCCACGGCTTGAGGACGTTTTTTTTAGCAGCCGACGGACCGTCTCGCGGGAAACCGGGTGGGCGATCTCCAGTCCGACCACCCGCTCGGTCAGGCGACGGATCGTCCAGCAAGTCTGGCCTTCGGGGGCCGGACTGCAGGCCAGGGCGATGAGAAGGGCCTCCTGCTTGCCGTCGAGCTTGGGCGGGGCTCCGCCGCGGGTCTTTTCGGACACGGCGGCGTCCAGGCCGTCGGCGACAAACCGCTGGCGGATGCGGGCGACGGTGTTGGTGGCGATGCCGAGGTCGTCGGCGATCTCCGCGTCGGTGTCCCCGTCGGCGGCGCAGAGCAGGATATCGACACGGTTGCGTTGGCGAACGGTCAACGGCTCGGCGCGGCGGGCGAGCAGGGTTTGGCGCTGGGCATCCGTGAGAGTCACGACGTACTTCTTGGACATGGCTGCTCCTGGAGAAGACAGGAGAACGTCGCGTAGACGCGCCGGAAATCGATACCCACCTTCAGGTCGCCCTCCTCCAGATCGAGAAGGCTCGGCGGGCGACCAACGAGCCCGCCCCGCACCCCGGGGCCGGCCAGGAACATGGGCCCCGTGATGCCGGTCCGGTCAACTTCAGCGGCTGTTCGACGGCACGCTCGGGGCAGGCCTACCGTTTCGGCCTTTCCGGCGATCGCTCCAGCCGTTCCAGCTCGGCCAAGGCGATTGTGTATTCGATGAAGCTCGCGGTGCCGTGCTCTTTCACCCAGCGGAAATGGGCCAGCGCCTCGGTCCTGCGGCCCTTGAGCGCGTGGTCCATGCCAAGGAAGCAGCGAGCCTCGGTCCGCTTGTCATCGTCCGTCGCTAACTTCAAGAGCGCCGGCTCGTCGATCTCGCCGCGCAGGAACTGGACCGCCGGATACGGCCAGACCTCGTTGAGCTTGTCGGCGGAGTCTTTCAAGAACCGCTTCGCGGTCGGCTCATCCCTGGCCCCTTGCGCAACTCTCTTGGACCTGCTCCGATCTTCAGCTCATCTTGTTTCTTCGTTCTTCTTCGGGTCAAGAAAAAAGCACCCCAGAAGCGGTTTTTCTGCCCTCCCCAGAGGAAGGTGTACACTCTTCCACATCGCCGGGAACAATACTGCCGTCCCAGAGGACTCCAACCATGACAGCCACACCTTCCCCGAACGCCCCGCGTCCGCCCAGGCTACTTGACCGCCTCGTCGACGTCTTGCGCAGCCGTGGCTACGCCGCTGCCCTTCGGTCCCTCCACCGCTTGCGAGTGTTCGTGTAGGTCGTCTCCAGAAAGCTGTGCCGAGACAGAATGTCCTTTGTCAGTCCAGCGTGACAGTTTGTCCGAGCACCTCACCCGTCTCCGCCATTCTGACTGCTGACCTCTGACTTCTGACCTCAATTCGCCTTGACGCGCGCACGGGATTCCGTACTATCCCGCCCACTTGGGACGGCTCAGATCGGTTGTTCGCGAGCAGGTGGGGCGTGGTCTTCTTCGCCTCGGGGGCCTGTTCGTGAGCGGCATTTCCCCTTGCGGACACGTCGCGCCGGTTTTTCCGTCACCCCATCCACCCCGTCACCCACGGAAGGGGGCCGGCGTGTTTGGCTGCATCCTGACCCGGATGATCTTCTGGGAACTGGTGAAGGTCTTCGTGCTGTGCCTGATTGCGATCACCGGCATCCTGCTGATGGCGGGCATCGTGGCCGAGGCGTCGCAGCAGGGCCTCAACCCGGCGCAAATCGTCGCGGTCATCCCGCTGTTGATCCCCAGCACGCTGCCCTACACGATCCCCGCAACGACGCTGTTCGCCACCTGTATCGTTTACGGCCGGCTGTCCGCCGATAACGAAATCCTCGCCATCCGCGCCAGCGGCATCAACCTGACGAAAGTCGTCGGGCCAGCGATCCTGATCGGCCTCTTGACCAGCGCCGCCACGATGGGCCTGTACTATCGCCTCATCCCGCACACGCACCACCTGATGCGCTCCCTGTTCCTCGCCGATGTCGAGGAGTTGCTCTACTCCCTCTTGAGGAAGAATAGCCAGCTCACGCATCCGCAGTTCGATTACTCGATGTTTGTCAAAGGCGTGCAGGGACGGCGGCTGATCTCCCCGACATTCAAGCACCGCGATACCCACGGCGAGACCGATGTCGCCGCCCAGGCCCAGGAGGCCGAGCTGTTCGTCGACATGAAGGAGCACCTGTTGAAGGTTCGCATGTACCGCGGCTGGACCTGGAGCAAGAACAAAACCCAGGGCTACTTTGAACAGAACGACTGGGATGTCGAACTGCCCGAGGACCTCATCCGCCAGCACCGCCGTCCCCGCGACCTGACCTGGAAGGAGATCGGCGAGCGCATCGACGAACTGGAGGAGGAAAAGGAGGCGCTCGCGGGCAGGGTGGAAGAGAGCCGGTCGCGCCGAGGCCGCAAGGACAGTCCCGATGACCTCGATAAACACATCGCCAATCTTCAAAACAAGATCAAGGAGAGGAATAATCAGGTCCTGGCCATGCAGGCGGAGTTGCAGATGCGGCCGGCCCTGTCGTTGGGCTGCCTGTTCTTCGTTCTGGTCGGCTGTCCGGTCGGCATCTGGTTGAGCCGCAGCGACTACCTGTCGTCGTTCATCACCTGCTTTTTGCCGATCGTGTTCATCTACTATCCGCTGATGCTGTGCGGCACCGGCATCGCCAAGGACGGCAAGTTCGCCACGATAGGGACGGTCTGGATCGCCGACGCGGCCATCGGCCTGGCGGGCCTCGTCCTGTTTCGTCGCCTGCTGAGGAACTGAGAATCTATTGCAGGACCCCTCCCCCCTCGCCGCACCAGTCGTAAACGCTGACGGCAGCACTTCCTCCTTGTGAGATTGTCGATCCGTTGCTATGATTCCAAACTGCCCGACGGAGTTGGTTGCGCGACCACGAGAGGGCACCCGATCATGGCGGAAACCAAGACGATCCTCATCGTTGACGACGACATCGAACTGAGCGACGGGCTGCGCATCATGCTGGAGCGGCACGGCTATCGCGCGCTCCAGGCGCGCGACGGACAACAAGCCAAGAGCCTCATCTACCAGCACCGTCCGGACCTGGTAATCCTCGACATGATGATGCCGCGCATGGGCGGCTACCCGGTGCTGGAGCACTTCCGCGACAAGGAGGACGCCCCCCCGATCATTATGATCACCGCCAACGAGGGCTCCCGCCACAAGGCCTACGCCGAGTACCTCGGCGTCGTCGACTACATCCGCAAGCCTTTCGCGATGGAACGCCTGCTCGAGAGCGTCGAGCGCGGGCTCTCCGGCGAGACCGGCGCGGAAGCGAAAGACAAAGATGAGGAGTAGGCCCAGCCACCGCGTTGGGCCAAGCGGCCCCTCACCCCTTCCCCCTCTCCCCCGGGGGAGAGGGGGAAGGGGTGAGGGGGTGCGACGGCGTGAGTGCGATCACCCAGGCCGCCAGCGTGCTGTTAGCGCGCGGCCCCAAGGCGGCAGAGGTCTTCGTCGTCCGGCGCGCCGAGGCGCTTCGGTTCTTCGGCGGTTTCCACGCTTTCCCGGGCGGCAAGGTCTCCGAGAACGACGAGGTCCCCCTCTGGTCGGACGGCACCCCGGGACAGGATGCCCGCGTCGCCTGTGCCGCCCGCGAACTGTTCGAGGAAACCGGCGTCCTGCTCGCCCGCTGCGATGGTGCTTTCCCCGATCCCCGTCCCTGGGAAGAGGAACGGCGGCGCCTGCTCGCCGATACCCTCCGCTTCGGTGACTTCCTCTCGACACACCGGCTCCGCCTCCACGCCGAGGATTTCCTCCTCGCCGGCTCCCTGGTCACGCCCGAGTTTTCTCCTGTCCGCTTTGATACTGCTTTCTACGTCGCGACGCTGCCGCCGGGTCAGCACGCCAGCGTCTGGCCCGGCGAGCTGGACGCCGGCTTCTGGACAACCGCCGACGCCCTGCTGGCGGGCTGGACGCGCGGCGAGTGCCTCGTCTCGCCGCCGACGGTGTCGCTCTTGGAATTGCTTCGCGGCCGGCTTGCCACCGACTTGCCGGCGCTGCTCGCTCCGGTGGTGCGGGCGCTGGAGGCCGGCGCCATCCCGCCGATCTACTTCGCGCCTGGCGTGCAGATGATCCCGCTCAAGACGATCGGGCTTCCGGCCAGCACCTACACGAACGCCTACCTCGTCGGCAGCGAAAAGCTCTACCTGCTCGACCCCGGCGCCCACGAGCCGCGCGAGCAGGAACGCCTGTTCGAGACGATCGATGCCCCGCTCGCCGGTGTCGTGTTGACCCACCATCACCCCGACCATGTCGGTGCGGCGGCGGCGGTCTCTTCTCGCTACCGCCTGCCGGTCCTCGCTCATCCGCGCACGGTGGAACTCCTCAAAGGCCGCGTTCAGGTCGATGGCACCCTCGACGAGGACGACCGCCTCGACCTGGGGACCGCGCCGGATGGCAGCGGGCCGTGGCATCTGGAGGCGACCTTCACGCCGGGCCACGCCGGCGGGCACCTCGTCTTCTATGAGCCGCACTATCGGTTATTGTTTGCGGGCGACATGGTTTCCATGTTATCGTCCGTTGTGATCGCCCCGCCCGACGGCGACCTGGGACTGTACCTGGCGTCGCTGCGGCGGTTGCGTGACATCGATTGCCGCATGTTGCTGCCGGGCCACGGCGCCCCGACCGTCCGGCCGAAACAGGTGATCGACGACGCCCTGGCCCACCGGGCCAAGCGTGAGGAGCAGCTGCTGGCGGCCCTGCGCGAGGGCGGGCCGCAGAGCGTCGCCGGCCTGGCCAGTCGACTGTACCGCGACCTGGCTGCCGAGCTGCTGCCCCTGGCGGCGCTGCAGGTGTGGGCCGGGCTGGAGAAGTTACAGCGCGAGGGGAAGGCCGCCCGGGTCGGCACCTTCAAAGCGGAGGAAGCCGAAGACCGGCACCTGTGGGCAGCCGTGTGAGTTCCTGGCGAGCGGGGGGCGTGAGCCCCCTGATGGCGCCATCCAATCAGGGGGCTCACGCCCCCCGCTCGCCAGGTCAAGACGCAAGGGGAGGAGAAACAGCCAATGCCTGTTGCGGCTCTCACTTTCAACGAAGACCATGCGCTGAGCCGCCTGCTGCGGTTCCTGGCCGTCGAGGGTGTGACCGGACAGGAAAGGGCCATCGGCGAGGCGGTCATGCGCGACCTCGTCGAGTCGGGCGTGCCGCGCCCGGCCATCGTCTTTGACCAGGCCCACGAGCGCATCGAACTGCCGACCGAGATCGGCAACCTGATCGTCAAGCTGCCCGGCACGCGACCCGGCCCACGGCTGCTGTTCATGACGCACCTCGACACCGTGCCGCTGTGCGCCGGAGCCGAGCCCGCTCAGAAGGGCAATCGCATCATCTCCATCTCCGACGACCGCACCGCCCTGGGCGGCGATAACCGCACCGGCGTCGCCGTCCTGGCCACGCTGGCCGCTACGCTGACCGAGTTCCAGCCGCCGCACCCACCGCTGACACTGCTATTCACCGTCCGCGAGGAGAGCGGACTGTGGGGAGCGCGCAACGTCAACCTGGAGGACCTTGGCAATCCCGTCATGGGCTTCAACGTCGACGGGGAGTCCGCCGAGGAGTTCACTGTCGGAGCGGTGGGGGCCGAGCGCTGGGAGGTGGAGATCGAGGGCCGCGCCGCTCACGCCGGCGTCCATCCCGAGGAGGGCATTTCCGCCACCATGATCGCGGTCCTGGCCCTGGCCGACGTCTTCCGCGGCGGATGGTTCGGCAAGGTCAACAAGGCCGGCAAGAGCGGCACGTCGAACGTCGGCAGCTTTGGCGGCATCGACGGCCTCAGCGCCGGCGAGGCGACCAACGTCGTGACCGACTACGTCAACATCAAGGGCGAGAGCCGCAGTCACAACTCGCGCTTCGTCAAGGTCATCACGCGCGCCTATCGGGACGCCTTCAATAAAGCGAAAGAGAAGGTGACGGACCACAAGGGCCGCAAGGCGCGCATGGAGTTCCGGGCGCGCCAGGATTACTTCCCCTTCCGCCTCAGCGCCAGCAGCCCGGTGGCCAAGCACGCGCTGGCAGCGGCGAAAGAGGCCGGCTTTGCGCCGCGGTTGCGCATCAGCAACGGCGGGCTCGACGCCAACTGGCTGGTCCGTCACGGCGTGCCGACCGTGACGTTTGGCGCTGGCCAGCACAACATTCACACCATCGACGAGTACGTCGACCTGACCGAGTTCAACCAGGGCTGCACGATGGCCCTCGCCCTGGCGACCTACACACCGTAGGCGAGTCACTCCGTGACTCGCTACCTTGCTGCCATGAGTTCCCTGCACCGCCCTCATATCTGCCTGAGCGCCGCGCTGTCGGTCGACGGCTGCATCAACGACACGAGCAGCCGGCGTCTGATCCTCTCCAACGCGGAAGACCTCGACGCCGTCGACGCCCTGCGAGCGTCGTGCGACGCCCTTCTCGTCGGCGCGGGAACTCTCCGCGCCGACGACCCGCGGCTCGTCCTGCGGTCGGAAGAGCGGCGAAAGGACCGCGTGTCGCGCGGCCTTCCGCCGGACCCGATCAAGGTGACGCTGACGCGGGACGGGAACCTGGATGTCGCGGCAAGTTTCTTCCGCGTCGGTTCTGCCGAGAAGATCGTCTACTGTCCGCGCGAGCGCGAGACGGCGCTCCGTACGTCGCTGGGCGGCGTCGCGACAGTGATCGCGGCGGGCGATGGGACGGTGTCGCCGGAGCAGGTTGTCGCCGACCTGTTCGCCCGCGGTGTCCGCCGACTCCTTGTCGAGGGCGGCGCCTCGATCAACACGCAGTTTTTGAGCGCGGGGCTGGTCGATGAGATGCGCCTGGCGGTGGCCCCGTTGTTCGTCGGCGAGGAGGGAGCGCCGAGGCTGGTGAGCCCGGCGCCGTTCCCCCACGACCGCGACCGGCGGATGATCCTCGAGAAGGTCGAGCGTCTCGGCGACGTGGCCGTTCTCTGGTATCTGCTCTCTCCGTAGGGGACGGGCGGCTCGCTGTTACCGGCCGCCCTTTTCCCTTCTCTGTGAACATCGAAGGGACGCCGCTTTTCCATCTTGACTTCAGGTCAACATTTGACTTAAAGTCAATGGCTGGTGGAATACGGGGTGTAGGATTGGGTCCTCTGCCGGGGCCAGGTCATGGATGAACGCCGAGTGCAAAATGGCAAAAAAGACTCCCCTTGTTTACCAAACCATCACGGGCCGGCGCATTCCCGTTTCCAAGCTCAGCCGGTCGGAGAAGGATTTCCTGTCCCGGGTGCAACAGAACTATCACGCGCGGCTGGAGTGGACGCGCTTTGCCGCCTGGTGGAACGCGGAGTTTACCAGGACGGGCCTGAACATCAGGTCCCCGGTGTACCGGATCTGTCAGGACCTCGAAGCGCGTTTGGGGATTCACCAGGGCAGCGTGTCGCCGCCGGATTACCGCGACTTTCTGGCCGATCTGATCGACGGCCAGTTCGGGTCCCGACAGGAGTTTTGTCAGGCCACCGGAGTCGATCCGGGACAGCTCAGCCGCGTGTTCGCCGGTCGCGCGGACCTCTCCCTGCGCGCGCTGCAGAAGGTGCTCGAGGTCCTGCAGGCGCAACTCGTCATCCAGACCCAGGAGCAAGCCCGCGAGCAAACGAGCGTGGCTCGCGCCGAGGAAGCCCTGGCCCTGGCCACCCATTAATGCAGTGTACTGCCAGGAATGGATCGAAGAACAACTTCCCCGCGAGGGAACTGGAAAAGGGACAGGCCGCCCAGCGCTCGGTCCTCGACGCGCTGGAGGCCCGCTATCCGATGCTGCGCGGCACGATCCGCGACCACGTCACGCAACAGTGCCGACCGATGTTGCGGTTCTTCGCCTGTGAAGAGAACCTGTCCCATGAGCCGCTGGACGTCCCACTGCCCGATGCGGTCGCGTCGGGGGCGGAGCCCTTTTTCATCGTGGGGCCAGGGCCGGCGGGTAGGGAATGCGTGCAAGGCACCGAAAAGCGGAGTCGCACAGTCACGCTCCTGTGCGACTCCGCTTTTCGGTGCTGAACTTCCTTCCGCTACGGCGTGTCGTTACACTGAGGAGAAAGGAGCAACCCCATGAACACGACCGAGACCATCCCCGAAGAGGTCAAAACCCAATTGCAGCAAACCCTCGATGATCTCGTGAAGGGTATCCGCCGTCCCGAGAAGATGAAGGCAGCCTGCGAACGCATGGACCGGATGCGCGAGGAAAACCGCCAACTCTTCGGCGAGCAGAACATCGCCGTCGATCTCATCCGCGAAACTCGCGATCGCCCATGAAGTACGTTCTCGACAGCAGCGTGGCGCTCAAGTGGGTTCTTCCGGAAGTCGACTCCGGCAAGGCGATCCGTCTGCGTGATGAGTACAGCAACGGCCTTCACGAACTCCTCGCGCCCGACATCTTCCCGTCGGAGATCGCCAACGGCCTTGTCTCTGCCGAACGCCAGAAGAGGATCCGCACCGGCGAGTCGGCAATCTTCTTGAATGACGTTCTCAGTGCAGCCCCGGCGCTGCATCACTCGTCACCGTTGCTGATTCGGGCAATGGAGATCGCGATTGCCACGAACCAAGCCGTCTACGACTGCATCTATGTCGCCCTGGCCGAAGCCGAGGGATGCGAGCTGGTGACGGCCGATGACAAGTTGGCCCGGAGCCTTCGCCCCTCCTACCCGTTCATCGTCTCTCTGGTGGCGCTGCCCTGATGCTGCGCGGGACGATCTGCGACCATGTCACGCACCAGCGCCGTCCGATATTGCAGGTCTTCGCCTGCGAGCAGAACCTGTCGAATGAGCCGCCGGACGCCCCACTGCCCGACGCGACCGCGCCGAGACTGGTTGGCCCGGCGCACTTCCCTCACCATCGCCGACCGCCAGCGTCATGGCGCTTCTCGGAGCCAGTGAGGCCCGGACTCAGCACCCTCCTCGTTCGGCACGACGCTCGCCCGCTGTGTGATCGGCTCCAGGTTAGGCGACTTATTCGCCCCGAACTGGTAGATCGTCTCGTCGAAGTACCAGGCTTTGTCGGGGGGTGCGTAAGCCTCGTACAGGTGGCAGTACACCCACCGCAAGTCCTTGCCGGTCGGGTCGAACATGGCGGTCGTCCTCAGAATTCGCTCGAATCGCTCAGCCTCTACGAATTCTCCGTCGAACGTCTCGAGCCCGACGTGGATCACCCCCCGGCCGTTGACGGGGAGCTGCTCCACAGCGTCGGCCAGATGGCTGCGGATGTCCCGGGCTTTCTTCTCGAATGCCCGCTCCGCGTCGCAGTGCCAGTAGGCCCCCGCCGCCCAATGAATGTTCTCAACGTACTCGTTGATGACGCGCCCCTCCCCCATGCGCACGGTCGATCCGTTCATCACCATCGTGAAGCCGCGGCCCCGCTCCCAGCGACCGCCGACCAGCTCTTGGAGCTGCCTTGAATGACTCTTGACGTAGAACTTCTCGAAGTGCTTCCGGATCTTGTCGAAGTCGACGAAGTTGACGCTCACGGTCCAATACTCGTTCGAGATGAGTTCGCACGGGCACACGACCAGCTTCAGCTTCCCGGCGAGGTGGTCCCGCGCGAAGTCGTCGTCTAGGGTCTCGAGTTCGACGTGGAAGGTGATGTCGAGCACGAGGGGAAGCCGGGAATCGATCAGGGTGTCCTTGAGCCGGCCCCACATCCTAAGCCACTTGTCGCGCTCCTTCTGGCTGTACGCGGAGTTCGTGGTCATCCGCTTCGTCTCGACGAACCACTCCTCCGCCCCGGTGGCCGCCCGGATGTCAGGCCGCTTCACCCTGGGGTCGGCCGGGATGAACGCCACGTCCTGCCAACCGTTTCGCGCCCACAGGAGCGCGATCAGCATCTCGAACAGCACAGAGTCCGGCTGCGTTTTCGAGCCATTGAGGATTTCCACCGCCTTCTCCTCGACGCCGCCGATCTTCAATAACAAGTCGAGCTCACTGCCAAGCCGCGAGAAGACCGGCAGGACTCGCGCCGCCTGGTTCACTTCGGTGCGGTAGGGCTCGTAGAGGGACATCTCGACGAGGTACAGATACCAGCCGATCCGGTCCTCGGTGCCGACGAGCCGGTAGTAGTCGGTGGCCTCTGCCCTGGACTTCTTCGGCTTGAAGATGGCCTCCAGGTGCTGTTCGATCGCCGCCTTGCGGGCCGTCCACTCGCCGGCTGGCAGGAACGAGAGGAACCAGTTATAGGCACGCTCGATGTCCGGATCGACGAACCTGTCCTGTAGAGTGCTCACAGTAAATCCGATCGGGGGTCGTGACGGGATCGCGCTAGACAACACGCCGCTGATTAGACACGAAGTCGCGATGGGGTGTTCACACAAATATCCGCTCGGCCTTGGCTTGAGGGGATGCGGATACGGAACGCACCACCCGGCCTCACGTTCATCTCGGAGACGACGGGCGCCGCGAACCCCTTGGGGCGCCACAAATGCACAACGTGCTTTGAATCGGTCCACGCTTTGAAGACGAGGCTGCGGCCAGGAAAAGGTCGGGAAACGGTATCAGGAACGTGTCAGGAGCCTTTATCTCTATTGAATAGAGATAAAGGCTCCTGACACATTTGTTGACCATTTGTTGACATTGTTGACGCCGACCCTTTTCACTTCCCTTTCTGAGACTGGCCGGCCACGTCTGTGGCGACGGAGCCAGCCGCTTGAATTTCACGTCGCCTGCGCAAGGAGCTGTTGCTGTAGGTCGCTGATGGTGGCCATGTCGGTGTCATCCGACAACTCCTTGCCCATCTCGCTGGCGATGATGAGCGCGGCCTTGTTCCCCGACATGCCAACGACTGCACGGTCTCCTGTTGCCTCCTTGCTCCAGTTGAAAGTCGCCCGACTCTGCTTGAGATACCGGGCCATGTCGCCCACTGTCACTCGTCCCTGCGGGATGCAGCGATCGATGATCGTTCCTCCGAGCGTGGACAGGCTCATGACACCGATGTTCTTCAGGAGCAGGAACTCTTTCGGGTTTCCCCACTCCTCTGCGAACACCGTCTTCACCGCTCGCCAGTAGTTCCGGACAAGCGCGTACTGCGCGGTTGGGTCGGTGAGGTCGTGGATGTACTGAGACTTGCTGAGCAGTTTCTTGATCCCAGCCTCCACGCTGACGAAGTTGACCGGACGGGTCAAACCTTGCGTCCGAGACCCTTCCTTGGACCCGCCGAGATGGACAAGACCGTGCCACGGGGAGTTGGGATCGTCCGAGAGCTTCTTGGCGATCCAGCGGTCAAGGTGGTCACGGATCTCCATTTCTTCGGGCGTGAGTTTGCTCATCATCATGGCGAGATGAGAAGTGTTCATACCCTTCTGATTGGAGTTGATGTCCACGAAGATGGACCGCTCCTGCTCTGGCGTGAGTCCAACGTGGAGTTGGAACGGGGCTTTGGCTAGGAGCGGCTCACGCTGGCGGTCATCCCCCTCCGCGAATTCGAGTCGGTGGTTGCCATCGACCCGGCTCACATACACTTTCTTGCCTTTGAGACGGTCGAGGTGGAACCGAAGGGTGTAGACGGGCAAGCCGTCTATTCCCTCCATGGGCGTGATTTCGACACACTTCTTGTCTCGCACGTTCAGGACGACTTCGGTGAAGGCTCTGGGTTGACCCCGTTTGGGTTGCTGGTTGACGTACTCGTAGGCGTCGCTGGCGTGCTTGGGGGACAGATCCCGCTGCAGGCCGTTCGGGTTGGTTACCTGGTCAAACACGTCGGCCTGTGAGATCAAGGCTAGGTGTGCCAGCGGAGCGGAACCACGAAAACACTTCGTGTCCAGGTTGTCCGTTTCGACGGCCACCATCTCGACCACGTTGACGCCACTCATCTTCGCCATGTTACACCCCTTTCATCCAAAATAGAATCCCTGTGAACAGACGGTTGCATTTCCGATACATCAGCTTTCACTACTGATAGTTTAGCAGTCGATTCTGAAAGGTCAAGCGTCAAAATCGGTTCCTTCGGAAAAAACTTGGCCGGCCCGCGGAGAGAAGCACGATGCCGACGTAAGCCTTTGGCTAGTCGTCGCTTGCGTCCTGAATCGTTGGGAACGAAGAAATAGCGGGCGAACAAAAGTGCCAGGCACCGAATGCGGTAGAGGGTCGGCAATAGGACCGAAATGCCCACAGGGTGCCCCGCCCCTGCTCAAGGGCGAGGCGGGGGGCTTCCCCGCTCCAGCGTGGCCTGAACGCGGGGTGAAGTTGACCCGCCAGCCCGTCACCGTCCACCGCCGCGCGCTGAGTGCGCCCGACACTGCTCGTCAGTCGGTGAGCGGTTATCATTTGGCTTTGCCGACGAGGTCGCGGAACGCGTTGCACAGGAGCGGAGCCGCCTCGGGACCGACGCTGTTGGCCTCGCCGTACTGCGCTCTCTTGCGACCATAGCAGAACGGTTTCTTCTCGTCCCACTGCCGCTTCGGGATGATGTAGCCGATCTCGTCATTGGCCAGGCCGATCAGCATGCGGTGCGGGCCGCGCAGCTGCTTGTAGATCGCCGGCTCGATCGGGGCCGTGGGGAAGTCGGCGCCGGGGTCGGGCGGGTCCTGCACCTTGTCGAGCACCAGTTCCGGATAAATCTCGCCCGGAATGGCGGCGACGTCCAGCTCGCCCAGGCTCAGCCAGCCGATCTCCGTTTTCATACAGAGCGGTTTCTTCGTCTCCGCGGCGGGCGCCGCCTCGGCCTTCGAGGCGTCGCCCTTCCACAGGTAGGCATCGCGCTTCAGCACGCCGAGTTGCCGGCCGAGCAGATAGAGCTTGTTGTCCAGCGGGACAAACACCTCGCGCGTGTGAGCCCGCAGCGGAGTCAGCCGCACTGGGCGAGCACTCTTCAGCGCCCGCTCCGCCACCTCGCCTATCAGGATACCGTAGCGCTCCGTCTTCTCCCAGGTTTCCTCGGAGAGCAGCTTGCCGTCCTTGTTCTTGACGGGTACGTGCAGCGACGTCATCAGTCCGCCGACCGTCCCGGTCAGGTAGACGACCGGGCAGCGGTGTTTGTCCTGCAGGTACTTCACCGTCACGCCGGCGAAGTCGGCGCTGATCTCGGTGTTCTTGCCGCCGAGCGTCTCGGGGTGACAGTTCCACTGCACGACGATGCCCACGGGCTTCTCGCCCTTTGTCTGCCGGAAATGGACGGCGACCAACTCGTCATGCTTGATGTACGGCTCGCGGCCATCGTGAAGCAGGTCCGGAGCGCGGGCGCTGCCGAGGCGGGCGGTCGCCGGCACGGCTTTCGCGTCGGCCTGCTCAATCGCCTTGACGATCTGCTGCTCGACGGTCTTCAGGTATCCCTCGTCGATGCCACTGACGAACGGGCTGGGGCCCCACAGCCCGAGTGTGTCGGGGCCCTCGTGGTTGTGCGTGCTGGAGACAAGGACATAGTCGAAGCCGGGCAATCGCTTGCGGACCTTGACGACGTTGGTACGGAAGAAGCCGACGAGGTCGACCGAGGCGAGCGCGATCTTGCGCTTGCCCTCGCGCAGCACGACGGCACGGGCGAAGAGCGGGTCGTGGACCTTCGTCGCCTTGCGGTTCTGGCCGAAGCCGGCGAGGTAGACGGGTTCCTTACCGACGGCCGGCGTGATGTCCGTCTCGCCGAAGCCGACCTCGAGAACGGGTCTCTCTTGCTCCCCTCTCCCCCGTAGCGGGGGAGAGGGGGGAAAGAAGGGCTCACGTCCCCTGCTCGCCGGAACGATTGCCACCAACACAGCCGCGCTCAGGAGGATGCGCCGCATGTCATGCTCCTTGTCGGGCCTTCACCTCGCACTCTTTCATGTAGCGGATGCTCTCGCGGGCGATGGTTTCCGGGTCGGGTGAGTAGTCGAAGACCTCAACCGACACCCAGCCGCGATACGCGCTGTCGACGAGGGCCTTGAAGATCGGCACGAAGTCGACGGCACCGAAACCGGGGCCGCGCTTGTTCGGGTCGTTGGCGTGGAAATGGCCGGTGCGCGCGGCGTATCGGCGGATGATCTCCGGCACCGGCGTCCCCTCCGATGACATCGCCTTGACATCGAGGTGCAGGACGAAGTTGGGATGGTCAATCCGGTCGAGGATCACGGCGCCCTCGGCAGTGGTGTTGATGAAGTCCGCCTCCGCCGGCGCCAGCGGCTCCAGACACAGCCGCACGCCGGCATCGACGATGCCGGACAACGCCCGCTTGAACGTATCGACGGCATTGTCGACGGCCCTCGCCCGGGTGGCGCCAGCGGGGATTCGCCGCTGCGCCGGCGAGCCGAAGACCATCAGGTCGCTGCCAAGGTCGCGGCAGCAGAGCGCCAGTTCGACGAGGTAGTCGGCGGTGCGCCGCCGCACGCTCTCGTCCTCCGACGTCAGTTGCAAGCCTTCCGTCTTCGCGAGCAGCCAGTGCAGACCGATGATCTGCAATCCCGCGGCTTCGGCCTGCTGGCGCAGCTCGCGGCGCCTCTCCGGTGTAACGTCGGTGATGCGCGGGGCGAGCGTGAAGGGGGCCATTTCCAGGCCACCATAACCCAGGCCCGCGACGACACGGCAGACGTCGGCGTGGTCCCACCCCTCGAATGTCTCATTGCAGATAGCATATTTCATGATCGGTATCGTCTCCCAGCGCGAAGCAGACTGCGACTGTGCTGTGCTGAGGGCGGTTTTACTGCCCGACCCGTTGGAGGTCAACGACCCGACCCCGTCCCGCCGGCGCTT
>JACOUH010000247.1 GCA_016177925.1 Planctomycetota bacterium | reverse complement strand
TCCTTGCAGCCGCTCGGAGAAAGGCGGCTTTGGCGTCCCCACGCGCGCCGTGTTCCTTTGCGCCGGCGTCCCCCGAGTTCCTCACGGTCAGGCCATCGAGCGGGCTCTGCACGGCCTTGCCGCCACGGTTGAGGACGTGAGTAGAGATCATTGTCGTACTCACGTCGGCATGGCCGAGCAGTTCTTGCACGGTGCGAAGGTCGTAACCCGCTTCCAGCAGAGGGGTGGCGAACGAGTGCCGGAAGGAAGGGGCCGTCGCTTGCTTGCTCAACCCGGCCCTTGCCGTGGTGGCCCATCAGTGCCCGATCCTGCCTCAACCCTGCCAGGAAGCCGCTTTTCCGCGCGAAGATCATCCTAACGCGCAACACGCCCGATGCAAATGATTTCTCAGCCAGGCACGCAGCGCGACAGCGCGCACCTCGAACGCCCGTGCGTTTCCGGGGTGGGTGGCGTGCAACGATGCAATGCATCCCGGAAGTCACGGCGAGACAACGACTTAATTCGTTGCAGCCCTAACGAATCCCTGTCAAGGTCTGTGGGCGTTCCGATCCCCAGGACGAGCCCCGGTGAGGCATTCCGCGACCCGCTCGCGCGGGTGCCCCGGCCACCAGGGCCAGCGCCAGACCCCTTCCCCGACGACGCGGATGTCCCGGCGCTCGAAGCGCCACCACGCCACGACGGAGAACAGCCCCGCGACCGCCAGCAGGCCGCCGAACCATTCACCCTTCAAACCCAGGATGGCCTCACCGCTCTGGTAGTAGTAGGTGGGCGAGAGCTTGGCGACGGTTTCCAGGCTCGTGTCGAGGCGCGCCAGCGTGGTCAGGAAGTAGCTGAGCACCAGCACCATCCCTGCCGTCATGGCAGCCAGGCGACGCGACGGCAGCACCATGCTCAAGAGCAGCGCCAGGGTGCCGAAGAAAAGCAGCACCGCCAGCAGCGATAGAAAGGGCAACGCCATCGCCCCCCAGCCCACGGCCAGCGAGGACCAGCGCATGGCCACGATGAACCCCAGCCAGGAGAGAGCCAGGATCGCCATCGTGGCGGCCACGAAGGCCAACAGGCGACCCAGGAACAAGGCGGTCCGGCTCACCGGGTGAGCCAGGATCAAATCCAGGATGCCGTTCTCCTCGTCGGCGGCGAGCAGGCCGCTGCCGGCCAGCACGGCAAAGACACCCAGGATGAGCGGCAGGTAGGAGAAGAAGGCCAGGGACAGGAACCCTTCCGGGCTCATCAACTTGGTGGGGTCGCCGAACATGCCGATGAATCGACCCGCAGAGCCTTTGAGGATCTCCTTGATCGGTTCCTGGTTGTCCCGCATGATGTCATAGCGCGCCACCGAGATCGCTCCCAGCAGGAACAGCGCCAGGCCCCAGCCAAGGACCTGCCCCCAGAAGCGAGTCAGGGTGTAGCGGAAAATGGTCCTCATGGCGTGCCCTCCTTGCGGTCGTCCTGGTAGTAGGCCAGGAAAACCTCCTCCAGCGAGGGGCGTTCGGACTCGAAATCGCTGACCGGGAACGCGGCCAGCGCCTTGATCAGGCCGTCCATTTCCCCGGTCACCTGTAGCAGCACGCTCCCCCGCTCGTCCTGCTCCAGGACCTTCACCCCGGGCAAGCCGGCCAGCACGGTGGTGTCCACCGGCTGGCGGAAACGGACGCGCACGCGACGCAAGGCGCGGTCGATGAGCGCGGCGGTTTCCGCCACCTCCACGACCACCCCGCGGCGAAGGATGGCCACCCGCTCCGCCACCTCCTGGACCTCGCTCAGGACGTGCGACGAGAAGAACACGGTCGCCCCCGCCGCCCGGGCCTCGCCGATCAAACGCAGCACCTCTTGCTGCGCCAACGGGTCCAGACCGCTGGTCGGCTCGTCCAGGAGCAGCAGCTCCGGACGGTGCATGAGCGCCTGCACCAGGCCCACCTTCTGCTTGTTGCCCTTGGAGAAGTTCTTGATCGGCGTGTTCAGGTCGAGGCTGAGGCGATCGGCCAGCTGCCGGATGAAGCCCGGGTCCGCCCGGTCGCCGCGCAAACGGTTGAAGAAGCGCAGCACTCCCTCGGCGGTCAGGTTGTCGTCGAGGCGCAACTCCCCCGGCAGGTAGCCCACGCGAGCCCGCACCGCCACCGGCTCGGCCTGCGGGTCGAGTCCGAGCACGCGCAGGCTGCCGCCGCTGGGCCGGATCAGGTCGAGCAGGCAGCGGATGGTAGTGGTCTTGCCCGAGCCGTTGGGGCCGAGGAAGCCGAAGATTTCGCCTCGGCGCACCTCCAGGTCCACGCCGCGCAGGGCCCGGACAGGACCGTAGGACTTGCTCAACCCGCGCGTCATCACGGCCAGCGGTTGCTCCATGAGTGTCCCTCGCTCGCAGAACCTCACGTAGGTCAGGCTTTCCAGCCTGACGTGGAGGCTGCGTCAGGCTGGAAAGCCTGACCTACTGGCGCTTTCCTTGTGCAACTCGACGATGATGCCGCCCAGCTTAAGCCAGCGGTGGAAGCGCGAGAACCACAACTCGCGCTGCCAGCGCAGACCGACCGCCGCGCACTTCTGGCGCAGGTCGTCACGGTTGTACGTGCGACAGTGCCAGAGCCGGCTGCACATTGCCCCGGTCAGCGTGTCTTCCGTACACAGCAGTAGCAACTTGCCGCCCGGGGCCATCACGCGCGACAGCTCGCGCAGCCCCGGCAGCGGATCGGGCAGGTGCTCCAGCACCCAGCCGCAGACGATCGCGTCGAACGTGCCGTCGGCATAAGGTAGCCGCGTCAGGTCGGCGACGACGTGACTGACGCGCGGGCTCTTGAGGCGAGCCCGCGCCCGCTGCAGCATCTTCGGCGACAGGTCGAAGCCGGTCAGGACGGCGTCGGGATCGGCATGGCGAAGGAGGAAGCGCGAATAGCGGCCGTTGCCGCAGCCGGCGTCGAGGATGTGCTTGCAACCGCGGACGTCGAAGCCACCCAGGCGGATCAGCCGCCCGGCGAGGGCCTCGTGCCCGGTGAGGACGCCGGTGACCGCCGTCAGGGCACCGGCGAAGCCGTCGTAGTGCTTGCGGATGAAGCTCTTGTATTCCTTGAACGATCGGCGATGGGGCTCGCGCGACTCGAGGGCGCCCGTCAGCCCACGCGCGCGCGGCGGCTGGCCGGGAGGAGACTCAATCGGAGAAGTCATGGCGGATCTCGGATGCAACCAGTTCATGATGGGCGGCATCACATCGGAACGCCGGTACAGCGCTGCTCTGTCGCCCCGAGGCAAAGTGTATGACTTTCGCAGCCGCGCACAACATCCGCGCGCGAGCGGCCGCAAGCCCGGCTCGCGGCGGTCGGAATCGGCTTGTGTCCCGGAAGGGGTTCCGTGGTATGATGCCCGCGGAGTCCAGGGAGGACGCCCTTTTCAAGGAGGATGCAATGGCGAAGAAATCCATCTGCCCCATCACCCGCTCCCAGTTCCGCGACCAAGCCAAGCCCGTGACGATCACCATCAACGACGTCCCGATGGTCGTGCCCACCAAGGAGTTCTCGACGGGCTCCTTCGGGTGGTATCTCAACGGCAAGACCGTCATCGAGATCGACGGGACGCCGGTGCAGGTCCAGCTCGGCCTGAACTTGACGGTGATCGGCAGCAAGGAGTTGGCGGACGCGCCGGAGGCGGCCCCGCAGCCGGCGCTCGCCGCTCCCGTTTCAGGGGTGGCCTGAGGCGAACGGGCCGGCGGGTTGCTTGCGGTGGACCTCGAAACGTTTGGGGCGGATCCTGGTGAAGCGGCGCGGCTCAGCGCTCGACCCGGACATCCTGGTGCGGCAGCTGCGGTTGTCGGGGCCCGAGTCGCGCGTGCTCTTCCGGACGCGGGTCGCGGGCGGTCCCTGCGCCCTGATCGCCACCCCGCTGGCTGGCTCCCCAGGCGGGCCGGCCACCCACTCAACACAGACTCTGGAAAGGCTGGACGACCGTCCGTGAGCTTTGCAATGGCTCACACGAAGAGGGAGGAGGAGGCCCTGTCGGAGGGGTTTGAGGTCGCGGGAACCGGATTGGCCTGTTCGTCTGGTTGGACTGTGCCGGTCCCTAATCCTTCTCCTTCGGGACCTCGATGATTAGAGGCTCGTCCACCTCCGGCACCTGCTGACTCACCTGATAGCGGGCGGGGGTGTCGTAGGTCATGTTCGGGAAGTAGCCGGGCCCGTCGATGAACGTCAGCCGATCGAACAGACGCGACTCGTAGCAGAACCCTGTATACAGAACTCCGTCAATCGCCCCCGGAAACTGCTCGACAGTAGGGAATCGGACGCCGAGGTCGTAGGTGTAGGTGCCCCTTATCGGGTACCGCATTTCCATCGAGAACACGCTGCTCGAGTACTCGTATTTCCCGGGGCCTGAAATGTTGTCAGCCACTGCACACCTCCTTTTTACCCGGCGCGATCCGCTCTTATGCTATGCCCCGGGGGGCTCCGTTTCCAGCCCAGCCACGGCGAGAAGTCCGAGGAGGTGCCGGATGGGAAAACAGTCGTTGGGAGGCTCGGCCGCTGGCCCTCTCTTCGCTCACGGACCAGGACCGCCTCACTCAGCTCGTAACACGATACGTCACGTCCAGTTCCGGGGTCTCGATACGCTTGTGGCTGGCCGCCTTGCTGTCGATCAGGAAAGCGAGCATGCCGGTCGTCAGCAGCGTGCGCTCGATGGGATAGGACGGTTTGCCGGTGACCATCATGCGGGCGATGTGGCCGACGAGGAAGCTGAAGTGGTCGCGCTGCGGCTTGGGGAGGTCGTACCAGCACGCCGGCGGCGCTGCCTGGCCCCGGACTCGTCCGGCGAAGGCGAACTCCGAGACGTGCCTGGGCGACAGGTACGCGGCGGCCCGCAGCCCATCGCGGTACTCGACCAGGTAGACGAGCGCCTTGGCGTCCTCCTCTTCGATGTTGCCGAGCCCGCGTTTGGGGACGCGCCGCAGGGCCGCTTCCAGCAGCGAGCGATCCCACTTGCCCGCCTCCGCCGCCGTCCAGACGTCCGCTCCCTCGAGACACTGCACCGCCTTTACGCCCGTCTCGCCTCCCTTGCGGCGCTCGGTCATCACCTGCAGCGCCTCGAGCGTGTGGAAGCCGTAGACCTCGAAATGTCCGTAGCCGACCGACAGCGCCGCCGTCCAGTCGGTCCCGAGTGACGGTTGGAGGTCGGGACGCCGCCACGTCACCGGCACCGACGAGCCAGCCATCATCGGGAAGCCCAGTTCGCGACTCTGGTCGACCATCCACTTGGCGTCCTTCCACGAGTACGACAGGTGCTTGTCATTGAAGACCGGCACCGAGCGCTTGCTGTCGCGGAAGACCTTGACGACGTCCTCGAACAGGCGCCGCCGCGGGTA
>JACOUH010000246.1 GCA_016177925.1 Planctomycetota bacterium | reverse complement strand
TGCCCCGGGCGAACGCGGCTACGTCCGGACGGGCGATCTCGCCGCTCGCGGACGGCGGTTCGATGCGGAAGACGAGGTTGTGGTTCTCGCCCTCCTCGAGCGTCTTGGCCAGTGCCGTTTCGACACGTTCGCGATCCTCGGCGTGGACGACGCGGAGGAAGGAGCGACCGTTGAGGCGCTCCATTGGCTGGCCGAGGAACTGTTGCAGCAGCGGGGTGGCGGTCTGCCAGCGGAAGTTGGGCGTCAGGCGGCCGACCATCTGCTGCCGCGAGCGCTCGAACGGGAAGGTCGGGTAGCGGCGAAGGTCGGGTCGGGTTTCCGCCCCGTGGGCCGACGTCGCCGATGTCGGCCCACGGAGCAGTGCCTCCAGCGCCTCCTTCGTCTCAACGACTTGCTCGAGCGCTTGGCGGTAGCAGTCGGCGAGGGCCTGCAAGGGAGCGGCCAACTCGGCGACGTCCAGGTCCCGTCCGAGGCGCAGGCACGACGGTGGCTGGAGCGAGGACGGCTTCTCGCGCAGGGCGGCGACGTGCAGGCCGAGGTCGCGGAAGATCTTCCGACAGGTGCGGCGGACGCTCCACCCGGCGAGCAGGGTGGCACCGAACACCAGGCCGGCGACAACCACCGCCGGCTGGAACCCCTCGCTGGCGTCGCGGAAACGGGCAGAGGCGGCAAACAGGACGGCAGCGAAGACTGCGGCCAAGAGGGGCAGGAGCAGCGCCCGGGCACCGTTGCGCAGGGTTGACCACCGCCACGACCCGAGGGGCACGCGCTCTCCCGGGCCCCGGAACACGGGGACGGGCTGGGGGCTGGTTGCCTGGTCCGGAGAAGTCATAGCGGTTTCAGGAGGGTCCGGGGGGCGAGGGAAGAGAAGTCGGGGCACCCGCGCCAGCGGCTCGCGCGGGGTTTCTTCCCTGATCGGCGACCCGTTTCTTTGCCCCTGTTGAGATGGTAGGTGGTGAACCGAGGAAATGCAACCTCAGGGTCAGGGGTCAGGAGTCAGAGCAGAAGAGGATTTGTCTTTTCTGACCCCCTGACCTCTGAAGGAGGGGTTCTGTACAACAAAGGGGCGTAAATCCATGCCGTTTGCCCAATCCCGAACGATCATGACCCCGCCTCCGCAACTGCCGCGCGACCGCCTGCCCCGGCGAACCTACGACGCGGTCGTTATCGGCTCGGGCCCCAACGGCCTTGCCGCCGCCATCACCCTCGCCCGGGCCGGGCGCTCGGTCGTCGTCCTCGAAGCGGAGCCGACGGCCGGCGGCGGGACGCGGTCGGCCGAACTGACGCTGCCCGGCTTCGTTCACGACGTCTGCTCGGCCATCCACCCGCTCGGCGTCGGCTCAGCGTTCTTCCGTTCGGTCCCGCTGGCCGACCACGGTCTGGACTGGATTCATCCGGCCGCCCCGCTGGCTCATCCACTCGATGACGGCACCGCAGCCATCCTGGAGCGCTCCGTCGAGGCGACGGCCCAGGGACTCGGGCCGGACGCCGTTGCCTACCAGCGTCTGATGGGGCCGCTGGTGCGCTCGGGCGTCCCGCTCATGGACGAGTTACTCGGTCCGCTGCGTCCGCCACGCCACCCCCTCCTGATGCTGCGCTTCGGCCTGCGCGCGATCCGCTCGGCGCGCGGCCTGGCCGACGCGTGGTTCAAGGGGCCGCACGCGCGCGGCCTCTTCGCCGGCATCGCCGCTCACTCCATCCTGCCGCTGGAGAAGATGCTAACCTCGGCCGTCGGACTGATGCTCGGCCTTGCCGCTCACGCCGTCGGCTGGCCGCTGCCGCGCGGTGGATCACAGAAGATCAGCGACGCCCTGGTGTCGTACCTGCGTTCGCTCGGCGGAGAGGTGGTGACGGGCTGGCGGGTCGAGTCACTGGCGGAGTTGCCCAAGGCGAGGGCTTTCCTCTTCGATGTGTCGCCGCGTAACCTGGCGCGCATCTGCGGCAAGCGCCTGCCGGCCCGCTACCGCCGCCAGTTGGAGCGATTTCGCCACGGCCCGGCGGTCTTCAAACTCGACTGGGCCCTGGATGGCCCAATCCCGTGGAAGGCCGCTTCCTGTGCCCGCGCCGCGACCGTCCACCTGGGCGGCACCTTCGAGGAGATCGCCGACGCCGAGCGCGCCGTTTGGAAGGGCGAGCATCCCCAGCGGCCCTATGTCCTGGTTGCCCAGCAAAGTCTATTCGATCCGACGCGAGCGCCGGCCGGCAAGCACACGGGGTGGGGGTACTGCCACGTTCCCAACGGCTCGACCGTTGACATGACAGAAGCGATCGAGGGGCAGATGGAGCGATTCGCTCCCGGTTTCCGTGACCGCATCCTCGCTCGCAGCGTGTGGCGCCCAGTGGATTTCGAGCGGCGCAACGCCAACTACATCGGCGGCGACATCACGGGCGGCGTGATGGATTTGTGGCAAATCTTCACACGGCCGGCGCCGCGGCTGGTGCCGTACACGACGCCGGCGTCGAACGTCTTCCTCTGCTCGGCATCGACGCCGCCAGGGCCGGGCGTTCACGGCATGTGCGGCTACTTCGCGGCTCGCGCTGCCCTGCGGACCGTCCTTGCTTGAGTCGCTGGTTAGCCGCGACGCGCTAGCGGAGCGCTCTTGAGTCCCTGGTTAGCCGCGACGCGCTAGCGGAGCGCTCCGCTAGCGCGTCGCGGCTAACCGATCCGCGCACGCAGTCCGCGGGCCATTCTTTCGTCTCAGACCACCGTGCTCGCGGGCACCTCTTTCTCCGTCTGCGGGTGCAGGCGCGACTGGGCCTTGCGCATGGCGATGCGATTGATCACCTGCACGAAGGCGAGCGCGCTGGCCTCGATGATATCCGTGCTGATCGCACGGCCGGTGACGCTGCGGCCGTTGTAGAAGGCCTCGATGTGGGCCTCCCCCTGTGCGTCCTCGCCGACGCTGACACTGCGGACGCGGAAGTCGCGCAGTTCGACTTCGATGCCGGTGACGCGCTCGATGGCCTTGAACACCGCGTCGACGGGACCGTCGCCGAGGGAGGCCTCGCGCACGATCGTGCCATCCTTGTGCCAGATACAGACCGCCGCCGACGGGATCGTCCCCGAGCCGGCGTTGCAGGTGACCGCCTCCAGCGTCCATAGTGCCGGGCCGCTGGCCATGACCGCCTCGGCCAGCGCCTCGACGTCGGCATCGTAGATCGTCTTCTTGCGGTCGGCCAGCACCTTGAAGTTCTCGAACACCTTCTGCAGCTGCTGCTCGTCAAGGTGATAGCCCAGTTCCAGGACGCGCTCCCGCAGGGCGTGGCGGCCGGAATGCTTGCCCAGGACCAACTCCGTCTTGGGCAGACCGACATCCTCGGGGTTCATGATCTCGTAGGTCGAGCGCTCCTTGAGCATGCCATCCTGGTGGATGCCCGCCTCGTGGGCGAAGGCGTTCTGCCCGACGACCGCCTTGTTGCGCTGCACCTGGATGCCGGTGACGTGCGCGACAAGGCGACTGGTGTGGTGCAGCTTGCGCGTCGTGATGTTGGTCGCCAGTTGGAAGAAGTCGCCGCGCGTGCGGACGGCCATAATGACCTCCTCGAGGGCACAGTTGCCGGCGCGCTCGCCGAGGCCGTTGATCGTACACTCGACCTGCCGCGCTCCGCTGACGACGGCAGCCAGGCTGTTGGCGACCGCCATGCCAAGGTCGTCATGGCAGTGGGCGCTGAGGACCACCTTGTCGATGCCGCGGACGTGCTTCCTCAAGTGGGCGAAGATGGCGCCGTACTGGTCCGGCACCGCGTAGCCGACCGTGTCGGGGATGTTGATGGTGGTGGCGCCGGCCTCGATCGCCTTCTCGACGACTTCGACCAGGAAATCCAGTTCGGTGCGTGAGGCGTCTTCGGGGGAGAATTCGACATTGTCGCAGTAGGACTTCGCCCGGGTGACGCCCTCGACGGCACGGCGAAGGATCTCCTCCTTGGCCATGTGCAGCTTGAACTCGCGATGAATGGCGCTGGTGGCGAGGAAGACATGGATGCGCGGCTTCGGCGCATCGCGCAGCGCCTCCCAGGCGCGGTCGATGTCGGCGTTGTTGCAGCGGGCGAGGCCACAGATGGTTGGGCCGTGGACCTGCCGGGCGATGGCCTGCACCGCCTCGAAATCGCCGGGCGAGGCAATCGGAAAGCCGGCCTCGATCACGTCGACGCCAAGGTCCGCCAGCGCCCGCGCCACCTCGAGCTTCTCCGCCAGGTTCATGCTGGCGCCCGGGCTCTGCTCCCCGTCGCGCAACGTCGTGTCGAAAATGATCAGGTGTTCATACGGGCCGGCGTTCTCGTTCATGGTGGGTTATCCGAGCAGGGATAGAGTTTGCGGGGTCTGGCCCGCGCATCAACGAAAAAAGCCCTGGAACCGAAAGATTCCAGGGCCAGTGACTCGCAACTATTGCCGACGTTGCGGCTTCCGCGCACCCTGGAATCAGCCCCCGCCAAGGGGGATGAGAAGGTCCAGGAGTAGCAGCGGATGACGCGACCGCATCGTTGGCTCGGGGGAAAGACGCTTCGTTCTCTCCTCAATTTCACTCTACTGTAGTGGGCGGCGCGTCGAAATGCAACCGGATTTTTGATACGCTCACATTTGGTTGCCGGGACGAGAGAGAAGCCGAGGGAGAACGCGTCTCGTCGGGCCGGGAAGATCGGGTCAATCGAGCCGTCATGGTAGCACAGGTAAGCCCCCGGCGCCCGCTCACGGGGTGAGCCTCCCGCCTTGGCGGCGCTGGGCCGTGTCCGCCTTGGCACGCTGCCGTAGCCGGTCCAGCGCTCCCCGACACTCTTCGGTCAACCACGCCCCGGCTGCCCCGCGGCCCAGTTCTTCCAGCAGGCGCCGGGCCTCCGCGGTCCCCAGGTGTTCCAGCAGTTCCAGGGCACGCCCGGCCTGCAGGCGACGCCGCGGGTCGTGCAGTCGGTCGAGCAGGGTTTCCACGCGCCGGCGGGTTTCCACCGTCGGCCGGCCCGTCAGCGCCGCACGCAGGGCTGGCTCGGCCCCATCACCGAGCTTCTCCAGTTCGCGGGCTGCCCGCTCGCGCACCTTGAACGTGTCGCTGTCGAGGTCGCGCAGCCAGGCGGCCACTCGCCCCGCGTCGACGGCGGGGACCGGCCGCAGGTGCTTCCGCATCAGCCCGACGGCCTGGGCGGGGCTCCCGACTAGCCGGTGCATCGCCGTGAAAGCACCGGCAGCCGTCTCGCTCCCCAATGCGTCCCACAAGAGATCCAGCTCGTCGCTTTTGAGGACACGGGGCAAGCCGGCGCCAGCACGCAGAGGAGCGCCGATGTCCCAGATGAGGACCGTGCCGTCAGCGCTGGCGGATGCCGCTTTCGCCCCGTCCGGCGCGAAGGCGACGTGCCTGACCGACCCCTGGTGGCCCAGTAGCTCGCGGCGCTCCCGGCCCGTGGTAACTTCCCAGACGCGGACCTTTTTCTCGCGCTGTCCGCCCCACAGCAGTGTGCGGCCATCGGGAGAAAAGGCGATGCTATCGATCGGGTCGGCGTGCCCCACGAGGCGGCGCACCTCCGTGCCGGTTGCCACCTCCCAGACATGGATCAGCGCCCCCCCGTCCTGGCCGGTGTCTGTCGCGGCGAGCAGCTTGCCGTCGGGCGAGAGGGCCATACTGCCACAGAGGCCGCGCGTCGAGAAGCTGCGGATGCGCTTGCCCGTCGCCGTCTCGTAGATGCCTACGGCGGGGATCTGCTCGCCAGAGTTTTCCGCCGGGAAGTGTCGGACGGCGAGGGCCTTGCCGTCGCGGGTAAAGGTGGCCTGCAAGCTGCTCCATGTTGGAGCGATCGTTGTCCGGAGCTTGCTCGTCCGCAGGTCCCACAGGCGGACCCCGAGGCAGGCCTCGGCCAAAATGTTCCCGTCCGGCGAGACTACCAGTGAGAACACCGAGGGCTGTCCCGTCGCGAACTGGCGCACCTCTTTGCCCGTTGCAAGGTCCCAGACGCGGACCTTGCCATCGGTCCGCCCGCCGGTGATCAGGGCCCGGCCGTCCGGGCTGAACACGCACGGTCCCGTGTGGGGCAGCTCACGCAGCAGGCGGCCGGTGTTTGCCTCCCAGAGTCGCACGTGCTCCTTCCACCCGCCGGTCGCCGCCATCCTGCCGGCGGACGAGAATTGTATCCAAGACAGATCCTCATCAAGGTAATCACCCGGCGGCGCGTTGAGCGGCTTCCCGGTCGGGAACTCCCAGAGGTCAATCCGCCCGGCATGGCCCGCCGTCGCCAGCATCCTGCCGTCCGGGGAGAGGGCGAGGGCGGTGGCCCCGCGAATCGCCTTCAGCTCGTGCTCGAGCTTCCCGGTCCCCACGTCCCAGAGACGGACGCCGGACCGATGCGCCGAGACGAGCCGCTTGCCGTCGGGAGCAAACACAAGACGAGGAACTGTATCCTCTTTCGCGAAGGTCAGCGTACGCAACTCTTTGCCCGTGGCGGCGTCCCACAGGCGGATCAAATAGCTCCTGCCGCAGGCGAACGTCTTGCTGTCTGCCGACCACGCGAAAGTTCTCCCCCCGTGCAGCCGGCGGGCCTCGCGCCTCGTCCCCGTGTCCCACAGGCGAAGGGTTCCATCGTCACACACTGCGGCCAGCGTCCGGCCGTCGGGAGCGAAGGCACAGTGGAGCGCCTTGGCGCCGCGCACCGCCAGTCGCCGGACTTCTCTCGCGCCGGCCGCGTCGGCAAGGTACAGGCCGCCGTCGCCGTCCACGCAGGCGATCGTCCTGCCGTCCGGGGCGAACGCGACCCAGGCGGCCCGGTCCTGCGCCGTGCCGAGCGGCCGAGTTCCTTCTTCCTTCGCCAGCGCCCACACAAAGGGGGCGTCGTTCAGCGGCGCCACGACCAGCGACTTGCCGTCGGGGGCGAAGGCAATCGAGCGCACCATCCCCACGCCGATGAAATCAATAATCCGATCCCAGCGGTGGAGCTCCTTGCCCGTGGTCGCATCCCAGACGCGTGCCGTTCCGTCGGCGCTCCCGGAGGCGACGTGTTTCCCGTCCGGGGAGAAGGCGAGCGCCCAGACCGTGCCGCCGTGCCGCCAGCGGACCGTCCCGAGCCGCGCCAGCGCGTCGGGAGGCAACGGATCGCCGTGCCGGTCGGTGCGGTCGCGCACGTCCGCCGGAGCACGGTCCGTCTTCTCCGCTTCCGCTCGCTCCCTCTTCTGCGGCGGAGGCGGTTCGCCCGCCAGCGTCCGCTGGAGGGCTGCACCGGCCCCGGCAACCGCGAGCCCCACCGTCAGCAGCACCGCCAGAGCAGAGCGGAGCCTCGTCCCCAGCATTCCCTTCAGCACGCTGTCGGTCAGCACGCCGACCCGGGACGGGATGGTCCCGTCCACCGGCAGCCCGGCAGCCAGCAGCGTTCCGGCCCGGACCGTGGACGCGGCCAATGCGGCCGGCACGCTCGCCGAGGAGAGCAGTCCCGCCAGTCCCATACAGGGCAGGGCCACGCCGCGGCGAGCGAGGCGCGCGGCGAGCAGTCGCCTTGCTCGCGACAGCCGACCCGAGAGCGTCCCCACCGGCCAGCCGAGCCACTGCGCCGCCTCCTTGTGCGTTTTACCCTCCAGCTCGCACAGGACGATCGCCGCTCGATACTCGTCCGGCAGTCGTTCCAGCTCCTCGTCGATCAGTTTCTGCAACTCCTCGACGGTGTCGGCAGGCAGCGTTTCTTCTCGGGTCATCTCTCTCACCCGTCTTTCTCGGTCGCTGCGCCGTGCGGCCGCGGTCCTCGCCTTCCGGGCGGCGTTACAGGCGACGCCGTACAGCCAGTTGCCGACCAGGTGCCGCGGCACGATAGTGTGGGCCTTCTTGACCAGCACGAGGAAGGTGGCCTGGAAAGCGTCCTCGGCATCGGCCTCGTTGCGGAGGATGCGGCGACAAACGCCGAGCACCATCGGCCCGTGCCGCTGCACCAGCGCTGCGAACGCCGCCCCATCCCGGCTGGCGAGGAAACGCTCCAGCAGCTGCCCGTCTGCCAGCCCCTCGGCCCCCGGCAGCCCCTCTCGTCGCAGGCAGCCCAGGATATTGTCGCGTTGAGCGGTCATCATCTCTCCCGTCCTCCTCGCGGTGCTTGGAGTGTTTCTCTCCTGACTATCCCCCGCAGCGGGGCGGGTTCATACAAGATTCCTGGCGCTTCCGGTTTCTTCGCTCCAGGATGCTTGACCGCCCCCGTGCAGGGGAGTACGATGCGAGTTGATTGGTTGTCCGCCCTCGCCCCCTTTGCCCGCCAGCGGACGACCGACCCCACCACAACAACCGGCCCGACGGCCCTCCGTCGCCCGCCACGTACCGACCAACCGGCCTACTCGCCGACCTGCTTGTCACATGAGGGAGACATGATGTTCACACACTCCGGGAAGCCGACTCGTGCCGGCCTGGCTGCTGTCTTCCTCGCACTGGCTCTGTTCGAGACCGGCCGGGTGTCCGCTCAGCAGTTCGACTCGAACTTGCCGCTGCCACGCCTGAACACTGTCTTTCCCAGCGGGGCGAAGGCGGGCACCACCGTCGACGTCACCTTCACCGGCACCGATCTTGAGGAACCCGACCACCTCGTCTTCAGCCATCCCGGCATCAAGGCCGAGCCGATCGAGGGCAAGCCCACGACCCCGCCTCCGCCTCCCGATCCCAAGAAACGGCGGCGCCCGCGTCTTCCGCTCAACGTCACGCACTTCAGGGTAACAGTTGCCGCCAATGTGCCGGTCGGCTTTCACGATGTTCGCTTCGTCAATCGCTGGGGCGTCAGCAACTCGCGCAGTTTCGTCGTCGGCGATCTCCCTGAAGTCGTCGAGAAGGAACCCAACAACGACCTCGACCAGGCCCAGCGCATCGCGCTGAACTCGACGGTCCACGGCAACATGGCCTCCCCGACCGACGTCGATTACTTCGTCTTCAGCGGCAAGAAGGGCCAGCGCGTCGTCCTCAGCTGTCTCGCCTCCAGCATCGACAGCCGCCTCAACGCGGCGATCGAGGTCTTCGACGCCAAGAACCGCTTGCTCGCCCAGAACCGCAACTATCGCGACCGGGATGCGGTTGCCGACCTGACCCTGCCCGAGGACGGCGACTACTTTGTCCGCCTGTTCCACTTCACGCACACCGCCGGCAATCAGGAGTATTACTATCGGCTGACGGTTTCAACAGCCCCGTGGATTGATGCGATCTTTCCGCCGATGGTCGAGCCGGGCAAGCCGGCCAAGGTGACTGTCTTCGGCCGCAACCTGCCCGGTGGGCGGCCTGATCCGACTAAGGTCGTCGATGGCTCGGTACTGGAGCAGATCACCGTGACGATCAATCCGCCGTCGGGTGACGCGGCCCTATCAACGCTGAACTACAGCGAGCACATCACCCCCCTGATGACGAGCCTGGACGGCTTTGAGTATCGCCTCCGCAACGAGACAGGCGTGTCCAATCCGTACCTGCTCACCTACGCCCGCGCCCCGGTCGTTCTGGAGGCGACCAACAACGATACCCCGGAGTCGGCCCAGGAAGTCACCGTCCCCTGCGAGATCGCCGGCCGTATCGAGAAGCGACGTGACAGCGACTGGTACGCCTTCAACGCCAAGAAGGGCGATGTCTTCATGCTGGAGCTGTTCAGTGATCGTCTCGGCTCGCCCGGCGACCTGTACTTCCTCCTGCGCAGCGCGACCAACAAGCAGACCATCGTCGAGCTGGACGACGATCCGCTGTCGCAGGGCGGGAACAGCGGGCCGCTGGGTGCGAAGTTCTTCGCCCGTACCGATGATCCGCCCGCCTATCGATTCGTGGTGCCGGCGGACGGCCGCTACGAGTTGCTCGTTTCCAGCAAGACGGCCAGTCAGTTCGGCCCGCGCAACGTCTACCGGATGCGGATCACGCCGGAGGCCCCCGACTTCCGCCTGATCGTGGTCGGTCCGGACGCTTATCGGCCGAGTACGACTTGCGTCCACCAGGGTGGCAACGAGTTGATCCGCGTCCTGGCATGGCGGAACGATGGCTTCAACGGCGACATCGCTCTGAGTGTCGAGGGACTGCCCAAGGGTGTCACCTGCCCGCCGCAGTCGCTCGGTACCGGGCTGCGTCACACCGTTCTGGTGCTGAGTGCCGCCGCGGACGCCGCTGCCTGGGAGGGCGCGGTCAAGGTGAAGGGGACCGCCGAGATCAACGGCAAGACGGTGGTGCGCGAGGCTCGAGCCGGCTGCATCACCTGGCAGGGCATTCCGGCGCCGAACTTCCCGCGCGCCGCCCGCGCTGACCGCAGCCTCTTCGTCGCGGTGCGCGACAAGGCGCCGTGGAACCTGACCGCGACCATCGATAAACCGGAGGTCGCGCAGGGGACGAATGCCGTCATCACGGTGAAACTCAATCGTCTGTGGCCTGACTTCAAGGCGCCGCTGCTGATCCAGGCGGCCCCGCAGAGTCATGGCAACCCGCCGTTCCTGCCGCAGACGTTGAACGTCCAGCAGAGTAACATCAACCCCGGCCAGACCGAGGCGAAACTGAACGTCAACGTCAACCCCCAAACGCCCCCTGGCACCTACAACATCGTCCTGCGCACGCAGGCGCAATTCCCGTTCAAGGACTCCCTGAACCGGCCGCGCAACCCGCCGATCATCATTCAGCCGTCGACGCCCGTGACGCTGGTCGTGCTGCCGAAGACGCTTGCCAACGTGACCGCCCGCGTGGGACAGCCGAACGTGAAAGCCGGCGGACAGACGGAGGTATTCGTGCGCGTCGACCGCCAGTTCAACTTCGACGGCGAATTCAAGGTAAAGCTGGTGTTGCCGGCGAACGTCCAGGGCATCAGCGCCGACGAGGTTGTCCTCCCCGCCGGTCAGAGCGATGCCAAGCTGGTGGTCAAGGTCGCTCCCGACGCGAAGCCCGGTTCCCGCGGCAACCTGATCGTCCGCGCCACGGCGATGTTCCACAAGAAGGAGATCACTCACAACGCCCAGCCGGTCGTCAACCTGAATGTGACGAAGTAGTCCGCGGCGAACGGCCGGCGT
>JACOUH010000166.1 GCA_016177925.1 Planctomycetota bacterium | reverse complement strand
TTGATACGACGCTTATCGAGTCCGAGAGTAGTGCTGTGCAGGGCTCGGGCAACGAGGTGACCGGCATCCGGTTGGAGACGTCCCAGCTCAGCAGCACGGGCACGGTGCAAGAGCGCCAGGTCAACCAGTAGTCGACGACCAGCGTGCAGGGGACCCAGACGCGCGCGACGGCCAGCACCGAGAGCGGCAACGACGTGACCGGCAGCTACCGTCTCACGGAGACTGACAGCGTCACGTCGAGCGCGGATCGGACGGTCGTCAATCAGTCGCTGTACGTCAGCGGCCATGACGAGGAGTCCAACACGACGGAACGGACGGAGAACGGCAACGCCATCCTGGGCACGTTCGACCGGAGCGAGATGGACAGTGCGTCGTCGTTGTGTGCTGAGGAGATTACGAACGGTCCGTTGACGGTGGAGGCCACGGAGGCTGACGTGACCGTTGTCCTCCGCAGCGCGAGTGGCAACGCCATCACCGGCACCTACACGGCGGTCCAGACGAATGCCCACGCGCTGCTGGTGAGCGAGACGGACACGAACCAGTCGCTGACGGTAACGCGGGCGCAGTTGGACAGCGCGGCCAGCACACGGAGCGAGACGGGCAACGAGATTGGTGGCACCTACAGCGCGGTAGAGACGTCCACGTCGACGTCCAGCCTGGCGGAGGAGGACATCAATTACGGCTTGACGGTGGACGTGACCGCGTCGTCGTCCACGGTGGGGGCGGGGACCGAGCACGGTAACGCCATCAGCGGGGCCAGCACCCGGACCGAGACGGACCAGTCGACGTCTTCCACGATCCGTGACATCATCAATCAGACCCAGTTCGTCGAGCGCACCGAGACGGAATCCTCGTCGAGTTCGCTGCGACGGAGCAGCAATGCGATCGTGGGCGGCTACAGCCTGTCCGAGGTGACGGCGTCGTCGGCCGGCCTGGTCCAGTACGACAGCAACGGGCCGCTGGCGGAAACCGTGACGCAATCGACGAGCGTCAGCCTCAGCCTGTCGGAGAGCGGCAACGAGATCAGCGGCGCCTACGCGCGCAGCGCGGACGAGGCCGACAGCGCCAGCCTGGTGCAGCAGGGCAGCACCACGCTGCGCAGCTTCAGCCTGACGCAGACTGATGCCAGCAGCGTGACGCGGACCGAGAACGGCAACGACGTCACCGGCGCCAACACGCTCAGCAGCAGCGAGTCGTCCAGCAGCAGCCTGGTGCGCGAGGATGATTACGTCAACAATGGTGGCCAGGCAGTGCTGACGCAGACGGCGCAGACCAGCGCGGCCTTGAGCAAGACCGGCAACGCCCTCACCGGCGCCTACACCCTCTCTGACAGCAGCAGTACCGACAGCCAGGGGTCGGAGACCGGCAACCGCGGCGCCAGCTACAGTCTGACCCTGACTGCCAGCGAGACGGCAACCTCGGTGCAGAGCCTCAACGAGATCAGCGGCGTCTACAGTCTCTCGGAGCAAACCTCCAGCAATTCCAGCCAGCAGCGGGTGGGCACGGCCAGCAGTGGCAGCTTCACGCTGACGGAGACGACCGTCGCGACGACCGACCGGGCGCAGTCGGGCAATCACATCACGGGCAGCTTCAGCCTGAGCGAGGCGTCGAGCTTCAGCCAGACGGTGTCGCAGCACGGCGGCAACGATTCCACCACCTTCACTCTGACCGACTCGTCCAGCGCGAGTGACAGCACGACCCGTACCGGCAACGAACTGACCGGCGCCTACACGCTCTCAGGTGCGTCCTCGGCGAGTGACGCGCTGACGATTTCCGGTGTCAACGATGCGGGCACGTACACGGTCGGTCAGCAGACCAGCGACAGTGCCACCCAGAGCGGCAGCGGCAACGAGGTCACGGGCCTGGCGACGTTGACGGCAGCCGACAGCCAGAGCTACGCGGCCCAGCAGAGCAACAGCACCGCCGACAGCAGCTACACGCTCAGCGCCCAGGGTGCCAATACCTCTACCCAGACGCTAACGACCAATGCGCAGGACGGCAGTTACAGCCAAGCGGAGGCCACGAGCGACAGCTACACGCTGGTGCAGCAAGGCTCCGACTCGTTGCGCCAGTACACGTTGACCGTGACCGGCAGCGACAGCTACAGCGTGCAGGAGAGCGGCAACGAGAATTACGGTGTGCTGGCGCGGGCCGGCGGCGGCACGAACGCCTACAGCCGCGACGAGACGGGGACCTCGCAAGGCACCAGTTTCAGTAGTTCCACCAGCGCCACCACAGCCTACAGCATGGCGGCCGACGGCAACTTCCTGGTGGGCGACCTGAGCGTGGGCGAAACCGGCACGCCGCGGTACCGCTTGCTCGAATCCTTCAACAACGCCTACAGTGGCAGCAACGGCTCGGCCCCGGGCAACGTGGACTACTCCCCCGCCGGCGCGCCCTTCGGCGTGGGCGAGGCCCTCCAGGTGCCGACGGGCGGTCCCGCTGCTCCGACCGGCGCAGCGACAGCGGACGTCGTGCTGGCGCAAGCGGGAGCGGAGCAGGCAGCCGAGTACAGCGGGCTAGGCGCAGAGCTATTCAAGAAGTATTGCTTCGCGGCCGAGACGCCGATCGAGACCGGCACCGGCGGCAAGCCCATCGGCAGCATTCAGGCGGGCGAGTTCGTCTGGGCCGCCCCGGACGATGACCCGGAGGCGCCGGCCCAGCTGAAGGTGGTGGAGGAGGTCTTCAGCGACTTCGCCCCCGTCATCGCGGTTCACGTCCGCGGCCGCGTCATCCGCACGACGGCGGAGCACCGCTTCTTCACGGCGCGGTCTGGCTGGCTGCCCGCCGGGTCGTTGCGCCCCGGCGATCTGTTCCGCAGCCGCGACGGACGCTGGGTCGAAGTCGACTGGGTCGAGGACAAGGGCGAGGAAACCGAGGTCTACAACCTGCGGATCGCTGACTTCCACACCTACTTTGTTGGTAGTCTGGAGTGGGGCTTCTCCGCCTGGGCGCATAACCAAGATTGCTTAAATCCGAGGGCGATCCGTGACGCCGTCAATACGGCTGTGAGTGATCCGAAAACGGCAAAAAACATCGCCACCGTTGCCCAACAGAAGATCGCGGACGGCAAACCTGATGCTTCTGTGATCAAGTACTTGGTCGGCAAAGGCGTTGCTCCGGACGTGGCAGAGAAGGCGGTTGCTGCCGCGAAAGAACCACCGCCGCCGAAGGCGGAAAGGACGCCTGACCCGCGCCAAGTGGCGTCCGCGAACGCGATGCGGGAGAGCGGTGCTGCCTTTGAGCCACTGGCGAAACAAGCGGTTGCGGCGAGGGGTGAAACCCTCATCGACAGCCAAAGGCAACGAGGGATCGTTAAGGAAGGCTTCGACTCCCTGTCCTATACCGGCACAGGGAAAGAGGCTAAGCTGTTCGTCAACGAGGCGAAGGGCAAGCAGCGCGAAGTCCCCCTGGAGGAGTTTGGCTCCTTCGGGTTAAGCGGCGCGACGGGAGAGGGGAGGACGCCCCCCGACACGCTGGCGCGCAGCAAGGACATCGCGAGACAGGCCATCATCGAACAAGTTGCGGATCTCGATACGCAACGCGCTCTTCTCGACCAACTAGCTGGTAGGGGTGACAAGAGGGCGACCGTTCGGGTCATCGGCAAGGAGATGACCACCGTTTCCGAAGAGACCATGCAAGCGGTCGAAGCGAAAACCGGCTGGAACTTCCAGCGCGAGATCCTGCGGGTGCCAGATACTACGGTGCCAGATGAGTAAGCCATCGTACCGGCCGATCTGGGAGAAACGGTTCCAGGAACACCGAGAGAGCGCAATTCGCGTTTCCAGGTGGGACCCGTTTGAAGGTTGGGAAGGCGACACCGCACCGGATTGGAGGGCCGAGGACTACTTGCGGTTTGCACTGGAGGTACTCTACGGACGGGGGGACATCGACCTGGCTCTGCGATTCCTGGAACAGTGTCTGGCGATAGTACAGCGAGCGCTCGCCGAGAACAAAGTGCAGGCTCCATGGTGCCGGGACAAGTTCCCAGAAAACCGGGGCAGTTTGCTGCGGACCCGGTCTTACGCTGAGGCGCTCCTCGGTCGCCCCTTGGACCAAGCCGCCCTGTTGGCCGCGTCGGCTGACTACGAGAGTGCCTGCGCCGGGTATCCCAAACGCAAGTGGGACGACTTCCAGGAAGCGAAGTATCTGGAGGCAGTTCGCCTGGCCCTGCTCAGCAGCAGCGCGGAGACCGCCCAGAGGCTGTTGTACCGACGGCGGGCCTTTCCCTGGCACGTCCAAGAACACCGCCTGCTCCAGGCGTTCCAGGGAGCGCTCACGGCCGGTGTCCCCCGGTGGGACGCGGGCTTCCTATCTTGCTTCGATGCTTATTTTGACCAGGTCCGTGATCCCGGCTACAAACCCGTGGAGTGGTCGCGGGTTCCCATCTTGCGGCTGGAACTGGGGCTGTTGCGCGACAAGTTTTTGATCAGCCCTGACGGGAGGATCGATTGGCAGCGGGCGATCGACGCGATTGCAGAATGAGGCTGTGGACGCACAAGGAAGGGGCGTCGCTCCCGGGCGCCTACACGCTGACCGAGAACAGCACGGCGCCGCGGACCGTCTGGGAGTGGGAAACCAACCAGGGGGTGACGCGCAGCGCCTACGCCACGGGGACACGCCACTACACGACCGACTATTTCTATGACGCGCATCGCCGGCTGTCCGGGGTGCTGGACGCGGGACTCAACGCGACCCACTACGACTACGACGACTGGGGCAACCTGCTGACGGTGACGGACGCGCTGACGCATGTCACCGTGACGGGCTACGATGCCCGCAACCGGCTGGTGCTGCGGAGGGACGCGTTGGGCAACCCGACCCAGTGGCAGTACAACGCCCAGGGCCAGGTCACCGAGATGATCGATGCGTTGGGGCGGGAGACCGACTACGTCTACGACGCGCGTGGTTGGCAGGTGACGCTGCTGGAGGCGGTGGGGACCGACTGGGAGCGGGTCGCGTTCCTGGACTACGACGCGGCCGGCAACCTGGATCGGCTGGAGCGGCCGCGTGCCTACCTCGACGGGCACGGGCTGGAGGGGACCGACGAGCCGGGCAGTGTCGTTACCACCTACGAGTACGACGCGGTCAATCGCCGGATCGGCAGGACCGAGGGCTTTGGCACCGGCCTGGCGCGGACCACGCTCTGGGACTATGACGAGGCGGGCGAGTTGCTGTGGGAGTCGCGGCCGCTGCACTACGACGACGAGGAGGTGCCGCTGGGGGCGGCCGCCGAGGTGGTGACCAGCTACGGCTACGACCGGCTGGGCCGGCGCAACCTGGTCACCGAGGCCGATGGCGATCGCGACCTGCGGCGGAGCACGCGCTACGAGTACGACAAGCTGGGCAACGTGCAGTGGGAAATCGACCCGCTGGGTCGCAAGACCTACCACGAGGCGGCTACGACCCGTTGGGACGGCTGTACTGGCAGACCGACGCGCTGAATGACCGTGACTTCCAGCGGACCAGTTGGTTCCTGTACGATGCGGCGGACAACCTGTGCTGGGAGATGCACCCGCGCCTCTACGACTACGCGCCGCGGCCGCTGGCGTCCGCGGACCTGGCGGTGGCCTTGCCGATCACGCTGTATCGCTACGATGCCCTGAACCGTCGCACTGACGTCATCGATGCCTCCAACGTGACCGTAGACACGCTCGGCTCGGGGCACCCGGTGATCCGCACCCGCTATAACCGCGCCGGCCGCGTGCAGATGGTGGTGCAGCCGGCCCGGCCGGTGTCGCTGGTCGACAATCAGCTGCGTGGGCTGGCGACTAGCTACGCCTACAACGACCTGGACCAGGTCACCCAGATCGAGGACGGTCGCTGGACCTTCGGCGACCCCAACGCGTATCTGCCGTTGCGGCGGGAGGAGCGGAGGTACGACGTGGTTGGCAACCTGACCGAGCAGACCACGGGCGTGCGGCCGCCGGACAGCCCGTACCAGTCGGCGATCTCCATCACCCAGACCCGCTACGATGCACTGAACCGGCCGGCGCTACGCAAGGAGGCGGTCTGGACCGGTGACGAGCGTCAGACCCGCTATCCCTACGATGTGGCCGGTGGGTCGGGGCAACTGGTTGTTCGCCGGCGGTGAATGGGGCAGCCGAACGGCAGCGGTGTTGTACAGTTTCACGCAGACGTGCCGGCGCTTGGGGCTGGACGCCTTCGTCTACTTACGTGAGCTGTTGAGTCGCTTACCGTCGCCGCCGGCCGATCGAGTGAAGAGGTCAGGAGGGGCTCCCCTGCTCGTGGCTGTCCTGGCGGGGTTGACCGGACGGATACCCTTTGCCCAAGCTTCGAGGGAGTTGCTTCAGCGGTGGGACTCCCGTCCCAAGAAGTAACGCAGGAGATTCAAGTGGTCTCAGAAAGGGGGATCTCTTCATGATCGTCAGCCGCAATGGCATCATACTGTTGCTGCGCCGCGCCATGCAATCCATGAAGCCGTTGAGCCAACCAGACGTACGACCGGGGTTCGTTGGCAACACCACCCCGCAGTCAGCACCGGATCAGGATTTCTTCGAGGCGGCCTTCCCTTCCTGCCGGCCGGGAGGCGCCAGCCGGTTGTACTTCTTCAGGATCTCGCGCAGGCGGTCGTGGGGCAGGCCGAGGACCTTGTGGTGGTCGCGGCCCACGGTCGTGCGGGCGGCCACCAGCGCATTGAGGATCGCCTCCTCGGTCGCCTGCACTGTCGCCTCGAAGAGCGGGTCCATGCGCCCGTTGGGAAGCAGGACGACCTGCGAGAGCCCTTCCTCCTTCCCGGCGCCGGGGTTGGCGGTCGAGAAGGCGAGAAAGAGGTCCCCCGAGCCGTTGCCCGACACGCTGCCGGTGCGGGCCAGCCCCAGCGCGGCGCGGCGGGCCAGCCGCTTCAGCTGATGCGGCAGCAGCGGGGCGTCGGTAGCGACCACGATGAGGATCGACCCGGTTTCTCGCTTCTTGTAGGTTCCCTCCGTGATCTCCCGGCCGACCGGCACGCCGGCGACCCGCAGCTGGTGGCGCACGCCGAAGTTTGCCTGCACCAGCACGCCGACGGTGTAGCCACCCTGTTTCTCGGTCACTTTCCGCGACGCTGTCCCGATCCCGCCCTTGAACTCGAAGCACGTCATGCCGGTCCCGCCGCCGACGCTGCCCTCAGCGACCGCACCGCCGCGGGCGGAGTCGAGCGCCTCGAAGACGTGCTTCTCCTTGACGTGGAAGCCGAGGATGTCGTTCAGATGTCCGTCATAGGTCTCGGCAACGACGGGCAGGGTCCAGTCCTGCTGTCCCTTGATGTTCTTCGCCAGCCACTTGACGGTGGCGTCCCGGACCGTTCCCACGCTGACCGTGTTGGTCAGCATCACCGGCCCCTCGAGGAAGCCTGACTCCTCGACCCAGGCGGTGCCGGTCATCTCGCCGTTGCCGTTGAGCGAGAACCAGCCCGCGAACACCGGGTCGCTCGACCCCCGGCCGCGCGGCAGGACGGCGGTGACCCCGGTCCGCACGGGCCCGCTGCCGACAACCAGCTTCCCCTCACCGGCGACGAGCGTGCTGTGGCCGACCTCGACGCCCTTGACGTCCGTGATGGCGTTCCGCGGCCCCGGGACCCCCTCGAACGGGACGCCCAGGTCGCGGGCCCGGGGCGTCCTGTCGGCGCCGGCGAGCGGCGGGGACAGGAGAACAACGCAGGCCAGCGCGGAGTGCAGCACAAGGCGCATCTGCGACCTCCTCCTTCGATCGTCCCTTACAACGTGTCTCTGCCAGAAGGACCCTGTATACTATCCTGGGAGAAGAGAAGGCAAACCGAGACGACCGTGGGAGGGCGTATCTGATGTCGTCTGACAGTCACAACCCAGAAACCGCAACCGGGGACTCCCTTCCCTTCCAGGTCCCGCCTCTGATTGAGGCGGCACAGGTTGCCTTCGACGCGGCCTTGCCCCAGCTCCTGAAGGAGCATTCAGGCGAGTGGGTCGCCTACCGGGGCGAACACCAAGTCGGCTTTGCCAGGACCAAAACCGAACTGTACCAAAGATGCTTCATACTCGGCTTGCGGCGCGGGGAGTTTGTGGTCCGGCGGATCCAGCCCCAGGTCGATGTCCTCCCGCTCGACCCGCGGCTGGTTGAGTAATCCCTCACTCCGCCAGGTTCAACACGGTGCCTCTATTCCTCGACCGTCTGCCCTTGCATTGCTGGACCGATAACACGCGGAGCCCTCCCGTGGCCTACTGGTCTGTGCGGGTCTGGGTAATTCCAGGCGATTCTGGATTGCCAGCACCTCCCTCCGGCGCGCAGCCTCAACTCTGGACGATTGACACCGGCTTCGTCGGCGAGGCCTTCGCCTGGCGCCATCACTTGCTCGCGGCCGGACTCGACCCGGATGTTGAGCGCGTTGGTACAATCCGGGCGGTCTCTGCCCTTGGTGCGAGTGCTGTTTATCCTATCCGCAGCGCGGACCTTTGGCTGGTCAGTAACCTCCCTGCCCTGGCGCCCTGGCGGATGGAACTCGACCGCGGGATCGTCCTCCGTGACGTTGCGATCCTTCCTGATCCCAACCTGCACCGGCCTCTGGTCGGGATGCAGGCCCTGATCCAGTCCGGACTGAAGTTAGAAATCGACTTTGCAAGCCAGCTACTTTCTCTCTGGGTGCCCTGACCGCGACAGCTACCCTCGCCAACGAGTGAGCCGACCGTCATGACTCAGGAGGAGGCGTTTCTCTCGTCAATCGCCGAAGGGCTCGACGGCGAACTTCTGGATGCGATGGTTGTAGGCGTCGACGACGTACAGGTGGCCGCGGCTGTCGACGGCAACGCCGTGCGGGGCGTCCCTACGTCCGTCGCACTTGCTGGGAGAGCCGCTTCTGTTTTCGCAAGCCTCCCGGCGATACGATACGATCACGGAAAAATGCCGGCCGCGCCGCGAGGGGCCGGCTTCGGATACTCTCTCTTTCCCCGGAGAGGACCTCCCTATGCACGATGTCCTGAGCGTGATCCTTGGAGGCGGCCGCGGCACTCGCCTGTACCCCCTGACGAAGAAACGCAGCGAGCCGGCCGTCCCGATCGCCGGCAAATATCGCCTCATCGACATCCCGATCAGCAACTGCCTCAACAGCGACATCCGCCGCGTCTATGTCGTGACGCAGTACCTCAGCGTCAGCCTGCACCGCCACATCAGCAGCGCCTTCGGCTTCGACATGTTCAGCAAGGCCTTCGTCGAGGTCCTCGCCGCTCAGCAGACCAACGAGTCGGCCAACTGGTATCAGGGTACCGCCGACGCGGTGCGGCAGAACCTCGCTTTCCTCGAGAACGATCCGTCGCGCGACCTGCTCATCCTGTCGGGCGATCAGCTCTACCGCATGAACTTCGGCGAGTTGGTGCGGACGCACCGCGACAGCGGCGCCGATGTCACCATTGCGGTTGCGCCCGTGTCGCGCGCCCAGGCATCGCGCTGCGGCATCGTCTGCCTGGACGACCAGCGCCGCATCACCAGCCTGGTCGAGAAGCCGCAGAGCGACGCCCAGTTCCGTGAGCTGCGTATGCCCACGGGCTGGCTGGAGCGGCAGGGCATCTCCGCCGACGGCCGCGAGTACCTGGCGAACATGGGCATCTACCTGTTCAACCGGAAGGTGCTGTTCGATCTGCTCCAGGCCCAGCCATTGGCCCACGATCTTGTCACTGAGGTATTCGCTCGCCGGTTGACCACGCACCCGATCCAGGCGCACCTGTTCGGCGGCTACTGGGCCGACGTGGGGACCATCCGCTCCTACCACGAGGCAAGCCTCACCCTGGCGTCCGACGACCCGCCGTTCGAGTTCCACAGTCCCGAGGGCGTCATCTATACACGCATGCGCAACCTACCCGCCTGGCGCGTCGACGGTGCCGTGACGCAGCACTGCTTGATCAGCGACGGCTGTGTAGTGGCACCGGGGGCGCGGCTGGAGCGCTGCGTCATCGGCGTGCGGAGCCGGATCGGCCGCAACGCAACGGTGCGCGACGCCGTCGTGATCGGCGCCGACGCCTACGAGACAGCGCCGGAGCGGGCCGCGAACCGCTGTGGTGGTATTCCCGACATCGGCATCGGCGAGAATACGCTCATTGAGCGGGCGATTGTGGATAAGGACGCTCGCATCGGCCGCGACGTACGCATCGTCAACCAGCGCGGACTGCAGGAGGCCGACGGCGAAAACCATGCGATCCGCGACGGCATCGTGGTCATTCCTAACGACGCCGTCGTGCCGGACGGGACCGTGATCTGACGCAGGCGGGAGGCGGTGTGGACGAGCACGAGTGGCTGACGTGTGTAGACCCCGACCGGATGTTGAAATTCCTCGGCAAGAAGTACAGCCCGCGCAAGTTGCGGTTATTCGCAGTCGCCTGCTGCCGGACGGTTTGGCACATGCTCGGCGACGCGGGGCACCGGGCCGTCGAAGGCGCGGAGTCGTTCGCTGAGGGACGGGGCAGCAGGCAGGACCTCTATGAGTCTGGCGACGCCGCTTTGACGGAAGAGCGACCCTTCCCCGTGCCAAGCGGATACGACTCCCCGGCTTCCTCAGTGGCCCTGTGGAGCCCCCTCAAGGCGGCGATGGAAACCTCCGCCTATGCGGGGGGCTGGACTGTCGGTGTCAAGAGGAGAAATCAGACAGAATGGGATAGGCGTTTCGCCGCCGCGCGTGCTCAGCACTGCCGTCTCCTGCGTGAAATTGTCGGGAACCCGTTCCGCCTCGTTGGCGTCCCTTCGGCCGTGCTGGCGTGGCAGAGTGGGACCGTGATCCGAATGGCACAGGCCCTCTACGAGGAGCCCCGCTTCAGCGACCTGCCGATCCTCGCTGATGCCCTCGAAGATGCCGGGTGCAACGATGCCCGCATCCTGTCCCACTGCCGCGACGAGCAGGAGCACGTGCGCGGCTGCTGGGTACTTGACCTGCTGCGATCCGTTGACTGACCACGGTGTTCGCCGAACGGCGGGGTGGCAAGTGCGTGGAGGCTCGCTATGCTGAAAGCATGGCGACACACGAACTGAATGCACCTGTCCAACGATGCGCCATCCCCATGACGAGCATCCAGCCGGGCGGCGGCTTCTGCATGTGGCTGGAGCTGGCCTGGGGCCGGCTCCGCCGCGCTCTCCTGCGCCGCTTCCGCCCCGGTTACGTCCGGACGATGCTCGCCAAACGGCAGGGACACTGCGAGAACTGCCCGCACGACATCATCGACTCGCGCGACCTCAAGTTCTACCGCAACGTCTGCGGCTACTGGTTCCACGACGAGGACGACCGCTTCAAGTGGCGCGGCCGACTGGGGCTCGCCCGTGCCGGCCTTGCCGAAGTGATCTTCTTCAGCGTGCTTCTCGTGCCGCTGCTGGTACTGTTCAGCACTCTCGCCGCGTTCGTCCACCCGCTGCTTTGGGTGCCGGCGGGCGTGGTGGGACTTTTGTGGACCTTCATCGTCTCCTTCTTCCGCGATCCGGAGCGGGTGATCCCAGCTGATCCGCGGGCGCTGGTCAGTCCGGCCGATGGCACGATTACGCACGTCGACGAGGTCGACGAACCCGACTTCCCCGGCGGGCGGGCGTTCCGCGTCGGCATCTTCCTGTCGGTGTTCAACGTCCACGTCAACCGTGTGCCGCGGCCCGGCCGCGTCATCGCCCTGCGCTACTTTCCGGGCCGTTTCGAGGACGCACGTAGCGCCGAATGCGGGATCGTCAATGAACAACTGTGGATCGACCTCGGCGAGGGATCGGCGAGTCGTCTGGTGCGCGTCAAGCAAATCGCGGGAGCGATTGCCCGTCGCATCGTCTGCTGGCTGCGCCTGGGCGAGGAGGTCCGGCTCGGCGAGCGCCTCGGCATGATCAAGTTCGGCTCGCGCACCGAGGTCTTTCTACCGGCCGATGCCGTTGAGGAAGTGCTGGTCAAGCCCGGTGACAAGGTCAAGGGCGGCAGCACCGTCCTTCTGCGCGTCAAGGAGGCGTAGGTCGGGCCAGTCGTGAACAATCAAGGGCATCAGCCCCGAAGGGGCTCACCCCGAAATGCAGCTCAGCCCCGAAGGGGCGATCGTCAATAGCCCGGGGCGTCAGCCCCGGGAACACCGGAACGAGTAAAAATGTCCAAGCCCCGAAGGGGCGGCAGTGATCGTGTTGGTTGCAATCACTGCCGCCCCTTCAGGGCTGAATCCCGTCGGGCCGTGTCCCCCGACCCGGGGCTGACGCCCCGGGCTATTGACGATCGCCCCTTCGGGGCTGAGGATCCGGGGCCGCCGTCTCGGTCTATTGACGATCGCCCTTCGGGGTCGAAGATCCTTCCCTAACGCTCGATCCACCCGACGTTGTCAGTCCTTCGTCTTCAGAAAGCGCTCGTACTTCTCCGCGACCTTCCCCTCCTTCACGTCCTCGGTGTGCAGCAGGATGCCGTAACGCAACTTGAGGTGCTCGCCCTTGCTCAGCTTGACCAGGTCCTTGCGGTCCCTCGCGCCGGAGAAGCCGGCGTGCCTGCGGCCGAAGGGGTTGGCGGCCATCAGACCGTAACCGCGACTGTGCCAGCACGCCGGATACGCATTGCCGGGGTCGTCGAAGAGGGCGATGCCGGCTCGACCCGCTCGCGCGGGTGCCCCGGTCCCGGGCTCCTTGCCCAGACTGACCGGCCCGGAGTAGTCACACCAGGCCGACTTGCGGCCCCAGACCGCTCGCTCGCCGCCCTGACCTTCGGCGTTGCTCAGACGGCCCTTGCCCTTGTCCTCGGTCATCGACGTGCGGACGCGCACGCCCATCGAGCCCTCCTAGGTGTCGCCGAACGTGATCGGGCAAACGCTGGCGCCCAAATCGATGTCCAGCACGAGCAGGTACGCCCCGTCCAGGTCGTACAGGTGGATTGTCCGCGTCTCGTCGAGGATCTTCTGTCCATCGGCAGTCTGCCACTCGTTGCGCGTCGTCACCTGGGCGTGGTCCTTGCCCTGCGTCGGCTTGCCGACCTTGATGCAGACGATCTTGCCGTGTCCCTTGGCCTCGGACCAGAAATCGACGCCGGCCACCCCCTTGATGCGGTCCTTCAGTTCGATGCCCTCGGGAATGACGTCGCCGTGGCAGAACCAGGCGGACTTCTGATGCGGATGGTCCATCTGCGTGCCCGGCTCATTCTTCTCCATCGGCCAGCCGCGCGTCACCGTCAGACCGCCCGGAGCGTTCAACGGCCAGAAGTACGGCTTGGCCACGGATGGGGCGATGTGGTAGCGGCCAACGAGGGCCTTGCCCACTCGAAACTCGATCGCGTCTGGGCCGGTGTCGATCGTCACCCTTGACTTCGTCTCGTCCGCGGGCGCCGTCCGGACCAGGGCGAGGCTGCCCAGGACCAGGATCAGCAGGGACAGTCGCGTGCGCATCATCTCTCCTTTCTCCGTCTCACCGTATCGGCTCGAGGAACGCGCCCGCCGCGTCCGGCGGGCGCCGTACACATTGTAGGGGACGGGAGGACGCTGACTTTCTGGCGGCACTGGAGTATGCTCGCAAACGGGGGTGCCTGGTCCGCCAGTTCGGCTTCGGCCTGCCGTCTTGGGGACCCGACCTTCGAGCGGAGGAAACCGCTGCATGAGTACGGCGAGCCGGCTGGCTGTTGTCGAGGTCGGAAGCAAGGGCATCCGCCTGGTGATCGCCGAGCAGCGGGGCCCGCCCGAGGGCATGAAGGTCCTCCGCAGCCTGGGGGACCGCGGCCTTCTCGGCGAGGGCCTGGAACAGAACCAGGGGCGCATACGCCGCGGCAACATCGAGCGGAGCCTTGCCCTCGTCCGCAAGTTCCTCGGCATTGCGGAGTCGTTCGGTCCGGGTCGAGTGGAACTGGTGGGAACGGAGGTCTTCCGCCGGGCCGTGAACGTCGACGCGTTTCGCGCCGGGCTTCCCCGGGGGCTGACGCTGCGAGTGCTACAACCGGAAGAGGAGGCGGCCGGCTCCTTCCTGGCGGCCTGCTGGGGCTTTCGCGACGCGCTGCCCAAGGACGGTCGCCTGGTCCTGATCGACCTGGGCGGCGGTAGCACGGAGGTCGTCGCCGGGGTGCAGGGCGCTCCGCCGCGTCCCCAGAGCGCCGTCTCGATGCCGGGCCTGGGGACGCTCGACCTGGCCAGCGTCTGGCGGCGTTGCTCCGTCCCCGCTCGGCGCGATGAAGAGCTGCGCGAGTACGTCGAGGCGAAGCTGGCGCATCATGAGGAGGCCCTGGCCTGTCTGCGGCCCGCCTCCGATGACGCGGGGCCGCTGCTCGTCGCCGGGGTCGGCTCGACCGTGACCGACTCCGCCTGGTTGCTGAAACACAACACCCGCAAACAATTTCGCTCCGACGATGTCCACGGGCTCCGCGCCGGGGTAGCGGACCTGGAAGGCGTGGGTCGCAACCTGCTGGCCGCTCTGCACGCGGGAGCGGTCGGCCGCGAGACACTGGAAGAGATGGGCATCGAGGACGCGGAGGGACACCAGCTCGGCCTGTCGGTCCTGCTAGCCCTGCTGCGCCGGCTGGACGCGCCCGCGATCACAGCCTGTGGGTACGGTCTGCGGTTTGGCCTGGCCTACTCCTTGCTCAATGACATCCCGCTGACACTCTAGGGGAAAACCCCTCACGCAGAGTCGCAGAGGCACGGAGGCAAGAGGAGAAGAAGAAAAAAGTGTGGTCGTTTGAATCAGTCACCTGGTGCCCGCCCACCTTACTCGCCCTCCTTTCTTCTCCTCTTGCCTCTGCGCCTCCGCGCCTCTGCGTGAGCTCTTCTTGCGTGAACGCTACGTGTCGCGCTCGCGAAGGAGCAGGCGGAGGAACAGCTCGCGGACCTGGTGGGTGTGCCGGTCCAGCTCGGCGAGGAAGTGCCCCCCGGCAGTGTCCTGCGGCGTCACCTCGTAGCCAAGGCGGCGAGCCAGCTTCTCGACCTCGTCGGGGGCCTGCGGCAGCTCGTCGAGCGAACGATTGTGGACAATGCGGAGCCGGCTCTGCACACGCAGCAGGAAGCCGTATCCCTCGCACAGGGCAGCGTGTTCCTGTGGCGACAGCAGGCCCGCGTCGCGCAGAGCGTCGAGGGCCTCCCAGGTATTGGGCGGGCGCAAGGACGGCAGGCGACCGCCATACTTCAATTGGAACAACTGCACGAGGAACTCGACGTCGACGAGCCCGCCGAAGCCGCGCTTCAGATCGCGCTCGGTGCGGCTGGCCTCCAGCCGCTTGCGCATGCTGAGGATCTCTTCGGCCAGTTCCGGCCGCCAGTTCAGCCCGTATGCCCCCTGCTCGACGACGGCCATTACCTCGCGGCCGAACTCGGCATCGCCGTGGACGATACGCGCGCGGGTCAGGGCCTGCCGCTCCCAGAGTTGGGCGCTGCCTTCCTCGTAGTAACGGCGGAACTCCGTCAGCGGGATGACGAGGCTGCCGGAGCGTCCTGTCGGCCGCAGCCGCATGTCGATCGGGTAGAGCCGGCCGGTCGGTCCCTGGTGGCCGGCGGCACGGATGATGCGCTGGGCGAACTCGGTGAAGAAGTGGAAGTTGTCGGTCAGGTCAAAGCGATCGAAGCGCGTGGCGCCGGGCGGCGGGGCGGTGCGACCATCGCCCTCGTAGACCAGGATCAGGTCAAGATCGCTGTGGTAGTTCAGCTCGCCGCCACCGAACTTGCCCAGGCCAAGCAGGGCGTAGCGGCTCCTCGCGGGTTGTAGGACGGATTTCCAATCCGTCCCGGCTTCATGCACGGACGGATTGGAAATCCGTCCTACACCGCCCTCGCTTGCGCTTCGAGCTGGTCCCGGCCCCTGCTCCAGGTACGGCACGCCGTAACGTTTCTCCATCGGCGGATAGAGCAGCGTCGCCAGCTGCGACAGGATCGTCTCGGCCAGGTCGGTCAGCGCCGTTGTCGTGGCGCGGATGTCGTCCTTGCCCAGGATGTCGCGCACGCCAATCCGAAGCAGCTCCTTGTCCTGGAAACTGCGCAAGACGGGCTCCAGGCTCGGGACGCGCGTGCGACCATCGCTCGAGGAGGGACCGCCGGTGACGCTGACGCCACGGCACAGCTCCTTCAGCTCGTCGCACAATTCCTTCGCGGTGCGGGGCTGATTGAGCACCAGCGTGTCGAGCAGTTCGTCGACCATGCCGGGGTTGTTGACGAGGATCTCCGACAGGAACTGGCTCCAGGCACACAGGTCGACGTAGAGCTTGAGGCTGGGCGGATTGAAGCTGAACAGCTCCCACAGGACGCTCTTGGCACCGAGCGAGGCGGTCACCTTCTCGAGGTTGACCAGGGCCATGTCGGGGTCGGGCGTCTCGGCAAGGGCGCGCAGCAAGGGGGCGGCGATGCTGGCGAGGAAGTGGCGGCAGCGCCGCGTCGATAAAAACGGCACCGACTCGCGGGCCAGCTGCAGCAGGTTCTGGTACGCGCCCTGCACGTCGCGGAAGCAGTACTTGCCGAGGACAGCCTGGATCGTCTGTGGATCGGGGTCGGGGTCGAGCAGCAGGTCGGCCTCCGGCTCGGCCTTGCCCTCCTCGCCCTGGAAGGTCTGGTGCAGCAGGTGATCGAGGATGGCGTGTGTCGCGGAGGTCTTCTCTCGATAATCGTGCAGAAAAGCGGCGCGGGCGTCGCGGCGGGCGGCCTCGGGGTCGGGCGCCGGCGGCGGCGGCTCGTCGGCCCGGCGACGGCGGTTCTGCACGCGCGGGTCGGAGGCGGTCGCGTCGGGTCGCGTCGGGTCGGCATAGCTCATGCGCAGCGCGAGCTTCCGCAACTCCTCGGGCCGATCGGGCAGGAGGTGGGTTTGCAGGTCGAAGAGCAGTTGCAGGCGGTGCTCGACTTTTCGCAGGAAGCGGTAGGCATCGTCGAGGACGCGATACTCCTGATCGGTCAGGCAGCCGGCACGCTCCAGCGCCTGCATCGCGAGCAGAGTGTTGCGCTGGCGCACCGCGGGCAGGTCGCCGCCGTTGAGCAGCTGCAGGAACTGGATGACGAACTCGATGTCGCGGATGCCCCCCTTGCCCGTCTTGACCTCCGTGTCGCTGGCACCATCGCGCGCGGTGCGCTGCTCGATCTTGCGCTTGAGCGCCTTGATGCCGTTGATCTCGGCGAAATTGAGGTACTTGCGATAGATGAAGGGCTCGATGGCGCGGAGGAACTGTTCGCCCAGTTCGAGGTCGCCGGCGACGGGGCGGACCTTGATGAGGGCCTGCCGCTCCCAGGTACGGCCGAGGCGATCGTAGTAGGCGAGGGTGCTGGCGAGCGAGCGGGCGAGCGGGCCGCGGTCGCCCTCGGGGCGCAGCCGCAGATCGATGCGGTAGGCCTGGCCACGGTCGGTGTGAGCCGACAGCAAGCGCATCACCTCGCCCACGACGCGGGCGAAGAAGTCGTCGTTGCCGACGCTGTTGACACGATTGCCGCGTGTCGCGCCCTCCTCGTCATAGAGGAACATCAGGTCGATGTCACTGGAGTAATTCAGCTCCTCCCCGCCGAGCTTGCCGAAGGCGAGGATGACGCAGCGGGCCGGCTGCCCTGCTGTGGTGTGCGGCTGGCCGAAGCGCGTGCTCACTTTCTTCAGAGCGGTGGCGAGGGCGACCTCGAGTGAGGTCTCGGCGACGCGCGAGATGTCCCGGGTAATCTCCTCAAGGGAGCGGTCGCGGATAATGTCGTTGGTGCCGATGCGAAGGACCTGCCGCTGGCGGAAGCGGCGGAAGACACGCAGGACGGCGGAGTCCTCGAAGGCGGCATCCACCTCCGCCTGCAGCTGGGCGCGCAATTCCTCGGGCCCGGGACTGCGCCGCAGCGGTACGCGCAGCATGTCGACGTAATCAGGGTTGGCGGCGAGAAGGTCGCTGAACGACTGGCTGGTGCTGAATAGCTGCAGGAGGATCTCGAGGGTGCGGGCGCGGCTCTCAAGGAGGTTGGGGATGCGGTCGCGGGCAGACGGGTTGGCGAGGAAGCGCTCGAGGTTGTTGAGCGACATATCGGCATCGGGGCAGCGCGGCAGCAGGCGTCCGAGCGGGCCGCACAGCTCGCGGAAGGCGTCGGGCGGCAGACTGTTGGCGAGGTACGTCAGGTTGCGCCAGCCGCGCTCGGTGTCGCGGACCTGCCAGGACTGGAGCAGGGGACGGGCACTGTCGACGGATTCGAGACTGTTGCGCAGCTGCTCGACTTGCATGGTGGGTCGTCGCTGAAGAGGGAGGCCACGGGTCGCCCCAGGAGAGGAGCGGGGCGGCCGACCTTGTCATCTTGGCATCGGACAGCGAACGGATCAAGCGTCGCCTGTAGAACGTGGGGCAGGCATCCTGCCTGCCGGCACTTCAGGCAGGCAGGATGCCTGCCCCACGTTCGGGGCCCGTCAGCGGCGGGAAAGGATCTCGTTGAAGACGTCCGCCTTCGGCCGGCGGGGCTGCTGCCAGATCCATTCGGGCCGCAGCCAGAACCCGGCCAGCACCTCGCTCCGCAACTCGCCCTTGCGGGGTTTTACTTCTCGGTACTTCTTGTTCAGCCCTAGACGATAGAGGGTGACCTTTTCCAGCTCCTCGTCGATAATCCAGTATTCCGGGATGCCGTAGCGCTCGTACTGCTTGCGTTTCTTCTCGTAGTCACGTTCGACGCTGTCGGGGGAGACGATCTCGATGGCGAGGTCACACGGACCAGCGATCCACTCGCGGCCGACCCGAGACAGGTGGTCCTTATGGACGAACACGACGTCGGGCTCAGGGGCGTTCTTGTCGTCCAGCCGCACGGCGACACGCAACGCGAAGACTTTTCCAAGGTCGTGATACTCCGCGAAACCCGCGATCAGACCACTGAGCCAGACGAACAACGCATTGAGGTCCGTGCTCTCGGGCGAGGCGAGGTAGATCACCCCGTCGATCAGGTCTGCCTTCTGATCCTCTCGGACCAGCGCGCAAAAGTCGTCATAGGTGTACGGTCCCGATCGAGCAACCATCTTCATCGGGCTGGCTCCCTTCAGACCACGGGCTTCAGATCAATGGCAGAGCGAAACGCTTCCCCTGCTCCTCACGTTCCGGACTGTCTAGCCGGGTGGGTTCCTCCACCTCGGCACCGACCTGTTCCCCCGTCACGACGTCGCCGTACAAGGTGAAGGGCGACGCCTCGCGGACATGGACGACGACAGTCCGGCCGACCAGGCGCTCGTTGCCCTCGAAGACAACGATGTGGTCGGTCATCGTCCGCCCGGTCAGTTGCCTCGGCCCGGGCGTTCCGCTCGTCTTGAGGGCCGCCTTGCTCAATCCCTCGACGAGCACCTCGACGGTGCAGCCGACAAGGCGGCGATGGTCGGCGAGGCTGACTCCGCCCTGGATGGACAACAGATCGTTGTTGCGCCGCTTCTTGATCTCTTCCGGGACATCGTCGGGATACAGATCGTCGGCCTTGGTGCCGGGCCGCGGCGAATACTTGAAGATGAAGCTGTTCTTGAAACCGGCTTCGCGCACCAGGTCGCAGGAACGCTGGAACTGCTCCTCCGTCTCGCCACAGAAGCCGACGATGAAGTCGCTGGACACTGCCACGCCCGGCACGCGCTCGCGGCAGCGCGCAAGCATCTCGCGGTAATACTCCACCGTGTAGAGCCGTTTCATCCGCTTCAGCACCTCGTTGTCGCCCGACTGGGCGGGGACGTGCAGATACTTGCACACCTTCGGCAGTTCGCGGACGGCATCGAGCAGGTCGTTCCCCATGTCACGCGGGAAGTTGGTGACGAACTTGATGCGCTCCAACCCTGGCGTGTCGTGGATGCGGGCGAGCAGGTCGGAGAGGCGCTCGCGGCGATCGCCGAGATCGTACTCGTAACTGTTGACGGTCTGGCCGAGCAGGGTGACCTCCTTGCAACCCTCGGCGGCGAGCTGGCGCACTTCGGCGGCGATGTGCTGCGGCGGCCGGCTCTGCTCGGGGCCGCGCGTGCTCGGCACGACGCAGTAGGTGCAGAATTTGTCGCAGCCGATCTGGACGCGGACATACGCCTGGAACGGCGACGGACGCATGCTCGGGTCGCGCATCGGGTCGTAGCTCTCGAAGCTGTGTTCGACCTCGAGGCGCGACGCCTCGTGGCGGGCGAGGCTGAGGGCGAGCTGCGGCCCGGCGCCTTGGCGGACCTGGTCGATCAACTCGGGCAACTTGCCGAGCTGGCCGGTGCCGCAGACGATGTCGACATGCGGGGCGCGGCGGAGGATCTTCTTCTGGTCCTTTTGGGCCATGCAGCCGAGTACGCCGAGGACCTTCTCGGGGTGACGCCGCTTGTGCCCGCGCAGCCGGCCCAGGGCGCTGTAGATTTTCTCCTCGGCGTGCTCGCGGACCGAGCAAGTGTTGAAGAGGATGACGTCGGCGTCGTCGGCGTCGTGCGTCAACTCGTAGCCCTGGCGGCGCAGGCTGCCGACGACCAGCTCGCTATCGAGCACGTTCATCTGGCAGCCGACCGTCTCGATGTAGAGTTTCTTGCCCATGTCGTGTCGCGGCCGTGGCGGGAAAACAGCGGAAATCGGTACGCGATCATCCTACGGGTCGCCGCGCGCGGGCGTCAATGCCGACTGTCATGCGGAGAAATGGCCACACCGACTCGGCGCAGCGGGTTTCTCGTGCTTGTCGACAGTTGTTCATTCGCATGGCGGATGCTAAACTAACCAACAATTGAGTGCATTCAAGGAGAGAGGAAATGTTGCCGCAACAACTCTTTGACGTCGTGCATCGGCGGCCCTTTCAGCCGTTTCGGGTTGTCCAGACGGATGGGACCACCTACGACATCCGGCATCCCGAGATGCTCATGGTCGGGGTGGGTGCTGCAATTGTCGGGCTGACCCTTGACCCGACCTCGCTCCTGTTCGAGCGCACCGTGACGCTGGACCTGATGCACATCATCCGCATTGAGCCGTTGCCGGTGCCTTCCCAGTCCCAGGGCAACGGCCAAGGCGGAGCTTGACCCGCTAGCCAGGCTGCTGCTCAAAGCAGGTTGATGCGGGGCGGCGTTTCGGGTTCGAGGGGTTCAGCCTCGTCGGCCAGCCCGAACGAAACCAGAAAGCTATCCAGGAACGCCAGCACGTCGGGCCGCGGCCCCGTCTCCAACTCGTTGGCACGCATTTCCGCCAGCACCTCGGCGAGGACTTTCCTCTCCTCCTCGGTACACGCACTGAGATGAAGGGCGATCTCCTCGAGCGCCTGCACCGCCAACTCGGGGTCGAGGGCCTTGTCGTCGGACAGCTCGAGGAACGCCGCCGCGTTGATGATAGCTCGTGCCAACGCTTTCATCGCTCTGCCGCCTCTGTCCGGGTCACAGTTTCTCCTCGAATCGCTTGAGACGCAGGCGCGCCCAGTAGCCGCCGTCCGCGGGCCGGCCTGGCGTCCTTTCCTCTTCCGCTTCCAGCACGAGGCCGGGCACTTCCTTCAACAACGCCCGCACGAGGAGCCTGTCCTCCTCGGGCTCGATGCTGCACGTCGAGTAGACGATCACTCCGCCGGGCCGCACGCGCTCGCACGCCTGGTGCAGGAGCCAGTGCTGCAAGCGGACCAGATACGGCAACTCCTCCGGTCGCAACCGCCAGCGCACCTCCGGCCGGCGGCCCAGCACGCCCGTATTGCTGCACGGCACGTCGAGCAGCACGGCGTCGAACGGCCCCTGGGGTGGAGGCGTCTTGCCGGCGGGGTCGAGCAAGTGCGTCTCGATGATACCGATGCCGAGCCGGGCGGCCAACTCCGACACGGTGCGCAGACGCCGCTCGTCGATGTCGCAGGCGACGATGCGGCCCTCGTTGTGCATCAGCTCAGCAAGGTGCGTCGTCTTGCCGCCGGGGGCGGCGCACAGGTCGAGGACACGGCTGCCCGGCTCCGGCGCCAGCGCCGACGCCACGCCCATCGCCGACTCGTCCTGCACGGTCAGCCAGCCCTCGGCGAACCCCGGCAGCTCGCGCACCGGCCGCGTCTCATGCAGGCGGATCGACTGCGGATGCTCGCCGGGCTCGGCGGCTATGCCCGCCCCGGCCAGCGCCTGCAGGCACTGCTCGCGACTCGCCTTCAGCGGGTTCGAGCGCAGCCACAGGGGAGCAGGCCCGGCGAACCAGAAGCCCAGCCGCACACACTCCTCGCGCGGGTAGCGCGCTGACCAGCGCTCGGCGAGCCAGGCGGGGAGAGCGAAGGCGGAGGCGAAATAGCGGGTGAAATACGCCGCCGGGTGGGGGAATGCGGGACGGGCGAGGCGGCGATAGGAGCCGTCCTCCAGCGGCAGGGCGTCTGCCGCCGGGCCCTCGCTGCGCTCCTCGGTAATGAGTCGGCTCAGCGCCCGCAGGACACCGTTGAGGAAGCCCTTTGCGCCTGGGCGCTGGAACAGCATCGCCAACTCGACCGTCTCGTTCAGCACGGCGTGCGGCGGCAGGTGAGTCAGCACCGCGAGCTGATAGGCACCCAGCCGGAGGGCCTCCCACAGCCACGGCTCGACCTGGTGGCGCGGCCGCGCCACCAGCGGCTGCAGCAGCGTGTCGAGAGTCCCACGACGCCGCAGCACGCCGTAGGCCAGCTGTGTCACGAGGCGGCGATCGGGGCCGGCTAGCTGCACCCGACCGAGGTGCGAATCGAGGACTTCCTGGATGAAGGCGTTGCGCTTGTGCAGGTCGAGCAGGATTTGCAAGGCGAGGGCGCGGGCCGACGGGTTCTCGCTGTGCAACGTCGGGACAGGAGTGGTCATGGCGTTTCCGGGCCGAGATAGTCTCCGGACTGCGGGCGATGACCGCGAAGGAAGTCAGCGGCTGGCATTCGTTTCTTCCCAGCCGGCTGCAGCTCCAGCACCTCGACGACCGTGCCACCGCCTGCCGCCACCAGCAGCCGCCCGGCTTCCTGGGGAACAATCACGGCGCCGGCCGGCAACTCGCTGCGGGGGATGTTCTCGCGGGCTGCGGTCCTGTTGACGATCAGTCGCAGCGGCGGCTGGCCGGCGTGGTGAAAGAAGCTGTAGGCGGTCGGCCAAGGCTGCATCGCACGCACCTGGTTGCATACACCGACGGCCGGGCGCGACCAGTCGATGATGCCGTCTTCTTTCTTCAACTTGGGCGCCTTCGTCACCTGGCTCCTGTCCTGGGGCTGCCCTGCGACGGGCCCCTGGGCCAGTTTTTCAACCATGTCCAGGGCAAGTTACGCGCCGAGGGGGGCGAGGCGGGCCTCCAACTCGCCGGCCGTCTCGTCGGGCTCGATGTCGATCGCCTCCTGGGCCAGTATGTCACCGGCGTCGAGGCGGACCGACATGCGGATGATCGTGACGCCGGTTCGCGTCTCGCCGTGGTAGATGGCCCAGGCAATCGGGGCAGCGCCGCGGTACTTCGGCAGCAGCGAGGCGTGAACGTTGATGCCGCCCAGCGGCGCCACGGCGAGGACGTCGTTGGACAGGATCTGTCCGTAAGCAGCGACTACCAGCAGCTCGGGGCGAAAGTCCTTCAGTCCTGCGACGCCCTCCGGCGTGTTGACGCTCTCGGGCTGGAAGACGGGTACCTTGTGCTCAAGCGCGATCTGCTTCATGCCGGCACCGCTCTGCCGTGTCGACCCGCGCTCCTGCCCGACGGCTCGGTCCGGCTGCGTGACCAGCCCGACGACCTCGTGGCGGCCGGCGAGCAGGCCCTGGAGGGTCGGTTCGGCGAAGGTGCCGGTGCCCATCATGACGATGCGCATGAAGACAGGTGCCTCACAGGATCGGGGGCGGTTGCCCGTTCTCCCCCTGGGCAGGCGGGGGGGGCGACTCGGGCGGCTCGGGCGGGGGGACGGCCCCGGCCTCGAGGGCGGCGAGCATCCGGAGGATCTCCGCGTCGGGTGGGATCTCGCCGCGCTCCTGGGCGCGACGGTAGTCGCTCTCCAGGGCGCGCAGTATCCCGCGGCTCGACAGCTTGGCAATTGTTCCCATCTTGTCGATGAACAGTACCCCGTCGAGGTGGTCGATCTCGTGCTGAAGGATGCGCGAGGGCAGGTCGCTGCAGGTGATCTCGAGCGCGTGCCCTTCGAGGTTGTATGCCTGCACGGTGACGGTCCTGGCCCGGCGCACCTTCTGATACAGGTCGGGCAAGCTCAGGCAACCTTCCTCACCCTCCATCGAGCCCTTGCGATCGAGGATTTGCGGGTTGATCAGGACGTGCTCGTGCTCCCGCTGCTGCGCGTCGGCGGTCGAGTTCATCACCAGCAGCCGGAAGGGCAGGGCAACCTGGTTGGCGGCCAGGCCAAGGCCCCTCGCCTCGTACATCAGCTCCAGCATCCGCGCCGCATACAGGCGGACCTGCTTGTCGATCATCGTCAGGTCGCGCGACTTGTGGCGGAGCGCTGGGTGCGGGTACTTGACTATCTTCATCTCAGCCGCCGAGTACAAGAAAACTACGGAACGGGAGTGCCAAACAACCCCATTATAATGGTTCGCGTCGAAGGTGCATAGCACGAGCAACGGCGAGTCGGGAACGCAGGTCAATCCGTAACCGGCCCTGCTTCGTCTTGTAGAGGAGCATTGGCGTTTCGCGTACGTCCCCCGACTATTCAAGGAGATCCCCCCATGCGTCGAGCCTATCTCGCCGCCGGTCTGGCGGCGCTGGCCGCATCCGCGGCGTTCCTGGTGATTCCGCTGAGGCCGTCGCCAGCGGCTCGCACTGAGGAGCGAGCGAAGGAGTCGGGCAAGTCGCCGACGGCGGCGCTGTTGCCGGTGGCGCAGGTGGTGCTGTTTTCGAGCGGGGTGGGCTACTTCCAGCGTGAGGGCAGCATCGACGGCGATCAACGCATCGACCTGACCTTCCCCGCCCAGGACATCAACGACCTGATCAAGTCGATGACCCTGCGCGACCTTGATGGCGGACACATTGACGCCGTCTCCTACGAATCCAATGTCCCCGTCGAACGCACGCTCCAGTCCTTCGCCGTCAACCTGACCGGCAATCCGACCTTCAGCACCATCCTCAACCATGCCCGTGGCGAGAAAGTCGAGGTCGTCCTCCAGCAGGCCGCGGCGCAACCGGGCACGCTGACCGGCTCCATCGTGGGCGTCGAGCACAAGAAGGTCCAGGTCGGCAAGGACGCCGTGGTCGAGGTGGAGTGTCTGAACCTGTGGTGTGCCGACGGCTTGCGCAGCGTCAAGCTGTCGGAGGTGCAGCGGCTGCGCTTCCTCAACGCCGTCATGGACAGCGAGTTCAAGAAGGCCCTGGAGACGCTGGCGCTGGGCCACGATATGCAGAAGAAGGCCGTGTCGATCCACTTTGCCGGCGAGGGCAAGCGTCGCGTCAAGGTCGGCT